>CALCYJ010000313.1 GCA_937905845.1 uncultured Rhodospirillales bacterium
TGTGGCGTGCGCGGCGGCGCCGATCGGGATCGAGGCGACGACACTCGCTCCGATCATCTTGACTTCGTCCATCTTGGGCAGCGGCCGCAGCATCTGCTTCTTCGATGCCAGCTTCGCCGCAATCCACGCGGGCATTCGCGCGGGCAAGATCGGCACCCTGGAGACCCTCATCGTCACCAGCCGCGACCCCGGCCCGCCGCCGATCGGCTACATCAAGCAATCGGGCGGCCTGTTCCGCGACATGATGATCCACGATTTCGACATGGCGCGCTGGCTGCTGGGCGAGGCGCCGACCGAGGTCTATGCCGTCGCCTCCAACATGGTGGATCCGGAGATCGGCAAGGCCGGGGACATCGACACCGCCATGGTCGTGCTGAAGACCGCGAGCGGCTGCATCGCCCAGATCAGCAACAGCCGCCGCGCGGTCTACGGCTACGACCAGCGGATCGAGGCCTTCGGGTCCAAGGGCATGCTGCAGGCCGGGAACCAGATCGGCACCACCGTCACCTTCTCCGGCGAGCCCGGCGTCGTCGGCGATAAGCCGCTGCACTTCTTCCTGGAGCGCTATGCCGAGGCCTATCGCACGGAGCTGCAGCATTTCATCGATTGCTGCCTCGGCAAGGCCGAGCCGCGGACCAGCATCGAGGACGGGCGCAATGCGATCGTGCTGGCCGAGGCCGCCGTCAAATCGCTGAAGACCGGTCAGCCGGTGAAAGTCTGAGTTTCAGCTTGCTCGGGTGATCCGTACCCCCACCCCGGCCCGCCCCCGAATGGGGGGAGGGAGAAGGCAAGCTCGGTTCAATCCCCTCCCCCGAACCGGAGGGTCAGGGTAAGGGTACGAGACCTCGCCTAAGGGAGCACAACATGAAGATCGGCATGATCACCGACAGTCTCGAGAAGCTGAGCTTCGACGCGATGCTGAAGGCCAGCGCCGAGCTCGGCCTGGAGACCCTGGAATTCGCCTGCGGCAACTGGTCGAGCGCGCCGCATATCAATCTCGACAAGATGCTGGAGAGCGAGAAGGCGCGCAAGGAGTTCAAGGCCAAGGTGAAGGATCACGGGCTCGAGATCGCAGCCCTCAACTGCTCCGGCAACCAGCTTGCCCCGGGCAAGATGGGCGAGAAGCACGACGCGGTCGTGCGCAAGACCTTCAAGCTCGCCAAGCTGATGGGCATCCATCGGGTGGTGATGATGTCCGGCCTGCCCGGCGGGCCGGGCGATGCGAACCCGAACTGGATCATCACCGCCTGGCCGCCGGAAGGCATCGAAATCCTGAACTGGCAGTGGGACAAGGTCGCGATCCCCTATTGGAAGAAGCTCGCCAAATTCGGCAAGGATAACGGCATCGACAAGATCTGCATCGAGATCCATGGCAGCCAGCTGGTCTACAATGTCGAGACCATGATCAAGCTGCGCGACGCGGCCGGCGACACGGTCGGCGCCAATTACGATCCCAGCCACATGATGTGGATGGGCGGCGAGCCGCTGACCGGCATCCGCAAGCTCCGGGACGGCATCTTCTACGTCCATGCCAAGGACACCCGGATCGACCGCGAAAATGCGGACCCGAACACCCTTCTCGAAACCAAGCCCAATGCCCAAGTGGCAGACCGGTCCTGGAACTACGTGACCCTGGGCTACGGCCATAACGAGAGCTGGTGGCGGGACTTCATCGCCCTCCTCGCCCAGGTCGGCTATAACGACGTGCTCTCGATCGAGCACGAGGACAGCACCATGTCCCCCATGGAGGGCATGCGCCGCTCCGTCGAGCTGCTGCAGCGCGTGATCATCCGGGACTCCGTGCATTGAGGGACTCGGTGCATTGAGGCGGGGCCCCGCGGGGGCTATGATCGGGCCATGAAGAACCGGCTCCTGGGAGGGAGCGTCCGGCCATGCCTATGAAACGCGATTACAGCCTCGTCGGACCCGAAAACGCCGCCGCGGTTTCGAAGGGCCTCGCCAATGCCCAATGGTATCGCTGCGCAGTGCCACGCAAGCAGATGAAGGAGCTGATGCAGCGGAGCGACGCCGCTGCGATCCGGGACACCATCCTCTGGGTCCTGCTGTTCATCCTGTTCGCCGCCGGCGCCACCTATTTCTGGGGCACCTGGATTTGCGTGCCGTTCTTCATCGGCTATGGCGTGCTCTACGGCTCCTCAAGCGACAGCCGCTGGCATGAATGCGGCCACGGCACGGCCTTCAAGACGCGCTGGCTCAACGACCTGGTCTACAAGGTCGCGTGCTTCATGATCATGCGCGATCCGGAGGTCTGGCGCTGGAGCCATACGCGGCACCATACCGACACGATCATCGTCGGCCGCGATCCCGAGATCGCCGTGCAGCGCCCGCCATCGCTCTGGAAGGTCGCGCTCTATTTCTTCGGCTGGCCGACGGCCTATGTCGCGCTGAAGAAGCTGGTCATCCATTCGGCCGGCCGGCTGCTCCCCGACGAGGCGACCTGGGTTCCGGAATCGGAATGGCCGAAGGTCTATCGCGACGCCCGCATCTTCCTCGCGATCCACATCGCGGCGGTGGTCGCGGCAATCGCCTTCCATTCCTGGCTGCCGGTGATGTTCGTCGGGCCGCTGCCGCTCATGTACGGGGCCTGGCTCGGGGTATATTTCGGCCTGACCCAGCATATCGGCCTGGCCGAGGACGTGCTCGACCACCGGCTCTGCGCGCGCACGGTCTACATGAACCCGATCTTCCGCTTCCTCTACCTGAACATGAACTACCACGTCGAGCACCACATGTTCCCGATGGTGCCCTATCACGCTCTGCCGAAGCTGCATCAAGCGATCAAGGCCGATACGCCGACACCCTGCGCCAGCACGATCGAGGCCTATTTCGGCGAGATCCTCCCGGCACTGTGGCGCCAGAGGAACGACCCCGGCTACACCATCCGGCGGCCGCTGCCCTCCAGCGCCACGCCCTATGCCGCCACCTCCGGCCCGGCCGTCGCCGTTCCTGCCGAATAAACCAAGCCTCCAGGAGAGTTTCGATGGCCGATAACTGGGTCGATGCCTGCGCCGCCGACGCGGTCGACGAAGAAGACGTGATGGGCTTCAGCCATGGCGGCCAGAACTACGCGATCTATCGCAGCCCGGAGGACAAGTTCTACGCGACCGATGGGCTCTGCACCCATGAGCAGGTGGAGCTCGCCGATGGCCTGGTGATGGGCGACATCATCGAATGCCCGATGCATAACGGCCGCTTCAACTACAAGACCGGCGAGGCCAAGGGCGCGCCGGTCTGCGTCAACCTGAAGACCTATCCGACCAAGGTCGAAAGCGGCCGCGTCCTGATCAATCTCGGCTGACGCCGCGATGGCCGATCGGGGCATGGTGATCGTCGGCGCCGGGGAATGCGGCGCCCGCGCGGCCTTTGCCCTGCGCGAGCACGGCTACACCGGACCGGTGACCCTGGTCGGCGACGAGCCGGATCTCCCCTATGAACGCCCGCCGCTCTCCAAGGAGTATCTACGCGGCGAGATCAACGATACCGGCACCTATGGCAACGGCGGCATCTACGTCCACGAGCCGGAATGGTACGACGAGCAGCGCGTGGAGCTGCTGCATGGCGAGGCCACCGCGCTCGATCCCGCCGCCAAATCGGTGCGCCTGGCCGATGGGCAGACGCTCACCTATGACAAAGTGCTGCTGGCACTGGGCGGACGTCCGCGCGCGCTCGATGTGCCCAACGCCAATCTGCCAGGCAGCTATTACCTGCGGACGGTGACGGATTCCGATGCCCTCCGCGACGAGCTGGCCAAGCATGGCAAGCGCGTCGTCGTCGT
>CALCYJ010000314.1 GCA_937905845.1 uncultured Rhodospirillales bacterium
ACAAGCTGACCAAGGTGCGCAAGCCGCGCGTCCACATCACCTATGACGTGGAAACCGAAGGGGCCCAGGTCCAGAAGGAACTACCCTTCGTCGTGGGCGTTCTGGGCGATTTTTCGGGTGATCCCACCCAGCCGCTCCGGCCGCTGTCGGAGCGGAAATTCGTCCAGATCGACCGGGACAATTTCAGCGACGTCATGGGGCGCATGACCCCGGGCTTGAAGCTCAAGGTCGACAACAAGCTGGCCGACGATGGCAGCCAGATGGCGGTCGATCTGGAATTCAAGCGCATGGACGATTTCGAGCCGGCCGCCATCGTGGAAAAGATTCCGGCGCTGAAGGCCCTGCTCGATACGCGCAACAAGCTGCGCGATCTTCTGAGCAAGGCCGACCGCTCCGAAGAACTCGAAAAGCTGCTCGAGCAGATTTTGCAAAGCCAAGATGATCTGGCGTCGCTGTCCGGCGACCTCGGACTCAGCAAATAGAGGGCGATGCCGATGGCCGACACGAAGGCACAGCCGCAAACCGCGGCGGCACAGACGACAGAAGGCGCCAGCCTGCTGGATTCGGTGGTTTCCGCGACCAAGCAGACCGAACCCGACCGCGCGCAGGACCTGGTAAAGACGCTGGTCACGGAGGCCTTGAGCGGCACCGTGACCTTCGACAAGAACCTGACGCGCACGATCGACAAGGCCATTGCCGCGATCGATCGCAAAATGTCGGCGCAGTTGAACGAGGTTATCCACGATCCGAAATTCCTCAAGCTCGAGGGAAGCTGGCGCGGATTGCACCATATGACGATGAATTCCAACACCGGCAGCTCGATCAAGATCCGGGTGATGAATGCCACCAAGCGCGAGCTGAACCGCGACCTGTCCAAGGCGGTGGAATTCGATCAGAGCACGCTCTTCAAGAAGATCTACGAGAACGAGTTCGGCACGCCGGGCGGCGAGCCCTACGCGGCCCTGATCGGCGATTACGAATGGGGCAATCACCCCGATGACGTGGAGACGCTGCGGCTGATCTCGAATGTTTCCGCCGCGTCTTTCGCGCCCTTCGTATCGGCCGCGGCGCCGGGCATGTTCGGCTTCGAAAGCTGGAACGAATTGTCCAAGCCGCGGGATCTCGAGAAGATTTTCGAAACGGCGGAATATGCCAAGTGGCGCGGCTTCCGCGATAGCGAGGATGCGCGCTTCGTCTCGCTCGTGATGCCGCGCACGCTGGCCCGCGTTCCCTATGGCGCCTCGACGGCTCCGGTGGAGGAATTCGGCTACGAGGAGGCGCCCTTCGATGCCGCCGGCGCCGCCAAGCCGATGGATCATGAGAAATATTGCTGGATGAATGCGGCCTATATGATGGGCGAAAGCCTGACGGCCGCTTTCGACGAGAACGGCTTCTGCACCGCCATCCGCGGCGCCGAGGGCGGGGGCAAGGTGAAGAATCTTCCCTTTCACGTGTTCCAGTCGGACGATGGCGACATGGACGCGAAATGCCCAACCGAGATCGGCATCACCGACCGGCGCGAAGCCGAATTGTCGAAGCTCGGCTTCCTGCCGCTCTGTCACTACAAGAATACCGATTATGCCGTGTTCTTCGGCGCGCAGACGGCGCAGAAGGCGAAACGCTACGACCGGCCGGAGGCGACGGCCAATGCGGCGATTTCGGCGCGCCTGCCCTATATGATGGCGTCGAGCCGCTTCGCCCATTTCCTCAAGGTGATGGCGCGCGACAAGATCGGCAGCTTCATGGAAGCCAGCGATTGCCAGAACTGGCTCAACCGCTGGATCAACAATTACGTCAACGGCAATGCGGACGCGGGCGCCGAGACCAAGGCCCGCTATCCGCTGCGCGAGGCCAAGATCGAGGTGAAGGAGATCCCCGGCAAGCCCGGCTCCTACAATGCGATCGCCTATTTGCGGCCCTGGCTCCAGATGGAAGAGCTGACCACCAGCATGCGGATGGTCGCGCGTATTCCCGAGAAGTCCTGAAGGCAGCGACCTCGCTGCCATCGGCCGAAGCGGCGAGGGCCGGGATGACGGGTGACGACACGAACGGCCGGACACCGGGGAACAAGTCTTCTCCGGTGTCCGCGTTCGTAGCGGACGAGGACGCCACCCAGATCCTGACGCCGGCGATGACCGCGGCTCTGCGCGGTGCGATGGCGCCGCCATCCGAGCGGGCGGACCCGAAGCCCGAACCCAAGCCCAAATCCGAACCCAAATCCAAATCCGAACCCAAACCGGATGGCGCCCGCGCCGGGCCGGCGCATGCCGCGATCGCGCCGCTGCGCGAGGCGGTCCTGAGCGGCCGGTTCGTTTCGGAACGGCACCAGGATGCGGCAGCCCGTCTGGCTGCCCTTCTGGCCCCGCGCGAACTGGCGGCCGCCGAATTTCTGGAAAGCTGGTTTGGGACCGGCGCGGTTATCGATCTTTTGCGCGACCGCGACCGCCTGCGCGGGGCGATCGACCGGGACATTGCCGCCATCGACGCGCGCCTCGGCGCGATGATCGATGCGATCCTGCATGCGCCGCGATTGCGCCGCCTGGAGGCGAGCTGGCGCGCGCTCTCCTGGCTTGGCGATCACATCGGCCCGGCGTCGCGGCTGAAGCTGAAAGTGCTGAACGTGGCCTGGCCCGAACTCTGCCGGGATCTCGAGCGCGCGGCGGAGTTCGATCAGAGCCAGGCCTTCCGGCACATTTATGAGGACGAGTTCGGCATGCCGGGCGGCGAGCCCTATGGGCTCCTGCTGCTCGATTACGAGATCCGGCATCGCCCCGACGCCGGCGCGCCGACCGATGACGTGAGCGCGGTCGCTTCCCTGTCCGGCATCGCGGCGGCGGCCTTCGCGCCGATGGTGATCAATGCGGCACCGGCCCTCTTCGGCGTGGATGCCTTTGCCGAACTCTCGGGCGTCGCGGATCCGGCCGGCCCGTTCGCGGCGGTGGATTACGGGCGCTGGCGCGGCTTGGCCTTGCGGGAAGACGTCCGGTTCATGGCGGTAAGCCTGCCGCGTCTTCTCGTGCGGCCGTTGTGGGATGAAATCGTTCCGCCACGGCGCGGCTTCCACTATCGCGAGCGGATCAATGCGGCGGCCGAGCGGAATTGGGCCGGCGCGTGCTATGCGGTGGCCGCCTGCGTGATGCGCGCCTTCGACAATCACGGCTGGCCGGCCGACATGCGCGGCTATGAGAGCGACCGCGAGGGCGGTGGAATCGTGGGCGATCTGCCGCAAGAGCCGTTTTCGACGGATATCGCCGACGGCATGCCGCGGCCCTCGATCGAGGTGATCCTGACCGATCGCCAGGAGCGAAACCTCATCGACGCCGGCTTCATGCCGCTGATGGGGCTGCCCTATGGCGGCGAAATCGTGCTCGGCGCGGCGCGCAGCCTGCAAACGGCGCAGCGCTATTCCGGATCGGGCAGCGGCAGCGCCAACAGCAACGCCAAACTGTCGGCGCAATTCAATACGATGGTATGCGTTTCCCGCTTCGCGCATTACGTCAAGGTGATGGGGCGGGACATGGTCGGCGCCTTTCTGCCCGCCGAAACGATCCAGCAGCGGCTCAGCCATTGGCTGCTGCACTATACCAACGCCAATCTGGGGGCCGGCGCGGATTCGATGGCGCGATACCCGCTGGTCTCCTCCTCGGTCAGGGTTTCCGAAATGGCGGGCAAGCCCGGAGCGTTTCGATGCGAAATCAACCTTCAACCGCAGTTTCAGCTCGACGACATCTCGGCGTCCTTCCGTCTCCTGACGGAACTGGCCGCGCCGGGCGCATCGTGAGGGCGGCGGGCGAGCCATGAGCGACGACACGATCACCCGGACCGGCGGCAGCGGGCGCTATCTCGAACGGGTGCGCGATGCCGGCGCGCGGGTCAATCTGTCCGTGCTCGACCGTCTTCTGGATGACGCGCCGGAGCTTGAGCGCGATCGCCCGATCTCGGCCGGCGAGGCGCTGGCGGTGCTCAAGCGCGCGCTCCGGCGCGATCTGGAGGCGCTGCTCAACGGCCGGCGGCGGTTTCGCTCCGTGCCGCGCCACTATGGCGAGGTGCAGGCCTCCTCGCTCTGTTTCGGCCTGCCGGACTTCACCAGCGGCGCCATGGGCGAGGCCGAGGCGCGGGAGCGGCTGCGCATCGAGGTCGAACAGGCGATCCGGATCTTCGAGCCGCGCCTGGCCCAAGTGAACGTAGCGGTTCTGCCGGCCAAGGAGGCCCTGAGCACGACCTTGCATCTGCGCATCGACGCGCTTCTGCATGCCGAGCCCGCGCCCGAGCCGATCAGCTTCGATACTTTGGTCCATACCGCGACGGCGGAGATCGAGGTAAGCGGAGGCACTCTTGTCTGACGCGCTGCTGCCCTATTTCAACCGCGAACTGACCGCGATCCGCAAGCTGGCGGCGGAATTCGCCCAGGCGCATCCCAAGATCGCCGGCCGCTTGCGCTTGAGCCCCGAAGCGGTGGACGATCCCCATGTCGCCCGCCTGCTCGACGGCGTCGCCTTCCTGTCCGCGCGGGTTCAGCAGCGGCTGGATGACGAATTCCCGGAATTGACCGATGCGCTGCTCGGCATTCTCTATCCGCATTATCTGGCCCCGTTTCCCTCCTGCGCGGTCGCCCAGTTCCGCGGCAAGCCCGACATGGCGGCGGCAATCGAGATCCCCGCCGGCTTCACGCTCGATACCGAGGGCGTGCGCGGCCAGCAATGCCGCTACCGCACCGCCAACCCGATCACGATCTGGCCGGTGACGATCGAAAGCGCGCGCATTACCAACGTTCCCTTCACCGCGCCCGCTAACCCGACGATACAGGGCGCGGTTGCCTGCCTGCGCATGGTCTTGACGACCGCCAATCCCGATGTCGCGTTCAGCGCCTTGGGCGTCGACCGGCTGCGGTTCTTTCTGCGCGGCGGCGATGCGATCGCAACCCAGCTCTTCGAAACGCTCGCCGTTCACACGCTCGGCATCGCGCTGGCGGATGGACCGGAGGATGCGAACCCCGTTCTGCTGCCCTCGAGCGCGTTGCAGCAGGTGGGATTTGCGCCCGAGGAGGCGCTGCTGCCCTGGCCGGCCAGGAGCTTCTCCGGATTTCGCCTGCTGAGCGAGTATTTTGCCTTTCCGCAGAAATTCCTGTTCCTCGATCTTGGCGGGCTGGAGGCCAAGACGCTGGTCTGCGATACCAGCCGCATCGAGGTTTTCTTCTATCTTGGCCGCAGCAGCGCGGAGTACGAACGCGGCGTGAAGGCGGATAATTTCGCGCTCGGCTGCGTGCCGCTGGTGAACCTGTTCCCGCAGCGCTGCGAGCCGATGCCGCTCGATCATACGGTCACGGAATATCGCGTCGTGGCCGACGCGCGCCGCGCCGATGTCGTCGAAGTCTGGGGCGTCACCGGCGTGCGCGAGATCCGTCAGGACGCCCGCGTGCGCCCCTGGCAGCCGTTCTACGGATCGAAGCTTCGCCGCGCGACGGACGAGGACGGCCCCGGCCTGTTCCACGAGATCCGCCGGCCGGCGGCGGCCATCATCGGCGGCAGCGACACGTTCATCGCCCCCCTGGATCCCGCCTTCGATCCGACGCAGAAAAGCGAGAGCATTCTCTCGATCGATGCCCTGTGCCTCAACCGCGACCTGCCGATGGAGCTTCCCTTCGGCGGCGGCCATCCGCGACTGACGCAGCTCGAGCCGAACAGCAGCCTCGCCGATGTCGTCTGCCTGACGCCGCCGACACCGACGCTCAGGCCGGAATTCCGCGCGAAACGCGCCTGGCGGCTTGTCTCGCATTTGTCGCTGTCCCACCTCTCGGTCACGGGTGGGGCCGAAGGGGCGGCGGCGCTCAAGGAAATCCTGCGCCTGTACGATCTTCGCGACACCGCCGAATATCGCACGGCGGTGGAATCCCTCCTTTCGGTCGATGCCGTTCCGGGTACCGGGCGCGTGCCGCAAGGTCGGCCCGGCGCGTTCTGTCGCGGCCTCGATATCACGCTGGAATTCGAGCCGCGGGCCTATTCCTCGGCCGGACTGTATCTGCTGGCCTCGGTGCTCGAACGGTTCCTGGCCCTGCACGCGACGCTGAATTCCTTCGTGCGGACGAGCGTGCGGCTGCGCGGCCATCCCGATCCCGTGGCGCGCTTTCCGGCGCGCTCGGGCACCCGCACGCTGCTGTGAAGGGGCGGGGGATGGGCAAATCGGCTTTGGAGGATCTCGAAGAAACGCCCGAGCGCTTCACCTTCGATGCCGCGGTGCGGATCCTCGAACGCGCAGCACCCGAGGAGGATGGCATCCGCTTCGTGGCGCCGCCCTCGCTCGCCTATCCAAGCGGCGAAGTCCTGGCGGTGGCGCCGCCTGCGGGCGGACGCAAGGCGCAGCTCGTCTCCACCGTGATCGGACTGACGGGGCCGTCTGCCGCCCTGCCGCGGTGGTACACCGAGCTTGTCGCCCAATCGGTGCGCGGGCGGGCCAGGGCGATCGCGGAATTCTTCGACCTCTTGGCGCAGCGGCTGGTCGAGGGTTTCGCCGCCGCGGCGAGCAAATACCGGGTCCATCGTTCGGCGGAGAAGGCTTGGGGCCCGGACGCGCGCGGGCCCGAGCCGGTGGGAGAGGCCGTGCTCGCGCTGACGGGCTTTGCCTCGCCGCAACTGGCCGAACGCTTCCCGCCCGGCGCCGATCCGCTCCAGTATTATGCCGGATTTTTCGCCGCCCGGCCGCGCTCGGCCGAACGGCTCCAGATGATGCTGTGCGATTTCCTGGAGCGGCCGGTCGAGATCGTGGAATTCTCCGGCGCCTGGCTTGCCATCGCCCGGGATGGGCAAAGCCGGCTGCCGGTGAAGCGCCAGCCCGGACAGTTCAACGCGCTCGGGCTGGATGCGGCGATCGGGACCAGGGCCTGGAGCCAGCAGGCCCGTTTCCTCTTGCGCATCGGTCCGATGAGCCGGGCGGAATTCGATTCTCTGCTTCCAGGAAGGCCGGCCCTGATCCGGCTCGCGTCCCTGGTCCGTGCCTATGTCGGCTTCGAATACGATTTCGCCGTCAATCTTTTGCTGGAATCAACGCAGGCGCCGCCGTTGCAACTGGCCCGCGGAGAGGCGGGCGCACCGCGCCTGGGCTGGACAAGCTGGCTGCCTGTGGGGATGCCGGCTGTTTCGGGGCCACGGATCCGGGGCGAGGCGGTTTTCGACGCCTCGGTGGCCGAAGGCTTCGGCGCCGCTCGGCACCCGGCCGGTTGATCGCGGCGCCGCTCATGATAGGATCCGGCCTGCTGAGGGGGAATGGATGATCAGATCTTTTGCACTGTCCGCCGCGATTTTGCTCTGTGTTCCGGCACTCGCCTGGGCGCAGACCAATCCGTCCGCCGACCAGATCATCCGGGCCCTCACGCCGCCGCCCGAAGCCCCCGCACAGCCCGCGACGCCTGCCCCCGCACCGGCACCGGCACCGGCTCCCGCTCCCGCTCAAGCCGCAAGCCCGCCAACCACCCCGCCAACCACCCCGCCAACCACCCCGCCAATGCCCGCACCGGCCGCGACGCCAATGCCGGCACCGGCCGTACCGCCTCCGCCGGCCGCGCCGGTCGTACCGGCCGCACCGGCCGCCGCCGCGCCGTCAAGCGCGCCCTCCATCAACCTGTCGATCGATTTTGCCGCCGCCTCGGCGCATTTGACGCCGCAGGCGGTGGCATCGCTCGACCAGCTCGGACGGGCGCTGAGCAGCCCCGCGCTATCGGGGTTCAGCTTCAAAATCATCGGCCATACCGACACGGTCGGAAATCCGCTCTTCAACAAGATGCTCTCCCTGCACCGTGCCGAGGCGGTCAAATCCTATCTCGTGAGCAAATATGCGATCGCGCCGTCACGGCTGCTGGCCAGCGGTGTCGGCGAGGAGGATCTGCTCGTGCCCACGCCGGCGAATACGTCCGAGCCGCGCAATCGCCGCGTGCAAATCATCAATATCGGAAAATGAGATGGGCCCACCCGCAGCCCGCGTGACGGATATGCATACCTGCGTGATGTTCACCGGCCCCGTTCCGCATGTGGGCGGGCCGATCATTCCGCCGGCGATGATCAATGTGCTGATCGGCGGGCTGCCGGCGGCACGGGTGAGCGACATGCTGATCTGCGTCGGCCCGCCCGACACGATCGTCAAGGGCTCGTCGACCGTCCTGATCGGCAAGCTGCCGGCGGCGCGGATCGGCGACCAGACCGCCCATGGTGGCGTGATCATCACCGGGATGCCGACCGTTCTCGTCGGCGGTTAGAGCTGGTTCCAGACCCGCTTCTCGAGCCTGTTCCGCAAAAGTGGGCACCACTTTTGCGACAAGAACAGGCTCAAGATGTCGAGCGAGCGCGAATTCCGATCGACCGGCTGATTCCATCCGGTCGGAAAGCGCGCTAGAGCGCGGAGATCTTCGCCGTCAGCCGGCGCTTGAACTCGGCCGCGTCTTCGGGCCGCTTGATCTGGGCGGTCAGCCGGTCGACGAAAGTGCGCGCGTCGGGCGCATCCTTGCTCGCTTGGGAAACCAGGAGCTTGGCGATCGGCCCGACCAGCCGGACCAGGCTCTCGACGGCAGCTTCCTGAAGCTGCGGCGTCACGGGAATGACCGACAAGCTCCGCGAGATGCCGGTGAGGGAGCCCGCGCCCGAATGGGTGTGATGCCCGTGCCCATCCTCGTGCAGGCTGGCCGCCCCCGTGCCTGCGGTGCCGCCGGCATGCGCGGTCCCGCCGTGCAGCGAGGCGGGATCGGCCGGATGAGCCTTGAGGAAGGCGGTAACCTCCTCCGGCCGGCTCAGCGCCGTGCTCAGCAGCGCATGAAGCTCGGAGAGCGAGGTTGCGACCTGGGCGGCCTGCTTCACCTTCAAACGCGCGATCGGACCGGTATAGCGGGCGAGGTCCGTCTCCAGCGCGCGCAACTCGTCGGGGGCGAAACGGCTCTCCTGGCTTGCAAAGGACGACACGCTGTTGAGCACCAGCGTATGGTCTTCGGGTTGCGTCGGCTTGACATCCCCCACCGCGTCCAGCGCTTCCAAAAAGCTTTCCGCGTTGGGGAAGCGGTCGGCGGCTTTCTTGGCGAGGCCGCGGCGGATGACCGGGACATAGGCGGCGTTCGGCCCGTTCTCCATGTCCGACAGATCGAGCGGCGCCTGGTCGAGGAGCTTGGCGATGGTTTCGGTCATGTTGCGGCCGGCGAAAGGCGCGCGCCCGTTCAGGATCTGATAGAGGATGCAGGCGCTTGCGAACAGATCGGCGCGATGATCGACGGCGCCGCCATTGACCTGCTCGGGCGCCATGTAATTGGGCGTGCCCAGCATCTCGCCAAGCTGAGTCTGCGAGCCCTGCTCGACGCGCGCGATGCCGAAATCGGTTACCTTGGCCTGGCCCTCGGAGGTGACGATCACATTGGCCGGCTTGATGTCGCGATGGGTGATCCGCTGCTCGTGCGCATAGGCCAGCGCCTGTAGCGTCTGACGGATGACCCCCAGGCAATCCGTCTCCGCGCGCAGGGCGGAATCGCGCAGGATCTGGGAGAAGGGCCGCCCCTGGACCAGCTCCATGACGATGAAAGGATGGGATTCCTCGTCGGCGAAATCAAAGATCGCGACGATGTTCGCATGGGCGCAGCGCCCCGCCGCCTGGGCCTCGATCCGGAAGCGCTTCAGATACTCATCGCGAACCTCGGCATTCAGCACCTCGCCGCGAATGACCTTGATCGCGACGAAGCGATCGATCAGCGGATCATGGGCGCGATACACCGTGCCGATCGCCCCGGACCCGACGATGCCAACGGGCCGATAGCGGCCGATCGCGCTTGGTAAGCCGTCCTCGCTCATGCCCGACCCTTTACCGCAAGGCCGCCGGAAAATCCCAGGCGGCTATTGCAGCATCTGGAGCGCGCTGTCGAGGCTTCGCCGCATCCGGGCGAACGAGGCCGCAAGGGATGCGATCTCGTCATTGCCCTTCGGCTCGAATTCCTCGACATCGGCCCGACCCAGGCTGACCGCTTCGGCGATGCCCGCAACCGTTACCACCGGCTTGATGATAACATAATGCAGCAGCACATTGATGATCACCAGCACGACCAGGAACATGACCAGCAGGGCGGCCATCACGTATACAAACGCCGTATGTGCCTTGGTCAGCGGAACGGCCATCGGCACCGAGACGATCTGGGCGCCGACGATTTCATGAAGCTTCCAGCCAAAGCCGTTGGAGGCGCCATATTTCGCAATCATCGAGGCCGGCGCCACCGAGGGGCTGGAATGGCAGGCCAGGCAACTCACATCGGACACCGAAATCGGCTCGGCGAGGTTGAGGGCCTCGCCCGTGAGCGTGTCGCGCGTCCCGATCAGCTCGGTCGTTCTGGGTTGATTGCGGAAATGCTGGATGAAATCCGCCTGCCAGTCGGTGGGTCTGTCCTCAAGGTCGGTGGGGTTGAGCGCCGTCTCGACCAGCGCATAATTCGAGAAGGTCTTGCGCATCCGCTCGAACGTCCGCTTCGCGGCGAAGAAGGGAATGGCCGCCGGCTGGAACGTGGTTTGACTGCCGGCTGCGAGCAGGGGAACGATCTCGCTGTCGGTATAGCCCTTCACGGCATTGGCCGCGCTCATCATGACGCGCGCGTTTTCCAGAACGTCGCGGCGCGCATCGGCGATGAAGAGAGAGTTCAGAAGAACGCCGATGCCGACATAGCCGATGGCGAAGGCCGCGATGATCGTGACGTTGAATTTTGCGCGCAGTTTCATCTTTGCCCCCAAGGATAAGCGCCGCCGCAATCGCGCGCAAGCCAGGCGGAATGCTGGCACGGGTGCTTGCGGTCTCTTGCGGCTGGATTGGTCATTTGGCTGCGGATTCCGTGGATAATCTCTGCTGGAGCCACGGCGTCTGCCGGGCGCCCGGGAGGGAGAGGAGGTTCATGGCCGGAAACGTCTTCCAGTCGATCCCCTCTTCGGCCTTGCGATCAAGCGAGAGGGTGAAGGCTTGATTATCCACGTCCCGATTGCCGGCGCCGCGGACGGCGATCGTGCCGGTATAGGTCGCCGATTGCACGTCGGCCTGAGCGAAGTCGGCCTGGATATCGTTCGCCAGCGCCGCCGTCATATAGGCGAGGGTGTAATAGGTCGGGCGCTGAAGGACATCGACGCGCTGCGCGTCGGACAGGGCCTTCAGATCCGGCGAAATCAGGAAATACCGGCTGACATCGGCTTCGGCACAGAAAATCGTCCGGGTGATTTTTGCATCATTGGTCGTGACGTTGCCGCCGCAGAGGGACGTATCTCCCGCCCGGGCCGCCGGGGGAAAACCCGCGACCCACAGGCCCGCGAGCGCCAACAGAAGTCCGGCGGCGCAAAGCCGTCGCAACGGCCACCGTATGGCGTTCAGATTGCTCAAGCCGCTGCGCACGCGTTTCCCTGTTGTCGGAATCCCCAGGCACAGTTTAAGGACGGGGGCCGGCCGTTCGTCCACTGTTTTCTTAATTCGGGGCAGGCGGGGGTGCCGATCCGCGCAGGATTGGGCGGGAGCAGCGGCTCGCGATGCGAAAATCCGACCCTGAATCGCCTTGGGATGACGCCGGGCGGGTGCGGGATCACGGAAAACGCCTGGCTGGGGGACTAGGATTCGAACCTAGACTGGCGGAGTCAGAGTCCGCTGTCCTACCGTTAGACGATCCCCCACCGGCGATTCTGGCCTACCCGGCGACTTATAGCCCACCGGCGATTCTGGCCCACCGGCGATTTCGGCCGACCGGCGGTGCCGGACGGGCGGGTGCGATACCGGGATTGGGCCTGCGCGCTGCACCATAGGAAGGGTGCCGGGGCTTGTCAATTGGTTGGGTGGGGCGGCGATGGCGGCGCGCGCTTTGGTGTTGCCGGCGGCGCGGACCTGCTAAACTCGCCTGGCCGTGGCGGCTTTCCGTCATGCCGTGAGGAGCGAGAGTGTGGATTTGACCCTGCCCGGCCCCGCTCGCGGGCGTGACGACAAGTCGGATTGGCCAGGAGCGGGTGCGGCGGCGGAGGCGCTGGCCGCCATCGATCTTGGCACCAACAATTGCCGCCTGCTGATCGCGCGCCCGGCGGCGGGCGGTTTCCGGGTGATCGAGGCCTTCTCGCGCATCGTGCGCCTGGGCGAGGGGGTGGGGCACAGCCTGCGTCTCTCGCAAGCCGCGATGGACCGCACGATCGCGGCCCTCGGGGTCTGCGCCAACCGCATGCGGCGCCGGGGGGTGACGCGCTCGCGCTGCGTCGCCACCGAGGCCTGCCGCAAGGCGGAGAATGGCGCGGCGTTCCTGGCGCGCGTCCAGGCCGAGACCGGCCTGAACCTCGACATCATCGGCAGCGACGAGGAAGCGCGCCTGGCGCTGGCCGGCTGTGCGCCGCTGCTCGACCGCAGCCATCGCCATGCCCTGGTCTTCGATATCGGCGGCGGCTCGACCGAACTGCTCTGGGTGGCGCTCGAGGGCGCGGAGGAGCCGGTTCTGCGCGGCTGGATCTCGTTGCCGCTCGGCGTCGTCACCCTGGCCGAGCGCTGGGGCGGCACCAGCTTCGCCGCCGACGCCTATCGCCAGATGGTCGCGGCGGTGCAGGCGATGCTGGTGCCCTTCGCCGAAAGCCACGATATCGGCGGCGCTCTTGCCGCCGGCGGGGTGCAGTTGCTCGGGACCTCGGGCACGGTCACCACGCTCGCCGGCGTGCACCTCGACCTGCCGCGCTACGACCGCTCGCGGGTCGATGGCACCTGGCTCGGCTTCGACGACGTGGCGGCGGTGTCAAGCCGCCTCCTCGCCATGAGTTACGAGGATCGCGCCCGCCAACCCTGCGTCGGGCGCGACCGCGCCGACCTGGTGGTCGCCGGCTGCGCCATTCTGGAAGCGATTATCGGTCTCTGTCCCGCCGGACGCCTGCGCATCGCCGACCGCGGCGTGCGCGAAGGCGTACTCCTCGGGCTGATGCGCGAGAGACCCACGTCCCCCGCCGCGCCACCGTCATGACCCGCACCGGCACGCCCAAGGAGGAGCGCCTCCTGCATACGCGGGTGAAGACGGCGCGCTCCCGCACTCTTTCCTCGACCCGGTGGCTGCAACGCCAGCTCAACGACCCCTATGTCGCCGCCGCCAAGCGGGCGGGCTATCGCTCGCGCGCGGCCTGGAAGCTCGTGGAGCTGGATGATCGCTACCATCTCCTCAAGCCCGGCGCGCGGGTGCTCGACCTTGGCGCCGCGCCCGGCGGCTGGACCCAGGTGGCGGTGGATCGGGTCGCGGCGGGCAGCCCGGGCGGTGGTACCGTTCTCGCCGTCGATCTCAACGAGATGGCGCCGGTGGCGGGCGCCCGGTTCGAGTTGCTCGACTTCCTGTCGAGCGACGCCGAAGCCCGGGTGATCGCGGCGCTGGAGGGGATGGTCGATGTCGTCCTGTCCGACATGGCGGCGCCCGCCACCGGCCATCGCCAGACCGACCATCTCCGCATCATGGCGCTGTGCGAGGCGGCGCTGGCTTTCGCCGTCCAGGTTCTCAATCCCGGCGGCAGCTTCGTTGCCAAGGTGCTGAAGGGCGGCACCGAGAACGCGCTGCTCCTAAGGATGAAGCAGAGCTTCCGCACCGTCCGTCATGCCAAGCCGCAGGCCAGCCGCAAGGATTCGGCCGAGGCCTATGTGGTGGCGACCGGCTTCAAGGGGCGGTGAGGCGGCCCGATCCTGATCCTGAGCCTGATCCCGGGCCGGCTTTGGCCAGCAGCGCCTCGCTCTCCACCAGGTGGCGGTTTTCCTCGACATAGGCGATCGCGGCTTCATAGAGCGCCAGGGCATGGCCCAGGACGAAGCGCCGCCCGGCCGGAAGCGTGGCCGCCAGTTCGGATTTGATCTGGCGTGCCGCGCTTTGGTGGGCGGCCAGGCGCTCGTCGATGAGCCCGGCCAGATGGCGCGCCGGCAAAAGATCGGCGAACAGCAGGATCGCCAGGAAGTCGGAGCGCGTCCGGTCGCGACTGGGCGGCTCCGCCAGCGCGTCGAGAAAGGCGAGCCGCCCGGCCGAGGTGATGCGATAGACCTTCTTGTCGGGCCGTTTCTCCTGCGCCTGCTCGGTGCGGGAAACCAGCCCTTCCTCGGTCAGGCGGCCGAGCGCCGGATAGATCGAGCCGAAGCTCGCCTCGTAAAAGGGGGCAAGCTCGCTCTCGAAGGCTTTCTTGATCTCGTAGCCGGACGATTCGCGCAAGGTCAGCAGGCCGAGGCAGAGAGTACGGATATCCATGGCACCAGATCTCGCAGAAACTTTCTTCAAACCGCCGTCCGCCCGGGACTCGTAACGCCCGGGACATTACGCCGGGTAGCCGGGTCATTGGGCCGCCGGGTCATTCCACTGATTAATATATCGAAATGATATATGAGGGCAAGACCCGCGGCACCGGCCGCGATGGCGCGGGGTAAGGCTCAGCCGCGCTTGCCGCCGACATAGAGGCGGACATGGGTCTTGAGCCGATAATGCGTGCCGTCGAGATAGGGGGCGAAATTGTCGCCGATCGCCTGATCGAGGGCGCGCCGTTGCGCCGGCGGCAGGGATTCCAGCTCATGGCCCAGCATGAGATCAAGGGTCGGGCGCCAGAACGGCGTGCCGGCCTCGACCTTGGGCGTGAAGATCCGGTCGATCTCCTGCGCCTCGGTGAATCCGGCATCGCGGAGCCCAAGGGTGAGGTGGCCGGCGGCGGCAAAGCGGAAGGGATTGATCTCCCGATCGAGAAAGGACGTGCCGAGCATCGCCTTGAGGGTCCGGTCGATGGTGAGAAAGATCGTATTCTCGGCGATCGGGCCCCAGACCATCCAGACGGCGCGGCCGCCCGGCCGCAGCACGCGCCAGGCCTCGCGCAGCGCCCCTTCCGTGTCGGGGGCGAACATCAGCCCGAAACGGCAGGTGATGCGATCGAAGCTCGCATCCGCGAAGGGCAGCGCCGCCATGTCGGCGATCTTGAAGGCGATCGTGGCGAGCCCGGCCGCCGCGGCCCGCCGCCTGGCTCCGGTCAACATCTCCTCGACCAGGTCGGTCGCGGTGACCCGGCCATCGGGCGCGACCAGGGCGGCAATGGTCAGGGCCGGCTCGCCGGCGCCCGACGCGAGATCCAGCACCGCCTGGCCCGGGTGGAGATCGGCCGCCTCGATCAACGGCTGGTTGAGGCGGGCGGCCAGCGCCGCCATGCGGTCGGCCTGGCGATCCCAGGCGGCGCCGCGCTGCGCCCATTCCACCCGCTCGATTGCCGCCGGATCGTCGGACGACATGCCAATCCCCTTAATCTTTAAGCTCCTGGCGCGATGATAGGGCGCCGCCGCCCCGCTGTCAGCCGCCTCCGGGCGGTGGCAGGAACGGCCCGGATGGGGGGCCGCGCATCCGGCCGTAAAGCCGCCTGGCGTGGCGAAAGAGCGGCTCCTGGCCGCTATCGCCATTGTGCAATTGGCGCGACTCGTCTACAAGTAATGCGGTTTCAACCGCCGTGGAGTACCAGATCGTGTCCGCTCGTGACCAACTCGCCGCTGTCATCGAAAAACAAACCGGCTGCAGCAAAGCTCTGGCCCGCGACACGGTCGCCACCCTGCTGGAGGCGATCATCAAGACGACCAAGAAGGAAAGCCGGTTCTCGCTGCCGGGCTTCGGCACCTTCAGCGTCGTCAAGCGCGCCGCGCGCAAGGGCGTCAACCCCAAAACCGGCCAGCCGCTGAAGATCAAGGCGCGCAAGTCGCTGCGTTTCAAGGCGGCCGCGACCCTCCGCGACCTTTAGCCTCGGCGCATAAGGCGCTTTAAGAACCGGCTGTATCGATTTGATGGAGCGTGATTTTTTATAGATCATGCTCCAGCACCTGCTCCGGAAAAGGGCGTGCCCTTTTCCGGAATGGGCTCTAGAGGAAGGGGCGGAGCGCCTTCGCCAGCGCGGCCAGCGCCGCGACCGCGAGGACAAGCCAGGTCAGGCCGGTGCCGACCTCGCGCCCGAACGAACGGCCGCTGACACGGCCAAGGCCCTGCGCATGCAGCAGCCGCCCGATCACCAGAGCGATGCCGAGGGCATCGATCAGGTAGCGGCTGGCGCCCGTGGCGGCGAGAACGAACAGCAAAACCAGGATCAGCGGGACATATTCGTTGAAATTGGCCTGCACCCGGATGGCGCGGGCCAGGCTCTCGTTGCCGCCGTCGCCCATCCCGATGGCGTGGGTCCGGCGCAGAGCGACGACGCGCCAGCACAAGACGAGATAGAGCAGGCCAAGCAGGCCGGCGTAAGGTGCTAGGGTAGGAATGCTCATGGCAAACTCCGCTGAGAGGTCGGGGACGATTGCCCTTTGGCAGGGCGCCAGCCTGGGGCTCGAATCCGGACGCCGGGTGCCCGAGTGTCGAATGGATTTGACCATTGGAGCAAGAGCGTGCTGGCGCCATTCGGCAGATGGCTGAGCGCGATCTTACCGGAAAATGGGGGCCTTGCGTTCTTTGCGGGGCGGATATGCTGGCCTTCCGCTCGCCAGCGCGGCGCCGGAGCGCTATCGTTGCCCATCTCGCGGCGGGCCGGCCGTCGATGTGAGGAGCGTTGAAGCGGATGGGACAGGCGGGCGATCAGGAACGGCCGGCTTCGGTTTCGGTTTCGGCTTCGGTCCCGGCCCCGGCCCCGGCTCTGGCCCCGGTGCCGGATGGCGAGGCGGATCTCGCCCTCTATTTGCGTCCCGGTTTCTATATCGACAGCGACGAGCCCTCGGTCGCGGCCTTCGCGCGCGAGCGTGCGGGCGATGCGGCGACGCCGGCGGCGCGGGCGGTGCGGCTCTATTACGCCGTGCGCGACGAACTGCCCTATGATCCTTACGATATCGATCTCACGCCGCAAGGGTTCCGCGCCAGCCGGTGCCTCGCCGCCGGGCGCGGCTTCTGCATCACCAAGGCCGGCCTGCTCGCCGCCGCGGCGCGCAGCCTGGGCGTGCCGGCCCGGGTCGGTTTCGCCGACGTGCGCAACCATCTGGCGACCGCGCGGCTCAGGCAGATGATGGGCACGGACGTCTTCTACTACCACGGCTATGCCGAGCTTTACCTCGACGGGCGCTGGGTCAAGGCGACACCGGCCTTCAACATCGAACTATGCCGCAAGTTCCGCGTCCGGCCGCTGGAGTTCGACGGACGGCACGATTCCATCTTCCATCCGTTCGACGCCGACAACCGCCGCCACATGGAATATGTCGCCGAGCGCGGCTTCTACGCCGATATTCCCTTCGCCGAGATCGAGCATATTTTCCGCACCTATTACCCCGGGCTGGTCAAGGCCGGCCCGAGCGGCGACTTCGCCGCCGAGGCGGCGGCCGAGCGGGGGGCGTAACGCCCCTTCGGGCAGGGGGCGGTCAGGTTCCGGCGGCTTTTATCGGGGCGGGCGGGCCGGCCGCATCCGCCGCGTGCAGCCATCGGAGCGCCGCGGCCTCGTCGCGCGCCACGCCGCGGCCGGCCGCGAAGAACTGGCTCATCGCCCTCTGTGCATCCTTGTTGCCGCGCTCGGCCGCGGCGAGAAACCAGCGAGCGGCCAGCCTATCGTCGGCCGGCACGCCTTCGCCGTTGGCAAAGAGCAGGCCAAGACCGGCCGCGGCCTCGGCATCGCCGCGCTCGGCCAAGGGCCGCCACAGGGCCAGCGCCGCTTCATAATCTTGCCGCGAATAGGCCATCGCGCCGTCGAGATACGAGGTTTCCAGCAGCCTGGTGAAGGCATCCTGCCCGAACACGGTCCAATAGCGCCGGCGCAAGGTTTCGTCGCCGGTCTCGCTGCCGCTCGGCACGTCGAGCGGCGGCACATAGTCGAAATCATGGAGCTTGCGGAACAGCACCTTGATCATTGTGTCTTCGGCGCGAAACCCGGTCACCGCTTCCTCCGCGACATCGGCCGCGCTCATGGCGGCTTTGATGTTCTCCGGCATGGCACTGACCTTGCCGCCCGGCATCACGCTCAGGAAGGTCATGCGATAGTCGTTGCTGCGCGCCAGCATCCAGAAGAACTTCACATTGTAGTTCACCAGCCCGTGGTTCATGAATCCCTGCGCCGGCAGATCGTGCAGCATCAGGCCACCGGGCCTCGTCAGGTCGTGAATGACCTTGAAGCAATTGAGCTGGTTGGCGACGTGTTCCGTGGTTCCGAAGTTGGTGACCAGGCCATAGCGGCGGACATGCGCCGGCGGGACCTGGTCGTAGTTCAAGTCGAGCGGAATGCTGTGCGGGCTGCCGTCGATGTCGATGGCGGCATAATCGAAGCCGAGCGCCCGCCAGAAATCCTGGGCGTATGGCAGATGACGGTGGCTGTGCTCCTGGCCGTCGAACAGCGTCCGCGTCTCAGGCCTGGTTCCGAAGGCGGCCGGCGCAGACCTGCCGAAGGCCGCGAACAGATCCGCCAGAGCCTTCCTGGCTTCCAGGAAACCGGGCGCCAGTTGCTGCGCGCCGATCTCGACGACCGAATCGCAGTCGTCGAGTTCGCCGGCTTGCTTCAGCCGCAGCAGATCGGCCAGCAGGTCGGCCCCGATACCCATGACGATCTCTCCTGACGCAGGCGGCACGGCCCGGAAACGACCGCTTGTGCTTCCAGTGTGGAGAGGCCGTGGTTAATAGCGGCTTAATTGAATAGGACGAAACAGATTTGTGTATCTGTGGAAGATGTTCGATATTCCTTTCACCGAGATCGAGCATATTTTCTGCACCTGTTACCCCGGGCTGATCAAGGTCAGCCGGAGCGGCGGTCGAGCGGGAGGTATAAAGTAGCGTGGTCGCGCTCCGAATAAGGTCTTGGTCTATCCTTTCTGGATAAGCCGGTGGTTTCTGTCACTAAAAATACTCCGGATTTATGGTTTATCTTGTGTCATGCATCTCCAAAGCCATGGGCATAAATTTGTATTGATAGAGCTTAATCCAGGCGAATTTGTTCAAATAACAAACTCCATCCTATGCTGTCATTTTGGTCAATTTTGTATTCTTCTTCAAAGATAATTGACCATCCATTCAAGATAATAAAATCTTTCGGCCAGCCAAGTAATATAACATTGTATGGCGTTAAAGATGAACTGTTATCTCGATAGGCACCGCCGGGCATAATTATAAAATTAACAGAAGCACTTGGCGAAAAAGTACCGATCGCAGCATTTGAAAGCACCATAGCTCCTGCCAGATCGTGAATCTCAAGGCGTGGAGCCCGGCTACCTGTTGTTGCTGTAGCTGCATAGTGGATATTTCCGCCCACAAGACGGTACCCAAACCCTTGTGGGAGCAAAATCGTTGCGCCATTTGCACCGAGACTGGCGCTAGCAGAAAGATATAACGTCTTCTACATATTGACCTCGTCTTGTATCAGTCACGCCGCTCGCCCACGGCACCCTATAATTATAAGAGAAGAAATTGTAAGCGTACTATTAAAAAATATGTAATTAACTGATGTATATATCCTATGGAGATTTTTAATAAAAGATTTCGCGTGTTTTTTATAGCCGCCTTGCCGAAATCGGGAAGCGCCTTTCTCTCGAACGTGCTGGCCGAGGCGCTGGATATTCCGCTGGTCCGCGTCAGTCTCGGCACGTTTCCCAGGATGGCCGTGGTTCCGCGCTGGATGCGGCAGATCGCCCGGGGCGGCTGCGTCACCCACGATCATTTCGATGGCAGCGCTGGCAATCTGGCCCCGATACTCGAAAACGGCATCCCGCATGTAATCGTGCAGCTCCGCGATCCGCGCGCCGCGTTATGGTCGTATTTTCATTTCGAACCGAAGATGCTCGCGGATGCGGCGGCGGCGCACGGTCTGGAAGCCCTGATAGAGGTCTTTTATCGGCCGGCGATTGCCTGGATCGAGTCCTGGTTCCATGGCGCGAACCAGCTCGCGGGCCGATCCAGCGTGCACTTCGTCGATTATGAGGACATCAGCGCGCGCCCCGCCGCCGTCTGCGGCGCCGTTCTGAAGGCCTTTGACGCCGAACGCTTCTTTCCGGCAGTGGTGGCGTATCTTGCCGGCCGCCAGGGTGCGGCGGACGCCGCGCCGAATTTCCGCAGCGGCAAGTCCTCGGAGTGGCGCGAGCAGATGCCGGAGACGATGCAGCGGCGCCTGTGGGAGCTGACTTCCCCGCTGGTGCGCGAAAGAATGCGGCTGGAACCTTGAGACGGGGTACGGGCGGCCGCCGAAATTTCGCACCGGGGGCGTGAGCTGGAGCAGGCTTCGGGCTGACAGGAGGGCGCCGACGTGGCATAGTCGCGCCCCGCCGACCAGGTTCAGGAGCCGCCATGGAGATCAGGGAAGCCCTTACTTTCGATGACGTTCTGTTGCTGCCGGCGGCCTCCGCCGTGCTGCCCGCCGAGGTGGATACGCGCACCCGCGTCACCCGCCGCATCGAGCTGGGCATTCCGCTGATTTCGGCCGCCATGGACACGGTGTCGGAGAACCGCATGGCGATCGCCATGGCGCAGGCCGGCGGCATCGGCATCATCCACAAGAATCTCGGCATCGCCCAGCAGGCCGACGAGGTCCGGGCGGTCAAGAAGTTCGAATCGGGCATGGTGGTCAATCCCGTCACCATCATGCCCGAGCAGACGCTGGCCGACGCGCTGGCGCTGATGCAGAACCATCATATTTCCGGCATTCCGGTGACGGAATCAGGCTCGGGCAAGCTGGTCGGCATCCTGACCAACCGCGACGTGCGCTTCGCCTCCAACCCGGCGCAGCCGGTGCGCGAGCTGATGACGAGCGAGCGGCTGATCACCGTGCGCGACGGCGTCGGGCAGGAGGAAGCCAAGCGGCTGCTGCATCAATTCCGCATCGAGAAGCTGCTGGTGGTGGACGATGCCTACCGCTGCGTCGGCCTCGTCACGGTGAAGGATATCGAGAAGGCGCGACTGCATCCCAACGCCTGCAAGGACGAGCAGGGCCGCCTGCGCGTCGGCGCCGCCACCAGCATCGGGGCGGAAGGGCTGGAGCGCACCGCGGCGCTGGTCGATGCCGGCTGCGATCTCATCGTCGTCGATACCGCCCATGGCCACAGCCGGCGGGTCATCGATACGATCGACGCCATCAAGCGCCGCTCCAACGCCGTCCAGGTGATCGGCGGCAATGTCGCCACCGCCGACGGCGCCCGGGCGCTGATCGATGCCGGCGCCGACGCGGTGAAGGTCGGGATCGGGCCGGGCTCGATCTGCACCACCCGGATCGTCGCCGGTGTCGGCGTGCCGCAATTCACCGCCATCTGCGACGTGGCCGAGGTCTGCCGGGCGAAAGACATACCGGTGGTCGCCGACGGCGGCATCAAATTCTCCGGCGATCTCGCCAAGGCGGTGGCGGCCGGCGCCGATGCCGCGATGGTGGGCTCGCTGCTCGCCGGCACCGACGAGACGCCGGGCGAGGTCTTCCTGTTCCAGGGCCGGTCCTACAAGGCCTATCGCGGCATGGGCTCGCTCGGCGCCATGGCGCGTGGTTCCGCCGACCGCTATTTCCAGGAAGAGGTCAAGGAGAACCTCAAGCTGGTGCCCGAGGGGATCGAGGGGCGGGTGCCCTACAAGGGGCCGGCCGGCAATGTGCTGCACCAGCTCGTCGGCGGATTGCGCGCCGCCATGGGCTATACCGGCAATGCCACGCTCGACGAGATGCGGCGCAACTGCCGCTTCGTGAAGATCACCGGCGCCGGCTTGCGGGAAAGCCACGTGCACGATGTCGCCATCACCCGCGAGGCGCCGAACTATCGCCAGGAACTCTAGAGCGTGACCGGCACGGCCGGCGCGGCCGGTTCGTTTGTCGCGGTTGGTGCGGTTGGCGCCTGCTTCTTCTTGGGAGCCGTTTCGGACCGGCCATGACGCCCTCCGCCCGTCTTGATGCCGCGATCGGGCTTCTGGCCATGATCGAGGCCGAGCCGGAACGCTCGGCCGACCGCCTTATCGCCGCCTTCTTCCGCGCCCGCCGCTATGCCGGGGCCAAGGATCGCCGCGCCGTCAGCGACTTCGTCTGGACCATCCTGCGCCGGCGGGGCGAGCTGGCCTGGCGCCTCGAAACGCTTAAGACCGGCGCCGAGGCGCGCAGCCTGGCGCTGGCGGCGCTGATTCTGACCGAGGGGATGGCGGCTGCGGCCGTGGCGGCGCTCTGCACCGGTGGCCGCTTCGCCCCGCCGCCGCTCTCACCCGCCGAGACGGCTTTGCTCGACGGCCTGGCGCGGCTCGCCGTAGCCGCGCTACCCGCGGTAGCCGCGCTACCCGCGGTAGCGGCGCTACCCGCCTGGGCCGCGGGCAATTATCCCGCCTGGCTCGATGCTTCTCTTTCCGCCCGCTTCGGCGCGGATCTTCTGCCCGAAATGGCGGCGTTCGGCACCCGCGCGCCGGCCGATCTGCGCGTCAACAGCCTGAAAGCCACGCGCGAGGCGGTGCTGGCCGCGCTGGCGCAGGCCGGGATCGCCGCCGATCCGACACCGCTCTCGCCGCTGGGCTTGCGGCTCGACCGCCAACAGCCCTTGAACACCACGGCGGCCTTCCGCCAGGGCTGGATCGAGCCGCAGGACGAAGCCTCCCAGCTTGTCGCCCTGCTGGCCGACGCCCGGCCCGGCATGGACGTGGTCGATCTTTGCGCCGGCGCCGGCGGCAAGGCGCTGGCCATGGCCGCCGCGATGAAAAACCAGGGACGGATTCTCGCCTGCGACGCCGATCCGCGCCGGCTGGTCCGGCTCAAGCCGCGCGCGGCCCGTGCGGGCGCGAGCGTGATCGAACTCTGCGATCTTGCCGCCGGCGTTCCGGCCGCCGCCGGCGTGGCCGACCGGGTTCTGCTCGATGTCCCCTGTTCGGGCAGTGGCGCCTGGCGCCGCCGGCCCGAGACGCGCTGGCGCCTGACGCCGGCCGATCTCGCGCGCGATCTCGCCGTCCAGGCGGCGCTGCTGACCCAGGGGGCGCGGCTGGTCAGGCCCGGCGGGCGGCTGATCTATGCCACCTGCTCTTTGCTGCCCGAGGAGAACGAGGCGCCGGTCGAACGGTTCCTCGCCGCGACGCCGGGCTTCCGCCGCCTTCAGCCGGCTTCGGTCTGGAGCGAGGTGCTGGGCGGATTCTGCCCGATCGATGGCCCCTATCTTCTGTTCACGCCGCGCCGCCACGGCGTCGATGGCTTTTTCGCCGCCTTCCTGGAACGGGTGGCCTGAGGGGGTGCAGGGGCCTTTCGCGCACGCATGGCAATGCCAAGCGCGGCCGCTTTGTCGCAGGGATAGGCGCCACGGGAGCCCAAGACGCTAACGAAGTCGTGATGCTCGCTCGCGCCGTATTTCCGCTAGAATGACGGTGGCCGCGATATCGCCGCGGCCACGGCAGGAGAAGGAATGTCATGCGGAGATATGTTGCGGCGCTGGCGCTCGCCCTGTTGGCCGCCCCGGGGGCGGTAATCGTATTGTCGGCCGCGCCGGGACCGGCGCTGGCGATGGGCGGGCTTGATCCCGCGCCGACCACCGCCGCCGACCCCGATTACCAGGCGGGAAAGACCGCGATCGCGGCGAAGCACTGGAAAGCGGCCATTGCCGATTTGAACAAGGCGGCGGCGCGCACGCCCAAGGATCCCGACATTCAGAACTATCTAGGCTATGCCTATCGCAATGCCGGCAATGTTACCGCCGCAATGGCGCATTACCATATGGCGCTGAAGATCGATCCCGGCCATCTCGGCGCGCATGAATATCTCGGCGAGGCCTATCTGCTCCAGGGCAACCTGACCCAGGCGGAAACCGAACTCGGCACGCTCGACCATCTCTGCACGCTCGGCTGCGCTGAATATAGCGCACTCAAGGCCAAGGTCGCGGCCTATAAGCAGGCGCATCCGGCGGGTTAGCAGGGCTACGGGAACGGGGCGGATCGGGGACTGAAGCAGGTCGGAAAGGGGAGCTGGAAAAGCGATTCCACTTTTCCGGGATATGCTCTAGCTTCCCGCCATGTCCGAACGCATCCTCATTGTCGATTTCGGCTCGCAGGTGACGCAGCTCATCGCCCGGCGGGTGCGCGAGAGCGGCGTCTATTGCGAGATCGTTCCCTTTCACAAGGCGGAAGCAGCGCTGGCCGCCGGCCCGCCCGAGGCGGTGATCCTGTCCGGCGGCCCGGCTTCGGTGGCGCAGAGCGATGCGCCGCTGGTGCCCGAGGCGCTGTTTCATCTCGGCGTACCGGTGCTTGGCATCTGCTATGGCGAGCAGGCGATGTGCGCCCAGCTTGGCGGCCTGGTCGAACCCTCCGATCAGCGCGAGTTCGGCCGGGCCATGCTTGAGGTCACGGACCGGTGCGCGCTGTTCGATGGAATCTGGCCGCCGGGCAGCCGCCAGCAGGTCTGGATGAGCCATGGCGACCGCGTGGTGCGCCTGCCGCCGGGCTTTCGCACGGTCGGGGTCAGCGACGGCGCGCCCTTCGCCGCCATCGCCGACGATGCGCGGCGCTTCTACGGCGTGCAATTCCATCCCGAAGTGGTGCATACGCTGCAAGGATCGCTTCTGCTCCGCAATTTCACGCATCAGATCGCCGGCTGCACCGGGCGCTGGACGATGGCGGCCTTCCGCGCCGAGGCCATCGCGCGGGTGCGGGCGCAGGTGGGACAGGGGCGGGTGATCTGCGGCCTTTCGGGCGGGGTTGATTCCGCGGTCGCGGCGGTGCTGCTGCACGAGGCGCTGGGCGCGCGGCTCACCTGCGTTTTCGTCGATACCGGCCTGCTGCGGGCGGGCGAGGCGGACGAGGTCGTACATCTCTTCCGCGATCATTACAACATCCCGCTGGTGCATAGCGATGCCGGTGCGCTCTTCCTGGGCAAGCTTGCCGGCGTGAGCGATCCCGAGGCCAAGCGCAAGATCATCGGCGCCACCTTCATCGATGTTTTCGAGGCCGAGGCGAAGCGGGCCGGCGGCGCCGAATTCCTGGCCCAGGGCACGCTCTATCCCGACGTGATCGAATCGGTCTCCGCCCTCGGCGGGCCGTCCGTCACCATCAAGTCGCACCATAATGTCGGCGGCCTGCCGGAGCGGATGAACATGCGGCTGGTCGAGCCGCTGCGGGAATTGTTCAAGGACGAGGTCAGGGCTCTCGGGCGCGAGCTTGGCCTGCCCCCGAGCATGGTCGGCCGCCATCCCTTCCCCGGGCCGGGCCTCGCCATCCGCGTACCGGGCGAGGTGACGGCGGAGCGGCTCGACATATTGCGCCGGGCCGATACGATCTATCTGGAGGAAATCCGCAAGGCCGGGTTTTATGACGAGATCTGGCAGGCCTTCGCCGTGCTGCTGCCGGTCCGCACCGTCGGCGTCATGGGCGATCAGCGGAGCTATGAATATGCCTGCGCACTCCGCGCGGTGACCTCGACCGACGGCATGACCGCCGACTATTATCCCTTCCCCCACGACTTCCTCGGCCGCACCGCCACCCGCCTCATCAACGAGGTCAAGGGCATCAACCGCGTCACCTACGACATCACCTCCAAACCCCCCGGCACCATCGAGTGGGAGTGA
>CALCYJ010000315.1 GCA_937905845.1 uncultured Rhodospirillales bacterium
ATCCTGCATATCGTCGGGAGAGGGTTTCAGGATCACCTGGAACTGGTAGTAATGCTGGAGCCGGTTCGGATTCTCGCCATAGCGGCCGTCCTTGGGACGGCGCGAGGGCTGGACATAGGCGGCGTGCCAGGGCTCGGGCCCAAGCGCGCGCAGCGTCGTCGCGGGATGGAAGGTGCCGGCGCCCATCTCCATGTCGTAGGGTTGCAGCAGGATGCAACCCTGAGCCGCCCAGAAGCCTTGCAAGGTGAGAATCAGGTCCTGAAAGGACGGGCGGTCCGGACGGGTCGTGGCCGCGACGCGAGGGTGGTCCGCCATTTCTCTCTAGAATCCGCCGTTGCCAGGGGTGCGGCGCACCATAGCCAGCGGTCGCGCGGCGGTCAAGCCGGCGCCTGTTTTCCGCTCCCGGGGCGAAGACCCGCGTCGGGCCGCCGGGTTTGGCGCAAAAATATCACAGACATACCGACAATATGTCACACATTTTCCTAAATTCCTCGGGCTACATAGGGGGATCGTCGGCGGCGTATCGCCGCATACCCCCCGTGCCTTGGCCCGTGCCGCGGCTGGATTTTGGAGTAGATGTCCGATGGCAGTGATAGTTCCGATGGCCCTCATGATCACCGCGGCGCTCTTCTACGCGAGCCTCGCTTCGAGCCTGCTCATCGGCGCGCTGAGCGCCCGACCCGCCCGTTCCGCCTGGCGCCTGCGGCAGGACCGGTCATGACGGGCAGCCTCGCTTTCGAGCAGATGGCCGCGGCCGAGATCGAGGCCGCGGTACTGCTCGAAGACGGCTGCATCCGGGTGGCGAACGACATCCGCCCCCTTACCCCGACCGAGCACCGCATCCTGTCCCTGCTCTGGAGCCAGCGCTCGCGCCTGGTGCGCAGCGAGGCGATCATCGAGCATCTCTATGGCGATGATCCCAACGGCGGGCCGCTTTACGCCCGCACCCTCGTCACCGTCTATATGTCGAAGCTGCGCAAGAAGCTCACCGGCACGCCCTACGAGATCCGCAACCAGTGGATGACCGGCTACCGCCTGGTGGAACTGGCTTCCTGAACCCGCGCCCCGTAGGGGCAATCGGCACGGCCGCAGGCCTTGGGCCGCTCCGCCGGAATATAGGTGCCGCAGCGCGGACATTGCGCCATCTCCTCCGCCTCGATCGCCGAAGGCCTTTGCGCGCGCGCGCCGGCATCGGCGCCGGCCCGCTTCTCTCGCGCCGCCATCCGCCGCTTGATCTTCGAGTAATACCAGACGCCGCCGATGACGAGCGCCAGGAGCAGCAGCTTGTTCAGGCTCATCTCCAGCATCGCCGCCGCCTCATTCCGCCGCCCCGCCCGAGCGGACCGGCATCGGGTCCGGTTTCATCGAAATCACAGGCCATAGCGCGCCCACAGCGCGCGGGCTTCGAGCCCCTCGGCCAGCGTCGCCGCGATATCGCCCAGGCCCCTGTCGGCCCCGGCCAGCCTGAGCCGCCGCCGCAGCCAGCCGGCGGCGGGCGCAACCGGCACCAGCCGCAGCTTCTCGCCGAAGCGCTGGCGCAGGACGGTGCGCAGATCGCCGAGCCCATCGATCAGGCCCAGTTCCAGCGCCCGCCGGCCGGTGAAGATCTCGCCCTCGAAGACGCCGTTCTCCTCGGGCTGGACCAGGCGGGTGCCGCGGCGCTCGCGCACTTCCGCGATGAAGCTTTCATGGATCTCGCGCTGGAGCCGCTCGAGCCTGGCGACATCCTCGGGCCGTTCGGGGCGGAAGGGATCGAGCAGGCTCTTGCGCGTGCCCTGGGTATGGAGGCGGCGCTCGACCCCGTAGCGCGACAGAAGCTCGGTAAAGCCGAATCCGGCCGAAATCACCCCGACGGAACCCAGGAGCGAATTGGGATCGGCGAAAATCTCGTCGGCGGCCAGCGCCAGCCAATAGCCGCCCGATGCCGCCACATCCTCGGCAAAGGCGATGACCGGCACCGCCTTCTCCCGCGCCAGCGCGCGGATGCGGCCGGCGAGCAGCGCCGATTGCACCGGCGAGCCGCCGGGCGAATTCACCGCCAGGGCAACCGCCTTGAGGTTGGGAAGGGCGAAAGCCCGCTCGATCGACGGCGCCATGCCGGCAAGGCTGAGCGTGCCGCCGCGCAAGGGCGAGGACGCGGACGGCGCGATCACGCCCGACAGCCGCAGCACCGCCACCGCCGGCGAGACCAGGCGATCGGCGCCGAAGGGCAGTTTGGCCAGGAGCGAGCGGATGTGTGGAATAGGCATCGTCAAGAGATAATCCATGGCGGCAGCCGAGACAACAGCCGCCTTCGGCCGGGCGGGGCCGCTCCCGACCGTTCAGTCCGCCGCCAGAACCAGCGGCGCGCCCTGGCGCAGCACCGCCTCGGCCGCCGGCAGATAGGCATTGCCGGCGCCATGTAGCACCAGCCCGGGAAGCAGGCGGAGCGGCCGGCCCGAACCCCTGGTCGCCTGGAGAAGGAAGCGCTTGGCCGGCTGCCCCGCCCGCGGCCACAGAGGATAAACCAGGATGCCGCCGAAGCGCGGCCGCAGCAGCGCCAGCACCTCGTCCAGGCGCTCCACGCGCAGGATCAGGGTAAGCCGGCCGCGCGGCCGCAGCAGGCGATGGACCAGATCCAGCCAGCCTGCCAGCATGCCGGGATCGGCGATCCGCGCCCGCGCCCGGGCCCGATCGGGCGGCGCCGAGGACAGGCGGCGGGGAAAGAACGGCGGGTTCATCATGACCTGATCGAAACTCCGGGCCACGAGGTCGGGCGGCGGATCGGCGATATCGCCGGCCAGGATCGCCACCCGCCCGCCGAACCCGTTGGCTGCGACATTGCGCCGCGCGAGCGCACAGGCGTCGTCGGCGATCTCCAGCCCGACGATTTCCGCCGCCACCACCCGCCAGGCCAGGCAGAGCGCCGCCGCCCCGTTGCCGCTGCCCAGTTCGAGGATTCGATCGCCGCCCTCAGCCGGCACCGCCGCCGCCAGCAGCACCGCATCCGACCCGGCGCGGCGGCCCGCTTCTCCCTGCCACAAGACGACGCGCCCGCCGAGCAGCCGGTCCGCGGGCGCCGGATCGCCCCCAGGCACCGGCTCCGGCGCCGCGCAATCTCTCACGTCTCTCGTCCGCGCCGGACTTCGATCCCCGCCTCGGCGAGCAGGCGGCGGGCCCGGGGCGCATCGTCGCTCGCCACCATGAGGCGGCGCTGGATGGCGCCGATCGAGCCCTCGATAATGCTGGCATGCAGATCGAATACGATGCATTCGAGCCCTTCGGCGGCGAGCAGCGCGGTCAGGAACGACAGCATGACCGGGTCGTTGGTGCGCAAAAGCTCGATCATGGCCTTGTCGTCTTCCCGGGCTTGACCCTTGTGGCCTCTGGCGTATGCTCGCTGCAAAGTTGCCCTCGCGCAAGATGGCAGCGGCGGCAGGACGGTCGGGGCGGCGGGATGGCGCCGGCCGGCGCGAGAGCCGACGCAAGACGTGCCCGATGTACACGATATTCAGTGAGGAAGGCCGCGTGGCGATCGTCCTATCCCTGGAAGAGGGGCGCAATCCGTCCCCCAAACCATCCCTCGACAGCCTGCTGGCCCTGACCGGGGACGACCTCGACCAGGTCAACCAGGCCATCCTGCGGCGCATGGAAAGCCGTGTCGACCTTATCCCCAAGCTCGCCGGCCATATCATCGCCGGCGGCGGCAAGCGGATCCGGCCGATGCTGACGCTCGCGGCGACGAAATTGTGCGGCTATGCCGGCCAGCGCCACATCCTGCTCGCCGCCTGCGTCGAATTCATCCATACGGCGACGCTGCTCCACGACGATGTCGTGGACGAGAGCGACCTGCGCCGCGGCAATGCCACCGCCAACGTCCTGTGGGGCAACGAGGCCTCGGTCCTGGTCGGCGATTTCCTCATCAGCCGCGCCTTCCAGATCATGGTCGAGGACGGCTCGCTCGAAATCCTGCGCATCCTGGCCAATGCCTCGGCGGTGATCGCCGAGGGCGAGGTGCTGCAACTTCTCACCGCCAACGATACCGCGACCTCGGAAGACACCTATATGGAGGTGATCACCGCCAAGACGGCGGCCCTCTTCTCGGCCGCCTGCCGCATCGGCGCCGTGGTGGCCGACCGGCCGAAGGCGGAAGCCGAGGCGCTCGACAGTTTCGGCCGCAATCTCGGCATCGCCTTTCAGCTCGTGGACGACGCGCTCGATTATTCCGCCCGCCAGGCGACGCTCGGCAAAAGCATCGGCGACGATTTCAAGGAGGGCAAGATCACGCTGCCCGTGGTCCTCGCCTATCGCCGGGGCGATGCCACCGAGCGGGCTTTCTGGGAACGCACGCTGGCGCGGCTGGAGCAGGTGCCGGAGGATCTGGCGACGGCGCTTTCCCTGATGGAGCGCCACGGCACGCTGCGCGATACGATCGAGCGGGCGCGCCATTACGGCGCCATCGCCCGCGACGCGCTGGCCTTTTTTCCCCCGGGCCCGGTCGCCGACGCGCTGTCGGAGACGATCGATTTCTGCATCCATCGCGCCTATTGAGCGGCAGGCTTGCGGGCATACCGCAAGCAGGCTATATAGGCGCCTCATCGCCAACGGGGCGTAGCTCAGCCTGGCAGAGCGCCTGCTTCGGGAGCAGGAGGCCGGTGGTTCGAATCCACTCGCCCCGACCAGATACCGCGGTTCTGGCGGAATCTTGTTGCAAGCGGAATTCCGGGGTTTCAAGCGGGATTCCGGCCCGCCGGCTTTTGCCACCCAACCCCGGCCGGCGCCCTTGGCCTAGCCCAGCACCGCCTGGCGCAGCTTGCCCGCGTAATAATCCGCCAGGCCTTCCAGCACCGGCGCCGCATCGCCGGTGAAGGCCGGGCCGTGCATCAGCGCCAGCCCGCGGGGTTTCAGGGCAGCGAGCCGGCGGACCGTCGGCGCCGTCACGATCGTCAGGCTGGTGGCGTTGATCTTCTCTTCCACCGCGATGGCCGGGGCGAGAATATCGCTACTCGTCACCGCCGGACCATCGCCGAGCTGGGTGAACAGGTCGCTACAGAAAAGCGTCGCCGTCGTTTCCTCGAACAGCAGGCTCGCGTCCCAGTCGTGGGGCACGTGGGGCGTATCGAGGTGGCGCACCCTTTTACCGCCGAGATCGAGGATTTCGCCGTCGGCAAGCGCGCGCGGCGGCCGGTCCGACATATCGGCGAGCCAGATATTGCAGCCGACGCGGCCATGCGCCGGGCCGGCATTGGGGGCGGCCGCCAGCCACAGGTTGAGCGCGCCGCTTTCGTCGGCCTCGCCATGGCTGAAGGTGATCCAGCGCAGGCGCTTGAGATCGAGGATGCGCGCCGCCGCCTCGACGACGGAAGGAAAGAGCGCGCGCTGGCCGCAATGATAGAGCAGCGGCTCGTCGGCATCGATCAGATACTGGTTGAAGGTGAAGCCGGCCGGCCCGCCCAGCCCCGGCATGAAGGTCGACAGCCGATAGATGCGATCGGCGACCTCGTCACTTCTGGTTTCCATATCCTCTCTCTCCCGCAATGATCTGCCATCCTGGATGCCGATCGGCCAGCCGTCCAGGCGATGCCGCCCAAACGCACCTGGGATTCCTGGTCCGCGCCGCTTCAGATCAGCCGCGCCTGTAGCACCGCCGCCTCGGCTTGGAGACGCGGCAGGAACCGTTCCAGCATCACCGCCGGCGAGGTGCGCTCGACCTGGGCGCCCAAGTTCATCGCCGCGACGAGGCTGCCGTCATAGCGCCGGAGCGGCACGGCGAGCGAGCGGAAGCCGACCTCCGCCTCCTGATCGACCAACGCAAAACCCTGCTCTCGCACCAGCAGGATCGCCGCCCGGAGCGCGCCCTTGTCCAGCATTGTCCCCGCCGTCGCGGCCCGGGGCTTGAGCCTTGCAAGGAAAGTATCGAGATCGGCATCGCGGAGCCCCGCCAGGAGAACCCGCCCGAGCGCGCTGCAGAAGGCCGGCACGCGGAAGCCGACGCCGAGGCCGACGGAGACCGGCCTAAGCGGCGAGGCCCGGGCGATCATCACCACATCCTCGCCTTCCAGCACCGCGACCGAGCAGGCGGCATCGACCTCGGCGCACAGGCGCTCGCAGACCGGCTGGAGAAGGGACGAGATCGGATTGGAGGTGAGATAGGCCGCCGCCAGCTCCAGGACCTTCGGCGTCAGGCGGAACAGCCGTCCCTCCATCTCGACATAACCCAGGTGCGTCAGCGTATGGAGCGCGCGCCGCGCCGTCGCCCGCGGCAGGCCGATGGACCGCGCGAGGTCGCTCAGCGTCATCTGCCGCCGCTCGGCGCTGAAAATCCCGATCACGGCGATGCCGCGGGCCAGGGCTTCGGAGAAATCCGGCCCCCCCTCGCTCTGCGCCCGCTTGCGCGCGTCCGCCATTCCCAATCTGCTCATGGCGCCCTTTCACGCCGCCTTCCCGGCGGGCAGGCCCGGCATACCCGGCTCACGCCCGACTCACGCCGCCAGCAGCGCCTTGAGATCGAAACTCTCGTCGGCCGCCTGTTCGGGGGTGAGGCTGGCGCCGGCCGCCAGAAGTTTGCGGCCGAGCAGATGCTCGCCCGGGCGATTGACCGTATCGACGGCGACAAGCCTGCCGGCGCGAAAATAGAACAGCGAGAAGCGGCCGCCCGCCATGGCGCCGCGCAGCGCCAGCCGGTCGTGGCCCGGCGAGAGGCCCGCCATCTGTAGCTTGCACTCGTACTGGTCCGACCAGAACCAGGGCACGGCGCGATAGGCTTGCGGCTTGCCGGCCAGCGCCGCGCCGGCCGCCCGGCCCTGATCGCTGGCGTTCTGCACCGATTCGAGGCGGCAGGGGTCGGGCGTAAAGGCGCTCGGATAGCGCACGCAATCGCCCGCGGCGACGATGGCGGGGTCGGCGGTGCGGGCGGCATCATCGACCAGGATCCCGTCCCGGCAGGCGAGGCCCGCAGCAGCGGCGAGCCCGGTTTCCGGCACCACGCCGATCCCGGCGACGACGATATCGGCCGCAAGCTCGCTGCCGTCGCTGCACAGAACGCTGGCGACCCGGCCGGCCCCATCGCCCTTGATTTCCTGCACGCCGGCACTCAGCCGCACCTCCACCCCGCGGCCACGATGCATCTGCGCCATGAAATCGGAGAGAACCGGCGGCAGGACGCGGGCCATGAGGCGCTCCAGCGCCTCGACCACGCTGACCCGGTGGCCGAGCGTCGCCAGGCTCGCCGCGACTTCGAGGCCAATGAAGCCGCCGCCGATCACGACGATGCTCAAAGGCCGCGCGAGCCTTTCTCGCAACGCCAGCGTATCGGCCAGCGAGCGCAGGTAGAAAACCCCGTCGAGATCGGCGCCCGCGATCTTCAGCAGCCGCGGACGCGCCCCCAGCGCCAGGCCTAGGCCGTCATAGCGGAGATTTGCACCCGCCGCTGTCGTAACGGTGCGGGCCTGGCGGTCGATCGCGCTCACACGCGTTTCCAGCAGCACCTCGATGCCATTGTCGCGGTAGAAAGCCTCGCCCTTCAGCGCCAGGGCGTCGCGTTCGATCTTGCCGGCGAGAAAACCCTTGGAAAGCGGCGGCCGCTGATAGGGCAGCCACGGCTCGTCGCTGATCAGCCGGATCGCCTCGCCATAGCCGTTCTCGCGCGCGCCCTGCGCCATGTGCAGCGCCGCATAGGAGCCGCCGACGATGACGAGGCCCTCGGCCATCAGCCCTGCCGCTCCGGCATGCGGACCACCAGCCCGTCCAGCGCCGGCGTCATCGTGATCTGGCAGCTCAGGCGGCTGGTCGCCTGCCGCCCCGCCGCGACGCCCGAGAGCAGATCGTCCTCCATCGCTTCCACCGCCGGCAGCCGGCCGTAATGGGCCGGATCGACATAGACATGGCAGGTGCCGCAGGCGCAGCAGCCGCCGCATTCGGCATCGATGCCAGGCAGGTCGTTCTGCACCGCGCCGAGCATGACGCTGTGGCCGGCCGGGACATCGACGCGCCGCTCGCTGCCGTCCTTGAGCTGATAAATGACCATCGGCATAATGATCGCAACCCCCAGATATGGCGTCCGCCGCGGCTGCCTCAGGGCATCTCTCGCGGCGGATTTATGTCCTATTAACGAACAATCGTTCGTAATCTTAGAGCAATTCTCGAAAAAATGTGCGCCCTTTTCCGCCGAGGAGGGGCATCGGGCGACACGCCCCGTGAGACGCAGGCCCGGGTGGCCGGCGGCGCGGGCGGCCGGCGCCGCTCAGACCCGGCGGGCGCTGACGACGAAAGCGGCGATCGTCGTTTCTCCCAGCGCCCGCACCGCTTCGAGCCGATGCAGCCCCGTCACGATCACGTAGCGCTGCTTGTCCACCCGCACCTGGATCGGCAGGCGCAGGCCGTTCTGCAGAATATCCTCGGCCAGCGCCGCGACCTTTTCCGCCACCAGCGTGCCTCTGAGCCGGACCGGCACATAGATGTCATCGAGCGCGATAGCCAAGGGCTTCATCATGGCGGCCTCCCGAACGTGAAGCGGCATCCCGAGCCGGCTCCGAGCGGAGAATGAACTAAATCCTGCCAATAGGAACAAGCGTAAAAGCAAGCGCAGGCTGCGGCCACAGCCTGTTCGGCACGAAGCCGCCGCCTGATGACGGCCCGAAAGGCCCGCAGGCTCCATAGGTATTTTCCGAGCCTACGTCGCGCCATCATCCGGCGATAGTGTCGAGGGTAGTCCGCAGCAAGGCGATCTCGTCGGCGCTTGCAGTCCGGGACAAGCGGGGCGGCGCGAAGCTTTTCGCCGTCTCGCGCCATGGCCGGCGGCTCACTCACGGAGAGAGATCATGCAGCCCAGGCGAATGGACGAAGCCGGAGACAGCCGTCTGAGGGTCGTGTTCGACGATGCCGTCGTTTCCTTGAGCCTCGCCGCGAACGCCACCCTTGAAGACGTTGCGGACGCGCTGGCCGATCTTTCGAGCCGGCGTTACGGGAACGCGGTCGCCGTCGACGTGACCTTGGCCGTACCGGCTTTAACTTTCGGCGCGACACACGCCGGTCGGTCGTTCTGACGAGATACCGTCTTCGAGCCGGTGTCGCCATAACGGCCGCGGGCGGGCGCCCTGTCGCGGCGATTAGACCCGCGCCGAGTACTTATCACGCTCCATACTGGAACCGGAGGGCTCATGTCCGACACTCCTAAAAAACCTGCCAAGCCGTTCCTCAGCGACGTGAAGACGCTCAGGGAGCGGGCACGAAAGAACATCGCCGACGGCGCGATGACATCGACCTACAAGGGCGATCCCAAACTATCGGTCGAAATTCTCCAGTCGGTGCTGGCCACCGAAATCGTCTGCGTCCTGCGCTATACGATGCATGCCGTCAGCGCCACGGGCATCTCCAGCGATAGCGTCAAGGCGGAGTTCGCCGAACATGCCAAGGATGAGCAGGAACACATGATGGCCGTGGCCGAGCGCATCACCCAACTCGGCGGCGAGCCGAACTTCGACCCCAAGGGGCTCGCCAGCCGCTCGGTGTCGCAATATTCCGCCGGGCCGAGCCTGGTCGATATGATCAAGGAGAATCTGATCGCCGAACGCATCGCGGTGGATCACTACCGCGAGCTGATCCGCTTCTTCGCCGAGGACGATCCGAGCACGCGGCGGATGCTGGAATGGATTCTGTCGGTGGAGGAAGAGCACGCCGACGACATGCACGACCTGCTCGTCGCCCACGAGGGCCGGCCGATGCTGCCCGAGTAGAAGGCGCCGGGCGTCCGTCCTTCCGGCACGCGGTCAGATCGGCATCCGATAGCCGTAGAATTCGTGATCCTCGTTGTAGCCGCCATTGCCGCCGCCGAGATCGGCGAAGTCCGCCACGAATTCGATGGCCTGGACCCATTTCACCATCTTGAATCCCAGCTCGTTCTCGCAACGCAGCCGCAGCGGGGCGCCGTGAAGCACGCTGATGGGTGCACCGTTCATCTCGTAGGCCAGGATCGTCAGTTCATGCTCCATGTTATGGATCTTATGGACATCGTAATAGCCGCCGCCTTCGGAACCTTCTGAGAAGGAATAGAAGACCGCATAGCGCGCCGCCGCCGTCGGCTTGACGATTTCCAGGATGTCGCGCATGCGCACGCCCGCCCATTGCGCGACCCCCGACCAGCCCTGAATGCAGAAATGCTCGGTGATCTGCCCGTGTTTCGGCATCGCCTTGATCTGCGCGTAGGAAAAGTCCTGCGGCTGTTCGACCAGCCCGCTCACGCGTAGCCGGTAGGTTGCGAAACCGTCTTTCACCAGCGCATTGAATATGTCGGAATTGGGCAGCGTGCCGTTGAGCCAGAAGTGCGGCGAGATCTCCTGCTCGGTATATTGCGTCTTCGGGCTTCCCCATTCCGCGAGCGCCATGAGCGGGCCGACCGCGGCCTGGCCGATCCTCTGCACCAGCCGCGCATGCCGGATGGTGAAGGGCGAGGCGATGCACCAGGCGATGATCGCCACGATCAGGGCCGCGCCGAAGATGAGAGCGCCGTCCCAGGAATTGTTGTTCACCCCGGCCCACATGTAATTGAGATTGGCGCGGGCGCCGGTGATGAGCACCAGCGTGCCATGGATGAAGATGAAGATCAGGAACCACCACAGAACGCCGAAATGGATCGTGCGCGCCGCCTGCCGATTGAGGATCCGCGCGAACCAGCCGAGCCGATTGGCGATGGCCGGACCCTGCATCAGGCCGGTGACGACCGCGAGCGGAGCGGCGACGAACACCGTGAGGAAGTAGGCGATCTGTTGCAGGCTGTTGTAGCTCGTCCAGCTATGATCGGCGGGGAAATGCAACGACAGGTACTGAAGCGCCGTCGAAAGGGCATTGGGGAAAACGGCCCAGGTGGTCGGCACCAGCCTCTGCCACTGGTTTGTCGCGAACAGCAGAACGTAGAACGCGATACCGTTGATCACCCACAAAAGATCGAAGGAGAAATGCCACCAGCGGGCGAGCCCGATCGAGTGACGAATACCGGGGATGCCGAGCCATTTCGGGATGGTCACGGAATCATCCTTCGACGTCCACACGCGGTCTTTCGGCACGTCATGCTGGAAGCGGAACCAATCCGTGCCGGGCGTGCAGTCCCGCCGCCAATAGAGGCGCGGATGATCGGCCAGGATCTGAATCCCGGCGCGGATGATGAACATCATGAAAAAGAAGTTGAAGAAATGCAGCAGCCGCAGCCACAAGGGGAAGCCCGAATAGACCGCTCCCGATGCGGGGGTGGTGCCGGGGTAGCGCGCGATGAATTCCTGGACGCCGGGCAGGGTGCGAAGCTGCTGGGCGATGGCGATCCCGAGGATCATGAGAACCACGATGATCGGGATGATCCACAAGACGTTGATCCATCGTTTGCCCAACCGGATGCGCGGCGCCACACCCTCCTGGGGCGGCAGCCAGGTGCTCAGCCGGATACGGTCGTCAGCCGCGCTCAGGCCGGCCGCTAGTGGATCGTGCGGCGGTATCCCGCGAGTATCCGTCATGAATTATCCCCTCCCTCGGCCATTCGCGGTGATCCCCTAGTGCGGATCACCCTCGGTGCATCGGTGCAGTGCCCTTTGTCATCGACGTCGCGTTCATCGCCCGCCGCCATCCGCTTCCCGGCCGGTTTGAGCGTCATTGATGGCATTTCCGCGATGGTGTTGGAGCGCGGTTGTGCTGGCGCTCAGGGCATGAGAACGGCTGCCTTGCGCCGACGGCCGCCGGCTCGCCACCACGCCGTGGATGCCCAGAACGAAAGCCATGATGATCAGGTAGAAGAAGAAGTATTTCATCGCCCAGGGATCGGTCGCCGAGCCACCGTGGAACAGCGCATTGCGCCAGGGAGCACGGGCCTTGGATGGGGGCGGCAGGAGCATGATCAGACGGGCGGCGATCATGCCGGACTCCCGCTTCTCCAAGGCTTCGTCGGGCAGGGCGGCAATCAGCGACGCCAGCCTTTCCGTCGCGACAGCCCCGGACAATCGGGCCAATATGGCGGCTTCCTGCCAGGGATCGGTGCCCGATCGCGCCAGTAGCGAAAGGACGTTGAGCGGCATCCCGTTTCTGTCCTCGCCGATCGACGCGCGCAGAAAGCCGTCGAACTCGGATCCAAGGGACAAAGTCGAAGCGGAACGGGCCATCTCGATCACCGGATTTCGTCGCCTGTTGCAAACACCTGTTGCAGACACCTGGAGCCGTCGCGTAAGCCCGTCGGCAGGGAGCGCTTCCATCGCGGCGACTGAACCCAGGCTATCGCGCGCGCCGCCGCCGCGGCAGGCTCGGAAATTACCTAAATTCGCCCGCTTCAAAGCCACCCGCGTTCAGGCGCCCATCTGCCGGCGTGGACGCAGCCGCGCGGCGGCGGTCCGTAGGTAGCTTCCGAACCTACCGCGGCGGCATCACCGCCAGTATCCTCGGGAAGAGCCGTTAGACCCATGCGATACGGAAGCCGGAAGTTCGTCTTGTGCTTCCCGTCGTGACCGGCCACGACCCTGGACGGGTGCGGCTGGGAGGCTTGCTTGGACAAGACCATCGAAACGCCGCATGCAGACCGACCGGCGGCCGGTTCAACCCTACCGCGGATCGTCATCCTTGGTGCGGGCTTCGGCGGTCTGTCATGCGCCAAGGCGCTGCGGGACGTCGAAGCGGTGCTGACGGTCGTCGATCAGCGCAACTTCCATCTGTTCCAACCGCTGCTGTATCAGGTCGCCACCGCG
>CALCYJ010000316.1 GCA_937905845.1 uncultured Rhodospirillales bacterium
CCGATGTCGCACATGTAGGGGCCCATCCGGATGCGTTCTTGCGGGGTGAGAGTACTATGAGCCCTTATGGACACGAGCCGAACGCACGGCGCTGTCAGGTGCAGGTTGAAGGGACGGCGGCGATCCGCGCATCAAACCGCGGCAATGGCGGTAGAGCGCGGGGCTAGATCGTCGGCGATGACGCCATCGCCCGGGGCCAGGAGCCTGCCGTCGCGATCGAGCCGCAGGACCTGGCGGACCAGCGGATATCGGGCGTCGGTGCGCGCGGGGGCAAGGCCGGTGGGGGTCGGGGCCGCCTTGACCATGCCCGGGGCGGCGCTGGTCAGAAGCTGCTCGATGACGGCGAAAGTCTGCTCGGTCTGCGCGCCCACGACGCGGGCGATCTTCGCCGTCTGCATGCCGGCGTTGCCGACCGCCCGGTGATAGGTGATCCACAGGCCGCCGAGCAGGCCGATGAGCACGATGACGAAGACCGCCGCCGCCAGGACGGCGGTGCGATAGCCCGGAGAATAGCCGCTCTCCGGCGCCAATTCGCTGGCTTCCGTGCCCATCTCAGCCACGTCGAATGTCCTTTCACTCCCCATTCGCATCGGGGAGTTACAACCGCGACGATATAGGGTGCGGCCGTTTCGTTCACATAAGGTTAAGCCGGCGCGGCCTTTGGCGGCGGCATTCCCCTCCGCCGCCCGGATACGACCGGCTTTCTCCTTAAGGTTTGTGCTCCGAGGGAAGCGCCAACCACGGCGCGCAGGCCTTGAGCGCATCGAGGCAGCGGCCGTCGAGCGCGCTATCGCGGTCGCGCTCCATCATCGCCAGGGCCTGCCCGATCGGAATGGCGCCGCGATAGGGCCGGGCGGCGGTCAGCGCATCGAAAATATCGGCCGCGGTGATGATGCGGGTCTCGAGCGTGATGGCGCTGCCCGAGAGCTGCCGTGGATAGCCGCCGCCGTCGAGCCGCTCGTGGTGCGCGCCCGCCACCGGCGCCATGGTGGTGAAGAGGCTGACGCGCGCCAGGATGTCTTCGGAGAATTGCGCGTGCTTTTTCACGGCCTCCCATTCGGCGGCATCCAGCCGCCCGGGCTTGTCGAGAATGGCGTTGCTCACGCCGAGCTTGCCGATATCGTGCAGGAGCGCGGCGCGCCTGAGCCAGCGGCACCGTTCCTCCGACATCTGCAAGCGCCGGGCGATGGTGCCGGCATAGGCCGCGACACGCTGGCTGTGGCCGTAGGTGAAGCTGCTCTTGGCATCGACGACCTCGGCGAAGGCCTCGGCGATGACATCGAGCCTGGCCTCGTCGACCAGGATCACGCGGGCCGCGGGCTCCAGCGCCGCCACCCGGGCTTCGAGCCCCTCGGGCCGCAGCGCTTCGAAGAAGCCGGCGTCGTTGGAGACGGTGAGGAAGGCGATGACGGCCCCGGGATCGAACCAGGTTCCCATGCGCCGCTGCACTTCCTCGCGCGCCGCGGCGGCGCCGCCGACGCTGTGGAAGACATCGGCGATCTGGGAGAGCAGGGCGATGCGGGCATTGATCGGGATCGCCTCGCCCGCCAATCCTTCCGGCCGGCCCCGGCCATTCCAGTGCTCGTCCAGCGAATAGACCCCGGCGGCGACCGCCGGGCCGAAGCCCAGCCGCTTGACGATATTGGCGCCGCGCTCGCAGCGGGTCTGGATCAGCTCGGTCGCCAGCTCGCCACCGTTGCGATAGAGGTTGAGCAGGCGCTGAATGCGCTGACGCAGGGCTTCGCCGGGTCCGGCATGCTGGAGAACGAACTGGCCGACCTGCAAGAGGCTTTGCATATCGACGGTCTTGAAATCGCGCTTGAGCGCCCGCTCGTCGCCGCCATAGAGCTGCCACAGCCGGGCCGCATTGCTGGAGCAGCCGGCGTCCTTCAGCAGCAGCGCGTAATAGAGATCGGAAAGCTGATCGGCATCGAGCCCGAGAATCTGCCCGACATGCATGCCGATCCAGCAGGCGCGCAGGCAATGACCCGGCGGCTGGCCCTCAGTCAGATCGAGCGCGTAGCTCAAGGCGCCGATCACCTCGGACAGGCGCAAGAGATGCGGTTCCGCATCGCCGACCGGTGCCGGTGCCGGCGAAACCGCTTTCTTCCGGCCGAAGCGTCCTCGGATCTCCGCCGTCACGCCCATGCCGTCACCCCGCCTGGACCGCCGCGGCGCCGCTCCTGCGCCAGACGGCTCGACAGAGCCTAGGCCGTCATTCTTAAGTCTTTGTTAAGGCCTCGAACCGCCCGCCCTCAGGCCGCCATCCAGCAGCCGTGGAAGCTGATCGGCAGGGAATGGGCAAGCCGGATCGTGGCCAGCGGACCCTCTGCGAGCGCGCCGGCGTCGAAGATCGCGAAGAAGGCTTTCCGCCTTACGCCATCGAGGCCCTGGGCGATGAGCCAGCCCTCGTTCTCGCCGCCACCCGGCCTCGGCACGAAGACGGGCTCGCCCACCATCGCATCGGGGCCGAAATCGAACATCGTGCTGGCGCCGCCGTCATAATCGAAGCGCTTGAGGCCGGAATTGAACAGCGTGTGCCCGCCCGCCGTCATGAAGCCGGCCCGATGGCGCCGCAAGGCCACGCGCGGATCGACCATGGGGAATTCGTGCGCGCCCGCATCGAGGATTTCTTCCCCTACCCGGCTGCGCGCGAGATCGATGCGATAGCGCCGAAGCTGCCCCGGATGCTCCGCGCTACCGGTGCGACCGGTGCGACCGGTGCGACCGGTGCGGCCGGTGCGGCCGGCATGACCGGCCATGATCTGGTAGAAAAGCGCACCCTTGGGCGCGAAATGGTCCGGCGTGTCATAGCCGATAAAATCGGCGATGATCCCCTCCCCCTCGTCATAGGCATTGAGCGCATGCCACATGAAGGCGGCCGGCGCCTCCAGGATTTGGGGCTTGCCGCCGTCACGCGGCAGGACCAGCAGCAGATTTCCCTCCTCCGGCCGCCAGCGCAGGCTCTCGATATAGCTCGAAAGCCCGGTCAGGAAGGGCAGCAGCGCAATCTGCATCGGGTGTAGCGGGAAGACGAAATATCGCGCGGTGGCGAAAAAATCATGGATATAGACCTGCCGCGGACTGTCCGTGACCAGGTGCGAGCGCAAGGCGCCGCCGGGACCATAGGTCATCGCGTGCAGCCTCATGCGGCGGCCGTGCTCGACGCCCATCAGCAGCCACTCGCCCCGCGCCGCATCGAACTTCGTATGCGCCTTGAGCATGAAGCGCGGCGCCGTCCCGGTCCCGGCGGCGTTTTGGCCGATCGTGCTTTGGCCGATCGTGCTGGGGCCGATCGTCGTGAGATCGGCCGGATCGATCATCCAGGCCGGGCTCACCTCGTCGAAAGCATGGAGCTTGCCCTGGAAGGGATAGACGGTGACGCCGGCCTGGCTCTGATTGTCGCCCGCACCGAGGTTTGCCAGCATGCCGCCGGGCTTGCGCATCGACCAGGTCGGATAGAGATAGGCATCCGCCTGCGCCTCGCGCTCGAACTTGACGGTATGGACGAAGGCGTTCCGATAGCGCACCCGGCCGTCCTGGAAGCTCAGGCGCTGGATCAGCCCATCGCCGTCGAGCAGATGCGGCTTGCGCCGCCCGCCGCGCTCGAACAGGCCCGGGCCGTTGCGATAGAGCGCGCCGCTTAGATCTTGCGGAATGCGGCCGGTCACCTCGGGCTCATAATCCCGGCCGCCCACCTCCGATTGCCCGAGCAGGGTCAGCCATTCCGGCAGCGCCGCCGCTGGCGCCCTCCGGCCGGTGCTCTCCTGTGCCTTCGCCGCTTGCTGACTCATGGCAGCCCCTCCCGCCTGGATTTAATCTTTACGTCGTCAAGATACAGTGAGATCTAAGCGCCGTCAAGATAGGGCTGGCGGAACGCGCCGCCGGGCGTTATTCCTGAAGGCATGAAACGGCCGGAAGAGAGATCGCGGGCGCCGAAGAAGGTGCCCGCGCGTGCGCGGCAGGGTGACGCCTATCACCATGGCGATTTGCGGCAGGCGCTGATCGAGGCGGCGCGCGCGCTCCTGGAACAGGGCGGGCTCGAAGCCCTGGGCCTGCGGGCGGCGGCGCGGCAGGCCGGCGTGTCGCAGGCCGCGCCATATCATCATTTCGCCGACAAGGCCGCCCTGCTTGCCGCCGTCGCCGCAGAGGGTTTCCGTGAACTGACCCGGGCGATGGTTCTGCGCCGGGACCTTGAGACCCGCCCCCTCCCGCGGCTCACCGCAACCGGGATCGGCTATGTCGCTTTCGCCACCGCCAATCCGGCACTCTTCCGCCTGATGTTCGGCGGGCCGGGCCTCAATCTTTCCAGCGATCCGGCACTAGGCCCCGCCGCCGCCGCGGCTTACGAGGTCCTGCGGGAGGCGACCCTGAAAGTGGTCGCGGCCGCCGGGCGCGATCCGGCCGATGCGATGCTCGTCAGCCTCTCCGCCTGGTCTCTGGTCCATGGTCTCGCCAAGCTGATCATCGAGGCGGAGGTCGATCCCCTATCCTACGGCACCGCGACGCCCGAAGCCCTGGCAAGGCTGGTGCTCGGCCGCATGATTCTGTAGCCTGATCTGGAAGCGGGCCGCCGGCGCGGCCGGACCGCCGGCGCGGCCGGGGCGATGGCGCCGGGCGTCCCGATACGGGTTTCCAGCCGCAGAGCGTTCCTCAATCCAGGGAGGCACCCATGGCTACCGGCACCCTTGCGCGCAGCGACCTCGATGAACTGATCGCGCTCAACCGCGATTACATAAATTCGGTGCAGCAGGGCGATGTCCGCCGGTTCGACGAGATCCTGGCCGAGGATTTCCTCTGCTCGAACCCCGATGGATCGCTCATCGACAAGCCGCAGTTCCTGGCCCAGACGGCGCGGCCGGTGACGATCCAGGGCCTCGTGGCCGAACAGGTCCAGGTGCGGATTTTGGGCGATGTCGCCATCATTCATGCCCGCACCCGCTATACGACCGCGGATCAGAAGGAGCGTCAGGGGCGCTATACGGACGTCTGGGCACGGCGCGAGGGCGGCTGGCGCGCCGTCAGCGCCCATGTGACGCGCTAGCTTTCGCGGCTCAAGGGCACGCGGCGGTCGCTGCGGCCGTTGAACTTGCGCACATAGGTGATGCGGGCGGAGGGATGGTGCGCCTTCACCTTGAGGGCGGCGATCAGCGCGTCTTCCGCCTCGATGCTGACATGCTGCGACTTGTCGTCGCTACAGAGACCGACCGTATATTGGCTCACACTCATGGGCGGGTCCTCACTTCTCAAGCGCCGCGAGGGACCTCGCGGCGTCTCAGCCTCATCGGCCGCAAGATCGGCGGATGGCCCGGCATCCCCTCTAGAGCAGGCCGGCGATCACCCGGTCGGGCGGCGTATGTCCGTCGACGAAGGTCTTGATATTGATCAGCACCTTCTCGCCCATGTCGATGCGCGCCTCGATGGTGGCCGAGCCCATGTGAGGCAGCAGCACGACATTGTCCATCTCGACCAGCTTGGGATTGACCGCCGGCTCGTGCTCGAAGACATCGAGGCCGGCGCCGGCGATGGCTCCCTTGCGCAGCAGCCGGGTCAGCGCATTCTCGTCGATCACCTCGCCACGCGCGGTATTGACGACATAGGCGTGCGGCTGGAGCAGTTCGAGGCGGCGGGCGGACAGCAGATGGAAGGTTGCCGGCGTATGCGGGCAGTTGACCGAGATGATATCCATGCGCGCCAGCATCTGATCGAGGCTTTCCCAATAGGTCGCCTCAAGCTCGCGCTCGATATCGGCATGAACGCGGTTGCGGTTGTGGTAGTGGATGGAGAGGCCGAAGGCGCGCGCCCGCCGCGCCACCGCCTGGCCGATCCGCCCCATGCCAAGGATGCCGAGCCGCTTGCCCCAGATGCGGTGTCCCAGCATCCAGGTCGGCGACCAGCCGTTCCAGCGCCCCTCGCGCACCACCCGCTCGCCCTCGGTCAGGCGGCGCGGCACCGCCAGGATCAGCGCCATCGTCATGTCCGCGGTATCCTCCGTCAGCACGCCGGGCGTATTGGTGACGGTGATGCCGCGGCTGCGCGCCGTGGCCAGATCGATATGGTCGATGCCGTTGCCGAAATTGGCGATCAGCCGGAGATCGCTGTTGGCCTGGGCCAGCATCCCGGCGTCGATCCGGTCGGTGACGGTCGGCACCAGGACGTCGGCCTGGCGCATCGCCTCCGCCAGTTCCGCCTGGGTGAGCGGGCGATCGTCGAGATTGAGGCGGGTGTCGAACAGCTCCATCATGCGCGTCTCGATGGCTTCCGGCAGCTTGCGCGTCACGATCACCAGCGGCTTCTTTTGCGCCATGCGCCCTTTCTCCCAACTCGCGTCAATCCCGTTCCGGCACGCCGGCCCGGCCGCGAGGCACGCGCGCCGCAACCGCCCCGGCCCCGCAAGGCGCACCGGGGCATCCGGGCAGATCGGGCCATGGAAAACCCGATCCGATCACAGGGGGCCGGACCCGGCCTTCCCGGCGGGGCCCGGGCAGGATCGGGTTGGAAAAACCCCAGCCGCCTTTCCGAGATCATGCCTTAAGCCGTTGATCCCGCGCCCCTTTGGTTGCACGCGCAGCCTAAGTCCGCGGCCGCCCCGGGACACTAGCAGATCGCACCGCCGCAGACAAATGCGGGGGCTTTAGCCGCAACAAGCGATGCGGCGGCCTTGACCTCGCTGCCGGCGCCTTGGCATAACGGGCCGGCGCCCGATGACCGGCCGCCAATCCGGCCCCTGTTTCCGACGATAATTCTGGTGAGAGTGCCCTTGCCCGACACGCCGCCGCTCCCGCCTCGTCGAAGGGGAAAAGCAGCCCTGGTGCTGCTTCTTCTGCTCGGCCTGGGCTTCGGCCTGGTCGGCATCGGGAAAAAGATCGTGGCCAAGGCCGGCAGCGACACCACCGCCGACCGGCCGCACCCGGCCTTAGGGAACGCGGACATCGGACCGGTGACGGGGCTGCCGCTGCCGCGCTTCGTCGCGCTGGCCGCCGACCGGGTCAATCTGCGCACCGGCCCCGGCGCGCGCTATCCCATCGCCTGGGTCTATCTGCGCCGCGGGCTGCCGGTCGAGGTGGTGGCGGAATACCAGCATTACCGCAAGGTCCGCGACAGCGACGGCACCGAAGGCTGGGTGCAGGAGGATCTCATCACCGGCCGCCGCATGGCGCTCGTCACCGGCCGCGGGGTGCAGATCCTACGCGGCGATCCCGACCCGCGCGCCGATGTGATCGCCCGGGTGGAACCCGGCGTGATCGGCCACCTGCTGCATTGCAACAGCACCTGGTGCAAGCTCGATATCAACGGCTATCGCGGCTATCTCGCGCGCGACAATCTGTTCGGAATCCTGCCCGGCGAAACGGTCAACTGACCCGCGCAGGCCTGTCCCGGCCGGCCCGAATGCCGCGGGGCGAGCGCGGCGATGCCGGCGCGATGGCGGACGCCGGCCTTGCCGATGCGCTCCTCCGCCTGAACGAACCGTCACTGCGGCGGCTGGCGATCGCCGAGGCACTGGCGAAGGCGAACTTCAACCCTGACGAGCCGCGCGATCGGCACGGCCGATGGACCACCGGCGGCGACAGCGGTAGCGCTGCCGGCGTCCGCCCCGGTCCGTCGCCGGCCCGGCTGGTGCCGACCGCAGCCGAGGAGGAAAGCGAGCCCGGCGATGCGGAAGATCCGCTGGCGCCGCTGCGCCGCGCGCTATGGAACGACGGGATCCGGACCTTGCGCCTGCTTGATCCCGACAATCCCGAACTCACCTATCTCTCCAATCCCGGCTCCGCCCCCGATGCCGCGGCGCTCGACCGGCTCGACGCCGCCATCCGCGCCGCCGCCATCGGCCGCGTGCAGAACAAGGTGATGCCCGGCGGAATGCCCATCGGGCAGCCGGGGCGAGGCTCGGATGTCCGGGAAAGTTCCGGCGGACTGAATGCGGCAAAAGATCTGTTCAATTACCTGCGCGTCGGCGGGACGCCCTATCGGTCGGAACCGGATATGACAATCATCGCCCTGCCGGGCAACGCCGGCTATATAACCTTCCGGCCGGTTTCCAGCAGCGGCGACCCGGCGATCAACATCAATGTTCCTGGAGCTGAGTTTAAAATCCATTTTCCCGACGGAGAATAGACATGACCCTGGACCAGATCATCGACGGATATTATGTGGAAGCGGGTTATGACGGCGTTGACATGTGGCAAATCGCCAGCAGGGCGAAACGCGACCTCGGTGCCCGCACGAGAGACGAGACGATTGTGTTCGGCCTGGAGATCGCTCGCCGCCTCTATGAGAGGGGCGTCAGGCCGGCCGATTACCAAGGCGGCCCGGATTTTCACTTCTGGCCCGACGAGGGATGCCAGGCGATGCTGGACCGCATCCGGCGGGAATGGATCGCGCTCGGCCAGGACCCTATGTATGTCAGCCAGATCTGCTCGTTCTTCCTCCCCCGGACCTGACGATCACCACTCTGCCGGGCAACGCCGGCGCGGGCCGCCGGCCCTCAGGCGAAATCCGCCGCGAGCGCCGCGCGGGTTTCGGGCGCCAGAATCGCCATATGGCCGTAATCGGGATGGGAGATGCCGAGGATCACCGGCACGTCGGGCGTGCGGAAACGCGCGATCTGTGCCGGCGTGAAGGGAAAGTGCAGGAAATGCACCGAGGAAGTCTTGCCGTCGGCCTTGGTGCGTTCGACGTCGGTTTCCGGCACCGCCCGGACGCGCTCGCCGGCGAGATCGAAATGCACCTTGGTCTCGACCCCGCCGAGCCTGGCCAGCTCGCGCGCCCGCAGGCCCGCATCCTCGATCTCGAACATCAGCGTCGCCACCAACTCGTCCCCCTTGGGGATCAGCGGGTTGTAGGCTTCCAGCTCGTCGGCGATCTGCGCCTCGCCGCCGCGCTCGATATAAAGCATTTCGTGAACCTGAAACCACATGGTGGCATAGCTCTCGAAATGGAACGTCGCATAGGGGCCGACGGAAACCCGCCGGCGGCCTTTCTCGGGCAGCAGCGCCGCCCGGCGTTCCTTGCGCACCAGGGCGTAATCCGCCATGGCCATGATGTCCGCCCGTGCGATCTCGCGCTTCGCCGCCGTCCGCGCAGCCTGATTTTCCGCCATTACTCCGGCTCCTTCGCAAGACCATAGGCGCGGGCAAAAATCTCGATCGGGTGGAGCGAGCGATCGGGCATGGCCGCGGCCCGCTCGTCTGCGGGGAGCCGCTCCAGTCCCTGGACGATATGCTCGCCCGCCAGCGGGCATTCCGAGGCGAGATAGGTCTTGGCGTTCTTCGCCACCTGGCGCGCCACCGGCTTGCCCTGCGCCAGCGCCACCGGGAAATTCTCCGCCATCACGCCCCAGGAGCCGCCATGGCCCGAGCAGCGCTCGATCACCGCCACGTCGGCCTCGGGGATCAGCCGCAGCAGTTCGGCCGCTTTCGGCCCAACGTTCTGCGCCCGGGCGTGGCAGGTGAGATGCAGGCTGACGCCGCCGTCAAGCGGCTTGAGCCCCGGCGCCAGCCCCTCCTTGCGCGCGATGCCGACGAGATATTCCGCGATATCGAAGGTCGCGCCGGAAAGACGCTTGACCTCCTCGTCCCCGGGCACGACGAGGGGCCATTCGAACTTGAGCATCAGGGCGCAGGACGGCACCAGCGCGATCACGTCGTAGCCCCGATCGACATAGGGATTGAGGGCGCGCGCCACCTTGGCCGCCCGCACCGCGACCGCGGCGAGATCGCCATGTTCGAACTGTGGCATGCCGCAGCAGGTCGGATAGACGACCTCGGTCTCGACGCCGTTGTGGGCGAGGACGCGGCGCGCCAGCGTGCCGATATCGGGGTTGTTGTAATTGACAAAGCAGGTGGCATAGAGCACCGCCTTGCGGCCGAAGGCGGGCGCGTCGCAATTGACCTCGGGCACGTCGCTCCGGGCGCGCAAGGCGAAGGTCTTGCCGTGGAATTTCGGCAGCGCCGCTTCCATAGCGACGCCCGCGACCTTTTCCAGGAGCGGCCGCGTCAGCCGGTTCCCGGTCGCGCCGGCCCAGTTGGCGAGCGGCGCGACATGGGACGCGGCCTGGCCGTTGCGGTCGGTCGCCGTGAGCTGGCGGGCGAAGAAGCCGACCTTGCCCTCCTTCATCTCGACCGCGCGGTAGCGCAGCATCAGATGGGGAAAATCGACGTTGAATTCGTGCGGCGGCACATAAGGGCACTTGGTCATGAAGCACATGTCGCAGAGCGTGCAGGCTTCCGCCACCGGGGCGAAACTCTCGCTTGCCACCTCGTCCAACTCGCCCGAGGACGTGCCGTCGATCAGATCGAACAGCCGCGGGAAACTATCGCAGAGGTTGAAACAGCGCCGGCAGGTATGGCAGATGTCGAAGACGCGCCGCGCCTCGGCCTCCAGCTTGTCGCGGTCGTAGAAGTCGGGATCGTGCCAGTCCAGGGGATGGCGCGTCGGGGCTTCTAGGCTCCCTTCTCGCATGGACGTCCTCGCTCTTTAGGCTTCTGCGGCTTAGGCTTCTGCGGCGGGTTCGGACGGGCAGCCGGATCGTCGCGGGCGGCTCGCCCGTCCGGAAGCTCGGCCCGAGGGCGAGGCCCACCCGCCGGCATCCGGTGAACCCGGAAACGCCGGCGGGCGCGGTCCGCCGATCCGGCTCATGGCATCGGCCCTGCCGGTGCCGCCGGAAGGCTTGGGCGTCAGAGCTGGTCGAGCGCCTTCTGGAAGCGGCCGGCGTGGCTCTTCTCCGCCTTGGCCAGGGTTTCGAACCAGCTTGCGATCTCGTCGAAACCTTCCTGGCGGGCGGAGCGCGCCATGCCCGGGTACATGTCGGTATATTCGTGGGTTTCGCCGGCGATGGCGGCCTTGAGATTGAGGTTCGTATTGCCGATCGGCTCGCCGGTCGCGGGATCGCCAACCTCCTCGAGGAATTCGAGATGGCCGTGGGCATGGCCGGTTTCCCCTTCCGCGGTGGAGCGGAAGACGGAGGCGACATCGTTATAGCCCTCGACATCCGCCTTCTGCGCGAAATAGAGATAGCGGCGGTTGGCCTGGCTCTCGCCCGAGAAGGCGTCCTTCAGATTTTGCAGGGTCTTGGTATTGGCCAAGGACGGCATGGCATCCTCCTTCATGATCATTACGGTTGGCTGCGGTCGGCAATCTTGCCCGGCCTAAAGGCGCGGCCGGCATCCTTCAAGGCCCCATCATGGCGCCCGGCACCGTCGCTGTCAATACATTAGAGGAATTAAAATCTACAGCGTCAAGATATGGGAGATCTTTGGTATTTGGATTGTCTGCCGCCTCACGCCTCCGACGGCCGCCCGCGCAGGCGGATCACGACGTCGATCCGGGCGATCTGCGCGCCGTCGGGGGGTGCCGGCAGGGCGCTGATGGTGACGGCCTGGCCGGAAATATCTTCCAGCCGGCCGGAATCCTCGTAGAAGAAATGGTGGTGATCGGCGACGTTCGTATCGAAATAGGACCGGCCGGCATCGACCACGACTTCCTGGAGCAGGCCGGCGGCGGTGAACTGGTGCAGGGTATTATAGACGGTGGCGAGCGAGACATGCGTGCCATGGCCCGCCGCCTCGCCATGGAGGCCTTCGGCGGTGATATGGCGAAAGTCGCCGCCAAACAGCAGCCTGGCCAGCGCCACCCGCTGGCGCGTCGGCCTGAGCCCGGCGATGCGCAGGCACTGCAGAATGTCGCCCGGAGAGCGCAGATGGGATTTTCCGCTTTGCATGGTAGCTGAATATAAGCGGTCTTGGCCGCCATTACCAGCCGCCCGCCGCGGGCGGCCGTTTGCCCCAATGAAAGACATTGTAACTTATCGTGAGTTGCACTATCCGTTATGGCTTAAGTCGCGGTAGGACAAACCCCTATGGCAGGCCCAGACATGATTGAGCACGCGGGCGCCACGGCGCTGGATAAGCCCAAAAAAAGTAGTTTTTCCTATGAGGAACTGCTGGATTGCGCGCATGGCAAGCTGTTTGGTCCGGGCAATGCCCTCCTGCCCCTGCCGCCGATGCTGATGTTCGACCGTATCGTGAATATCAATGAGGACGGCGGCAATTACGGCAAGGGCGAGATCGCGGCGGAATTCGACATCCATCCCGATCTGTGGTTTTTCGGCTGTCATTTCGAAAACGACCCGGTGATGCCGGGCTGTCTCGGGCTCGATGCCATGTGGCAGCTCCTGGGCTTCTTCCTGGGCTGGCTCAAGGCGCCGGGCCGCGGCCGGGCGCTCGGCGTGGGAGAGGTCAAGCTCCGCGGTCAGATTCTGCCGACCGCGAAAAAGGTCAGCTACAATATACACGTAAAACGTGTAGTCCTCCGCAAGCTCATCATGGCGATCGCCGACGGGCTGATCCATGTTGACGGCAAGCTGGTCTACGAGAGCACGGATTTGCGCGTCGGCCTGTTCACCGCCTCCTGAGGAAGGAATACTCGCATGCGGCGGGTGGTCGTGACCGGTATCGGCATCGTCAGCAGCATCGGCAACAATCAGGACGAAGTGCTGGACAGCCTGCGCCAGGGCCGTTCCGGCATCGTGTTTTCGGAAAGTTACCGCGACATGGGTTTTCGCAGCCACGTCCATGGCGCGGTCAAGCTCGACCTCGACCAGGTGGTGGACCGCAAGCAGCGGCGCTTCATGGGCGACGGCGCGGCCTATAATTACCTCGCCATGCAGCAGGCGGTGGCGGACGCCGGGCTCGAGGCCGCCG
>CALCYJ010000317.1 GCA_937905845.1 uncultured Rhodospirillales bacterium
CCCCGGTCCCGGCACGTCGCTACCCATGTCAGAAGCCTTCCGGCAGGTGATCGTAGGGAACAAGGTCGGCGCAGCGGGTGAATTCCGCCTCGAAGGCCAGGGTCACGTCGCCGATCGGCCCATGGCGCTGCTTGCCGATGATGACATCGGCCAGCCCGTGCACCTTCTCGATCTCCTGCTGCCATTGCGCGAATTCGACCGTGTCCTCGCGCGGCTTCTTGCGCGCTTTGTAATATTCCTCGCGATAGACGAACATCACCACGTCGGCATCCTGCTCGATGGCGCCCGAGTCGCGCAGGTCGGCGAGCTGCGGGCGCTGGCTGTCGCGGCTTTCCACCGCCCGGCTGAGCTGGGAGAGCGCCAGGACCGGCACTTCCAGGTCCTTGGCCAGCGCCTTCAACCCTTGCGTGATCTCCGAGATTTCCTGCACCCGGTTGTCGTTCGGCCGGCGGCCCGAGGCCCGCATGAGCTGGAGATAGTCGACGACGATGAGGCCGAGATTGTGGGTGCGCTTCAGCCGGCGGGCGCGGGTGCGCAGCGCCGCGATGGTGAGGCCGCCACTATCGTCGACGAAGAAGGGGACCTCGGCCAGAATCTGGTTCGCCGGCACGATCTTGTGGGTGAATTCCTCGTCGGAAATCTCGCCGCGCCGGAGCTTGGACGAGGAAATGCGGGTTTCGGTCGAAAGAATGCGGGTGGCAAGCTGCTCGGACGACATTTCGAGCGAGAAGAAGCCGACCACCGCCCCTTCGGCGCCCTTGGTGTCGTGATAGAGCCTTGCGGCATTGAAAGCCATGGTGGTGGCGAGCGCCGTCTTGCCCATGGAGGGCCGGCCGGCAAGGATGACGAGATCGGAGCGGTGCAGGCCGCCGAGCCTCGAATCAAGGTCGTGCAGGCCGGTGGAGACGCCCGAAAGGCCGCCGCGGCGGAAGGCGGCGTCGATCATGCCGACCGACTGGGCGAGGGCGATGGTGAAGGAGACGAAGCCGCCCTCGATGCGGCCGTCCTCGGCCAGCGAGAAAAGCTGCTGCTCGGCCGTCTCGATCTGCTCCTTGGCCATCTCGTCGAGGCCCGAGACATAGGCCTTGTTCACCATCTCCTCGCCGATGCGGATCAGCTCGCGCCGCAGCGCCAGGTCATAGATTACCCGGCCGTAATTCTCGGCATTGATGACGGTGGTGGCGGCGGCGGCGAGGCGGGCGAGATAGGCGGTGCCGCCGATGTCGACCAGGCCCTCGTCGCGCTCGAAAACACCCTTGAGCGTCACCGGATTGGCGATTTCGCCGCGCTCGATCAGCGTGCTCGCCGCGGCATAGATGCGGCCGTGGATGCCTTCGGCGAAATGCTCGGGCAAAAGAAAGGCCGAAACCTTTCCCGCGGCGTCATTATTGACCAGGATGGCGCCGAGCAACTCCTGCTCGGCCTCGATATTCTGCGGCGCGCTGCGATAGAGGCGGCCGCCGCCCTCGCCGCCGCCTTGCGGGCCTAAGGGAATGATGTCGTGCGCTGGATCCATGACGAGGGAGGATACTCCATGCACCCGCTCCGATGACAGCGCCACGCGGCCCTGCCGCTCTTGGCGCGCGGTGCATCCTGGGGATGGAATTTGTCCACCGGGGGATAATTCCGGGGATAAGTCGGCCGCCACGGCGGCACATGCCGCGTCTAGGGCCGCCCGAGCGGCGCCGGCATCATCGGGTAGCGCTGGCCGGCCGGTTCTATTCAGCCGCGCGGATGCCCGAGATCGCGTCCGCCGCCTTCGCGCGCTCCCAGTCGATCATGTAATCGCGGGTGATGGGCAGCGCATCGACTTTCTTGGCGAGCTGGATCTGGAAATTGATATGGCCCGAATGGCGGAAGGTGGCTTCGCTCGCGGCGAGATAGAATTCCCACAGCCGGCAGAAGCGCTCGTCATAGAGCCTGGCGATGCGGGCGCGGTTGGCGGTGAAGCGCTGGCGCCAGGCCTTAAGCGTTTCGGCATAATGCAGGCGCAGGACCTCGATGTCGGTGACATAGAGGCCGGCGTGCTCGATCACCGGCAGGATCTCGGACAGCGCCGGCGAATAGCCGCCGGGGAAGATATATTTGCGAATCCAGGCGTTGGTGCGGCCGGGGCCTTCGGCGCGGCCGATCGTATGGACCAGGGCGACGCCGTCCTCGCTCAGAAGCTCGGCGATCTGGCGGAAGAAGTCGCGATAATAGCCGACGCCGACGTGCTCGAACATGCCGACCGAGACGATGCGATCATAGCGCCCGCGCTCCTCGCGGTAATCCTGAAGCCGGAAGCTCACCCGGTCGGCGAGCCCGGCATCCTCGGCCCGCTGCTGCGCGACCTTGAGCTGCTCCTCCGAAAGCGTGATGCCCGAGACGGTGGCGCCGGCCGCCTCCGCCAGATAGAGGCCGAGCCCGCCCCAGCCGCAGCCGATATCGAGCACCTTGAGGTCCGGCCGGTCGAGGCACAGCTTGGCGGCGATATGGCGCTTCTTCTGCGCCTGGGCCTGCTCCAGAGTATCGTCGGGCGAGCGGTAATAGGCGCAGGAATATTGCCGGTCGGCATCGAGGAACAGATCGTAAAGCTCGCCCGAGAGATCGTAATGATGGGCGACATTGCGCCGCGCCACGGTCACGCGGTTGTTCTGTAGCAGGCGCCGGCCGAGCCGGCCCATCATTTCGTGGAAATGCTGAAGCCGCGTGCCACCGGTCCAGCCGAGATTGGCGAAGACGAGGTCGAGGAAGTCGTAAATGGTGCCGTCGCGGACGGTGAAGCGCTCATCCATGTAGGATTCGCCCAGCGCCAGGCCGGCATTGAACACCAGCCGGCGCGCCGTGGCGGTATCGGCGATCGCCACCGTCACCCGCGGCGGCTTGCCGTCGCCGAAGGCATAGTGCCGGCCGTCGGGCCCGACCACGATCAGGTCGCCCCGGTGTATCAGGCTTCCCAGCATGTGCTTCAGCAGATACATGCCACTCGGACTCCCCCGAAAATCCTCGAGCGTCCGGCCGTCAGCACCGACCGAATGTATTTAAGCCTAACAAATCCTCCATTGACAAAAAAGAGGGGAGTAACGCGCCAGACCAGCCCTGCGCGCAGACCTGCTTCCCGCTACCGGGGTAGGAAGCCGGCCGGGGCGGGACCGCGATGACGGCCTGAGCCTCAAGCGGAGGCGGGCTGGCCGTCCTCGCTCGCGTCGCCGCCGGCGTCCGGGCCGGTGTCAGCCTCCGCGTCCTCATCGCCGTCCGCCTCGCCCTCCGCCTCGTCCGGGACGCTCGCCGGGTCGTCGAAGAAGGCTTCGCGGCCAACGGCGCCGCCGGCCGCCTGGATTTCCGCCTCGGCCGCCGAGCGGGCGACATTGACGGCGACCTGCACGGAAACCTCCGGATGGAGCATTACCTTGATCTGGTGAATGCCGAGCGACTTGATCGGATGGTCGAGCTGCACCTGCTGCCGGCCGAGCGTGAAGCCGGCCTCGCTGATCGCCTGGGCGATGTCGCGCGCATTGACCGAGCCATAGAGCTGCGTGGTCTCGCTCGCCTGGCGCAGCAGCGTGACCCGGAGGCCCGTCATCTTCTCCGCCACCCCTTGCGCATCGTCGCGCCGGTGCAGGTTGGCGGCTTCAAGCTGGCTGCGCTCACGCTCGAAGCGCGACAGATTTTCCTTGGTCGCCCGCAGCGCCTTGCGCTGGGGCAGCAGGTAATTGCGGGCGAAGCCTGCTTTCACCCGCACGGTGTCGCCCATCTGGCCAAGCTTCTCGATCCGTTCGAGCAGTATCACGTCCATGACTTTATCCTCCTCAAGCCTATCCCGGAAACGGCATCGCCTTATTTCCGGTCAGAATAGGCATAAAAACGACCCCGTCCAGCGCCTGATCCGGGAAAAGCGGGGAGCGCTTTCCCAGCACGATCAGGCTCAAGCAACCCCGCCCCGGCCGGCATGGCGCCGGCGCAGGTGCGCCCATTGTTCGACCACGCCAAGTGCTGCCACCAGCACCATCAGCACGCCCGCGGCCATCAGCAACAGATAGAACGCCACCAGCAGCGGTCCCCTCGCCGGGCTGGAGCGGGTCAGCGCATGCACCACGCCCAGTCCCTGGAAAAAGAACGGCACCGCCAGGATCAGCACCAGCGTCTCCACCGCCGCCGTCGGCACGGGAAGCAGCAGGCGCGCCGCCACCAGCGCCACCAGGAGCCAGGCAAGCTGCGGCGGCAGCTCCAGCCGGGCCAGGTCGGGCGAGGGCCGGAGCTGGCGCCCGAAGCGATGCGCCAGCCCTTGCGCCAAGGCCCCGTTCGCGGCCATGACAAGCTGCCACAGCACCGCCAGGATCGGCGGGATCATCGGCGCCAGCCGCCGCGCCGCCACCGCCGCATCGAGCGTATCGCCGCCGCCCTTGCCGCCGGGGGCGAGTGCCAGCACCACCTGCCGCAGATCGCCCTCGAACAGGCCCGGGAGGCCGCCCGGCTCGCTCAGGCACCACAGGCTCGCCGCCACGAAGGCGAAGGCCGCGATGCCGGCCAGCCAAACGACGAGCCGGTCCGGCGGATACCATTCGACGCCCGCCGTGGCCGCGTCACCCGCCGTGGCCATGCCACCCGCAGTGGCCGCGCCACCCGGGAGGCGGTAGAGCAGGGCCTGACGCGACAGCAGCAGTACCGGCAGCGCTGCGGCGAACAGGTAGAACAGCAGCGTCTCGGGCCCCAGCAGAGCGACTGTCGCGGTGCCGACGATGGCAGCCAGCACCGCTTTCGGCAGGCCGAAGGCGAGGGCGGCGAGGAACAGCGGCAGCGGCGACAGATAGCTCAGGATCACCGCGCCGAAATTGCCGCTGGCGAGCGCCAGAACGCACACACCGCTCAAGGCGCCGAGCGCGATAGCGAGAACGGCATCCCGCGACATGCGGCGGCCCGAGCCGGCGGAGGCCGGCCGCTCCCTACTTTATCAGATAGGGAACGAGGGCGAGCTGGCGTGCCCGCTTGATCGCCTGCGCGAGTTCGCGCTGCTTCTTGGCGCTCACCGCGGTGATGCGGCTGGGCACGATCTTGCCGCGCTCGGAGACGAAGCGCTGTAGCAGGCGGACGTCCTTGTAATCGATCTTGGGGGCGTTGGCGCCGCTGAAGGGGCAGGTCTTGCGCCGACGGAAGAACGGCCGGCGCGCCGGGCCGCCGGCGGCAGGCGCATGGCTTGCGGGCTGCTGCGTGCTCATTTATACGGCCTCCTGGTCGCGGGCTTGATCGCGGGAAAAATCGCGGCTTTCGCGCGGTCCCCGGTCTTCGCGGGGGCCTCTGTCCGCGCGCGGGCCCCGGTCTTCGCGCGGACCACGGTCGCCGAAACGCCCGCCGCCGCGGCCGCCGCCACCGCCGCCGCCATCGCGCCGCGGACGCTCGTCGCGGGCCCGGCTTTGCAGCATGGCGGAGGGGCCGGCTTCCAGCTCCTCGACCCGGACGGTGAGATAGCGCAGGACGTCTTCGTGAATGCGCATGTTGCGCTCAAGCTCCGCCACCGCTGCCGCCGGAGCGTCGAGGTTGAGCAGGACGTAGTGGCCCTTGCGGTTCTTCTTGATGCGATAGGCGAGATTGCGCAGGCCCCAGTGCTCGGTCTTGGTCACCGTGCCGCCGTTGGTCTTGACGATCTCGGCAAGCTCGTTCGCCAGGGTCTCCGCCTGCTGGGAGGATATATCCTGGCGCGCGATGAACACGTTCTCGTAGAACGGCATCAGGCAGCTCTCCTTCTGGCTGTTTATGGCCGGGTGCCCGACGAACCTTTCGCCAAGCGGGACCGGCCTAGCCGGCAGGGCCGGCAAGGAGCTATGAAGGCGCGCACTATACAGAAATCCCGTTGCGCCGCAAGCCTTGAGCCGCAGCCGGCACCAGCCGGCACCAACCGCCGCGCCATCGCCGCGCCGGCTTGACGAATCCCGTCGCGATAGTTAGTAAGGCGGGCGCATTGGTCAATTTATACTATATAACGGTCGCAGACCTTATCACGCGGGGGGTGGCCAGGCCGTGCGGCCAAGCCGGTCCCGCCGCCTTGACAGGGACGGCACAGCGGCTATGACTGTGCCCCTCCGGCCGTGCCGGCGCACGGTGCATCGGCCGCGCCGGCGGCATCACGGATCACGGGACGACCGCGGGGGCAATGGCGGATCGTCGATGGGGGGCTGGCATGGCGCGTGCGTTCATCTTTCCCGGTCAGGGTTCCCAGGCGGTCGGCATGGGGCAGGCGCTGGCCGCCGCCCTGCCGGCGGCGCGGCTGGTATTCGAGGAGGTGGATGACGCGCTCGGCCAGAACCTGTCGCGGCTGATCTTCGCCGGTCCGGAGAGCGAGCTGATCCTGACGGAGAATGCGCAGCCGGCCCTGATGGCGACGAGCCTGGCGGTGGTGCGCAGCCTGGAGAGCGAGGGCGGCTTCCGCCTCGCCGACAAGGCGGCTTTCGTCGCCGGCCATTCGCTTGGCGAATATTCGGCGCTGGCGGCGGTGGGCGCGGTGACGATCGGCGATGCGGCGCGGCTGCTGCGCCGGCGCGGCCAGGCGATGCAGCGTGCGGTGCCGGTCGGGGAGGGCGCGATGGCGGCGCTGCTCGGGCTCGAACTCGATGTGGCGCAGAGCGTGACGGCGGCGGCGGCGGAAGGCGAGGTCGTCGCCTGCGCCAACGACAATGCGCCGGGGCAGGTGGTGATCTCGGGCCACCGGGGCGCGGTGGAGCGGGCGATCGCGCTGGCGAAGGAGCGGGGCGGCAAGCGGGCGATGCTGCTGCCGGTCAGCGCGCCGTTCCATTGCGCGCTGATGCAGCCGGCGGCCGACGTCATGGCGGAGGCGCTGACGCAGGTGGTGCTGGCGCCGCCGCACCTGCCGCTGATCGCCAATGTCACCGCGGCGGCGGTCAGCGACCCCGAGACCATCCGTCGCCTGCTGGTGGAGCAGGTGACGGCGATCGTGCGCTGGCGGGAGAGTGTCCTGACGCTGAAGGCGCAGGGCGTCGATACGCTGGTCGAGCTTGGCGCCGGCAAGGTGCTGACCGGCCTTGCCAAGCGCATCGAGCGGGAAATGACCGCGCTCTCGGCGCTGACGCCGGCGGAGGTGGAGGCTGTGTTGCGGCTCCTGTGACGAAGGGCCGCGGTCAAGGGCTGGCGCCGAGCGGCAGGCGAACCGCGTTCGGCGCCCGGTCCCGCAGTTCGATTCCGGTGGTTCAAGGCCCGCAAGCCGGGCGGATGGGGTATTGGGACGATGTTTGATCTCAGCGGCAGGCGGGCTCTTGTTACCGGCGCTTCGGGCGGCATCGGCAGCGCCGTCGCGCGCGCGCTTCATGGCCAGGGCGCGATGGTCGCCCTCTCGGGCACGCGGGTGGCGGCCCTGGAAGCGCTCGCGGCCGAGCTTGGCGAAGGCACAAAGGTGCTGCCCTGCGATCTTGCCGATGCGGCCCAGGTCGAAGCCCTGGTCGGCCAGGCGGAGGCGGCGCTCGGTTCGCTCGACATCCTGGTCAACAACGCCGGCCTCACCCGCGATGGCCTGGCCGTGCGCATGAAGGACGCGGACTGGCAGGTGGTGCTGGAGGTCAATCTCACCGCCGCCTTCCGGCTGACGCGGGCGGCGCTGCGCGGCATGATGCGGCAGCGTTTCGGGCGCATCGTCAATGTCGCCTCGATCGTCGGCGTCACTGGCAACCCCGGCCAGGCGAATTATGCCGCTTCCAAGGCCGGGCTCATCGGCATGGGCAAGGCGCTGGCGCAGGAGGTGGCGACCCGCGGCATCACCGTCAATACCGTGGCGCCCGGCTTCATCGCGACGGCTATGACCGATGGGCTGAGCGAGGCGCAGAAAGAGCGCATCTCCGGCCAGATTCCCATGGGGCGCATGGGGGGCGCGGCCGATATCGCCGCCGCCGTCGCCTACCTCGCCAGCGAGGAGGCCGGATACGTCACCGGCGTTACCTTGCATGTCAACGGCGGAATGGCCATGATCTGACGCCGCGGGATCGATGACATGACCTTTGCTTCGCTCGGGAAGTATGGTAAGTAGCCGGGCTTTTTGCAGAGCAGACGGCGTTCAAGGGGCGCTCTCTTGACCGGCGGGAATAGAAGCAACAAGCAACCGACAGATTAAGGAACATGATATGAGTGACATCGCCGATCGCGTAAAGAAGATTGTCGTCGAACATCTTGGCGTCGACGAAGACAAGGTGACGGAGGGCGCCAGCTTCATCGACGACCTTGGCGCCGACAGCCTCGATACCGTCGAACTCGTGATGGCGTTCGAAGAAGAGTTCGGCTGCGAGATCCCTGACGATGCCGCCGAAAAGATCATGACCGTGAAAGATGCGATCGAGTATATCAAGGAACATAGCTGAGGCGTTCGACGCCGGCGGTTCCGCTCCGGTGAACGGCGACATCCGCCGGGTTGCCGTGAGCATCCCTCGGCGGCGCTCCGGTGCGTCTTCCGCCAGGGCGACGCGGCCGTTGCGGTCCGGATGCCCAGGGAGAGCCGGGGGTGCGGGCGGCGCCCGGTCGCCCGGTCCGGCGGTCGGATGGCGTGGTCTTGCGACCGGCGGAATATTCTGCGGCCTGTCTTCGCACCGGGCCGCGCCGGCGTACCAATCCTCCCGGTGGCAGCGGCCGGCGGCGGGCCTGCTGCATCGGGACCAACGGGAACGGCAATCGAAGCAATGCGGCGTGTAGCGGTTACCGGATTGGGCATGGTCACTCCGCTGGCGAGCGGGGTCGAGGCGACCTGGGAACGGCTGATCAGGGGTGAATCGGGCATCGGCCCGATCACGTCCTTCGATGCCTCGCCGCTTCCAGCCCGCATCGCCGGCCAGGTGCCGCGCGGCAACAGCCAGGCGGACGCCTTCAATCCCGACGATTGCATGGATCAGAAGGAGCAGCGCCGGGTCGATGATTTCATCATCTTCGGCATGGCGGCGGCACAGGAGGCGGTGCGCGATTCCGGCTGGACGCCCGAGCACGAGGAGGACCGCCGCCGTACCGGCGTCATGATCGGCTCGGGCATCGGCGGCCTGCCCGGGATCGAGGAAGCAGCCGTCCTGCTGCACGAGAAGGGACCGCGGCGCATCAGCCCGTTCTTCATTCCCGGCCGCCTGATCAATCTCGTCTCTGGCCATGTTTCCATCCGCTATGGTTTCAAGGGCCCCAATCATGCGGTGGTGACCGCCTGCTCGACCGGGGCGCATGCCATCGGCGACGCGGCGCGGCTCATCATGCTGGACGATGCCGATGTGATGGTGGCCGGCGGGGCGGAGGCGGCGATCTGCCCGCTCGGCATGGCCGGATTCGCCGCGGCCAGGGCGCTTTCGACCGCCTATAACGACACGCCGGCCAAGGCTTCGCGCCCGTGGGATCGGGGCCGCGATGGTTTCGTCATGGGCGAGGGCGCCGGCATCGTGGTGCTGGAAGAGCTGGAGCACGCGCGCGCCCGCGGCGCCAGGATCTATGCCGAGGTGATCGGCTATGGCCTGTCGGGCGACGCCTATCACATCACCGCCCCCGCGCCCGATGGCGATGGTGCCTTCCGCGCCATGCAAAGCGCGCTGAAGCGGGCCGGTCTCACCCCGGACGACATCGATTATATCAACGCACACGGCACCTCGACGCCGCTCGGCGACGAGATCGAGCTGGGCGCGGTGAAGCGGCTGTTCGGCGCGGCGGCCTACAAGCTTTCGATGTCCTCGACCAAATCCTCGGTCGGCCATCTCCTGGGGGCTGCCGGCGCGGTGGAGGCGATTTTCTCCGTTCTTACGATCGATCGCGCCATCGTGCCGCCGACGCTCAATCTCGACCTGCCCTCCGAGGGTTGCGACATCGACCTGGTCGCCCATAACGCCAAGCCGCGCGAGGTGAAGGTGGCGCTGTCCAATTCCTTCGGCTTCGGCGGCACCAACGCATCGCTCCTCTTCGCCAAGGCGCAATGATCCGCGTCATCCGCGGCATTTTCCTCGGCGGACTGGCGGTCCTGATCCTCCTGGCGGCGTTGGCGGGCTTCCTCTACCGCGAAGCGGTGCGGCCGGGGCCAAGTCCCGCGGCGGTGACGCTGATCCTGCCGCGCGGCGCGGGCCTTGCGGCGATAGCCGCAGCCCTTGCGGACAACCATGTGGCGCGGCAGGGGGTGTTCGTCATGGCGGCGGCGCTGGCCCTGCACGATGCCCGCGATCTCAAGGCCGGCGAATACCGCTTTCCCGCCGCCATCTCCATCGTCGCGGCGCTCGATCTGCTGCGCGAGGGGCGGGTCGTCGTCCATCGCCTGACGGTGCCGGAAGGCACGACGATGGCGGAGGTGATGCGGCTGCTCAAGGCGGCTTACGGTCTTCAGGGTCCGCTGCCGCCGACGCCGCCCGAGGGCTCGATCCTGCCCGAGACCTACGATTACCGCTATGGCGACAGCCGCGCCGCGCTGCTCAAGCGCATGGCGAAGGCGATGACGGAGACGCTGGCCCGCCTGTGGCAGACGCGCGCGCCGGGCCTGGCCCTGACTTCGCCCGAACAGGCGGTGATCCTGGCCTCGATCGTCGAGAAGGAGACGGCGCTGCCGGCGGAACGGCCGCATATCGCCGGCGTCTTTCTCAATCGCCTGAAGCTTGGCATGCGGCTCCAGTCCGATCCCACGGTCGCCTATGGGATCACGCTCGGCCAGCATCCGCTCGGTCGGCCGCTGACCCGGGCCGATCTCGATGCCGACACGCCTTATAATACCTACCGCATCGTCGGCCTGCCGCCGCAGGCCATCGACAATCCCGGGCAGGCCTCGCTCGCCGCGGTGATGCAGCCTCAGGCGACATCCGATCTCTATTTCGTCGCCAATGGCTCGGGCGGCCATGCCTTCGCCGCGACCTTGGCCGAGCACGAGCGCAATGTCCGCGCCTGGCGCAAGATCGAGCAGCCGGCACCCGCCGGCAACGGCGGCTAGGCCTTCTGATCCCGGACAAAGTGGCGGCGCCTTTTTCGCGACCGGCACCCTCCTTTCCGGACCGGCATTTCAGACTCTTTTAACCGGCGTGACGCCATGATCGGCCATCCGCCGTGCCCTGCGCGCCCGTTGCCGCGCGGACGGCGGATCCGCGCGAAAGTCCGGCTCAAGGTCTGGGGCTGCGCGCGGGCGTCATTGGGGAAGCGTGAGGTGGAAGTAAAGCGATGAACGTCAGGTTTTGGGAAAAGATGCGGATTTCGCGCAAGCTGCCGCTGTGGTTCGTCATTCTCACCTCGATTTCGGCGATCACCGCCGGCACGCTCGGCGAACGGCGGGCGACGAGCGGACTGACCGCGGCGACGCAAAGCCGCCTCCTGGCGCTGATGGACGGGCGCAAGCTCGCGCTCAAGCAATATTTCGATACCGTGGCCGAGGATGTCACCGTGGAAGGCGGCAATCCCTCGATCAGCGGCGCGCTGCTCCAGTTCGAGGCCGGCTGGAACACGATGAAGGGCGGTGCGCGCGATGCGGTGCGCACGCTCTATGTCACCAAGAACCCCTATAGCGGCGCCGAGCGGGCGAAGTACGATGCGGCCGGCGACGGGTCGGTCTACAGCATGGCGCACAGCAACAATCAGCCCTGGTTGCGCCGGCTGGCCCACGAGCATGGCTATACCGATCTCTATCTCATCAATCTCAAGGGCGACGTCATCTATAGCGTCGACAAACAGCCGGATTTCGCCGGCAATCTCGACACCGGCCGGTTCAAGGACAGCGGGCTCGCCCAGGCTTTCCAAGCGGTGATCAAGACCGGCAAGGCCGATGTGGTGCGCGCTTCGGGCTTCGAGCATTATGCGCCGGGCAACAATGTCCCCGCGGCCTTCGTCGCGACCGGCGTCGCCTCGCTTGACGGGACGCTTGCCGGCGTCCTCGCCATCGAACTGCCGAGCACGCGCATCGACGCCATCATGGCGAGCACCGCCGGCATGGGCCAGACCGGCGAGAGCCTGCTGGTGGCGGCCGACGGCATCCTGCGCAACAATGCCAGGCTGGCGCAGGGCAGCACGCTGCTCAAGACCAGGATCGATAGTCCGATCATCGCCAAGGCGCTTTCGGGCGAGACGGGCACCGCCGATATCACCGATTACCGCGGCAAGAAGACGCTGGCCGCCTATGGCCGGGTGACCGGCCTGGGTCTCACCTGGGCGCTGATCGCCAAGGCGGATCTCTCGGACGTCATGGCGCCGGTGACGGCGCTGCGCTGGACGCTCGGCATCAGCGTCGTGGCCATCGCCTTCGTGATGGCGCTTCTGGGCTGGCTTGCCGCCCGTAGCATCGTGCAGCCCCTGGGCCAGATGACGGCGGCGATGCGCAAGCTTGCCGATGGCGACCGCACCATCGAGGTGCCGGGGCGCGAGCGGCCCGACGAACTGGGCGAAATGGCGGCCGCGGTGCAGATATTCAAGGAAATGGCCGCCGAGAGCGAACAGCTTCAGGCCGAGCAGGAACGGCTGCGCGCCGATCAGGAGCAGGAGCGGGAGCGGCGGCGGGAGGCGGAAGCGGCGGCGGCGGCGGAAGCGGCGGCGGAGCGCGAGCGCAATCTCGAGGCGGAGGAACGCCGGCGTGCCGACCGCGAGGCGGAGCGCGAACGGGTGGCGGCGGCGGAACGGGCGCGCATGGAGCGGCTGGGCCAGTTGACCGGGGATTTCGACGGCAAGGTGACGCAGATCCTGCATGCCGTGACGGGCGCTGCGACGGAGATGCAGACGACGGCGGGCTCGATGGCGGCGACGGCGGA
>CALCYJ010000318.1 GCA_937905845.1 uncultured Rhodospirillales bacterium
AGTCCAGCCGGCGATCGATCGCGTACAAATTTAAGTAATTTCCGAGTCTACCGCTGCGCCCCGGCGACGATCACAATCACGCCCAATGATCATGCGGCGGCAATTGCAATCAGCACGGGGCCGAAACCGCAACCAGGGAAACAAGCCCATGAAACGCATAACGATCGGCGGCTCCATAGCGGCCGGCATCTTTCTCAGCCTCGGTCTTACCGCACCGCTGCTCGCGGCCGAGCTTCCGGCAACCGGCACGGCACACCATTCCGCCCGGAGTGAGAAGAGCGCCGCCGCCATGACGCCGGCGAAAAAATGCATGAGCGACTTGCGCGCCTTCGATGGTCAGATGAGCAAGGACGGCTATCGGCTGGTCGGTGCGGGCTATGGTGGCTACGGCTATCCGATGGGCGATCGTCCCACGGGCGACCATGCGGCGGCGGCCACGGCTCGGCCAGCTCCGGCAGCGACCGCGGCCGATTACCAGAACGCGCGGCCGGGTTACGAGATCCGGACCCTCCTTGCCTCCGCCGACATTCTCGCCCGGCACGGCCAGCAGCAATCGTGCGAGCATCTGCTCACCGCGACCCGCGCGATCTACAGGCACGACGTCGCCGACATGCACGCCGGGCGCGTACCGGCGGCGGATATGCAGAGCTGGCGGCTGCATCAGATCGCCGCCGCGCAGCCGGTCACGAGCAAGAACATCTCGTTCCGGTCCGACCAGCTGATCGGCACCGACGTGCGTGACGCGAAGAACGAGGCTCTTGGCAGCGTCGATGATCTGGTGATCAGTCCGCAGACCGGCAAGATCGCCTATCTGGTGATCGCCCGGGGCGGGGTTTTCGGCATCGATGAGAAATACGTCCCGGTCCCCTGGCAGGACTTCAAAGTGACGCCGAACGTGGACCTGCTCGTGCTCGACACCAGCAAGGGCGCCATGGACGCCGCCCCGCAGGTGAAGAGCGACCGATTTGCGAGCCCCAGCCACTTCGATCGTCTCAGCCACAAGGTGGACACCTACTGGAACACGCATCTCACGAGCAAGGGCGACGCCGGTTCCAACGGCTGATCCGATTTCAGCGTCCCGATCTGACAGGACGCACGGACCTGATAGGAGCGCACAATGTTGAGGAATGCATCGGTGATCAATGGCTATGCCATTGCCGCCAGCGACGACCGGCTTGGCAGCGTCAGCGACCTGCTGTTCGACGACGCTAGCTGGCTGGTTCGCTGGATAGTGGTCGAAGCCGGTAGCTGGCTTTCCGCCCGCAAGGTCCTTCTGCCGCCCTCGGCACTCGGGCATCTCGATCTGAAGGAGGAGCAATTCTCGGTCAGGCTGACCAGGCAGCAGGTCAAGGACAGCCCGGGTATCGACACCGACCTGCCGGTGTCGCGGCAAATGGAAACCGGGATCTACGATTATTATGGCTGGAGTCCCTATTGGAGCAGCAGCCTTTACGCCGGCGATTACGGCTATATGGGCGGTGCCATGGCCGGGTCGCCGCACCTGAGCCCCGGGTGGAACGAAAAGCCGATCGCAGGCGCTCAACGAAACGATGGCGATCCGCATCTTCGCAGCGTCGACGCGGTCACCGGATACCATATCCACGCCAGCGACGGCGAGATTGGCCATGTCGAGGATTTCCTCGTGGAGGATGCCGATTGGAGCATCCATTATCTCGTCGTCGATACCAAGAACTGGTGGCCCGCGAAGAAGGTTCTGATCTCGCCGCGATCGGCACGAAAGATCGATTGGGCGGGCAAGCTGGTGAACCTCAATGTCGATCGTCAGAGGGTCAAGGACAGTCCGGAATACGATGCCTCCACAACGATCGATCGCGCCTATGAAAAGTATTTCGCCGATTATTACGGCGATACAAGGCCGGGCGGCACGCTGTAGGTTTGCCGCACCGCCAACGATCGCTCGACGCCTGCCGGAAAGAAAGCTCGCGGCGACAGCCCTCGCCGCGACGTTTTCGTGATCTGCCGCCTTGCCGGAAGACGACAGAGGCTGTCTATGGCTGCCCGCGGTGAGCATCACGCGCGGCGCGGCAAAGATCGGATCGTGAAAGACCCCGCCTTCATCGAGCAGAGGCGTTTGTGAAAAGCAAACCCGCGCTTTCCCCGCTTGACACGCCTTCCCTGCCCCGCCTGGGGCGGCGCGGGATCTATACGACCGTGAAGCCCTTCTCGGGCCTCGCCATGCTGGCGGTGGCCGTCGTTGTCGTCACGGCGCTCTATTTTGCCAAGAATGTCTTCGTTCCCTTGGCGCTTGCGATCCTGATGAGCTTCGCGCTCGGACCGCTGGTGATGCGGCTGCGGCGATGGCACTTCGGCCGCGTGCCCGCGGTCGCCGTCACCGTTCTGCTGGCTTTTCTCGTCATCTTCAGCACCGGCACGCTTTTCGGTGGCGAACTCACGCGGTTGGCCGAGGAGCTACCGCAGTATCAAACCAATATCGCCCGGAAGATCCAGTCGGTCCGCGGCATGGCGACGGGAAGCGGGGTGGTC
>CALCYJ010000319.1 GCA_937905845.1 uncultured Rhodospirillales bacterium
ACCAGCCGATCATCGCGGCGCCGATGGCGCTGGTGATGTGGTCGTAGCCCGGCGCGATGTCGGTGGTGAGGGGTCCCAGCGTATAGAACGGCGCCTCGTGGCAGACCGCGAGCTGGCGGTCCATGTTTTCCTTGATCTTGTGCATCGGCACATGGCCCGGACCCTCGACCATTACCTGGACATCGTGCTCCCAGGCGATCTGCGTCAGCTCGCCCAGCGTCGCCAGCTCGGCGAACTGGGCCTCGTCGTTGGCATCGGCGATCGAGCCCGGGCGCAGGCCATCGCCAAGCGAGAAGCTCACGTCATAGGCCCGCATGATCGCGCAGATGTCGCGGAAATGCGTATAGAGGAAATTCTCCTGATGATGCGCCAGGCACCATTTCGCCATGATCGAGCCGCCGCGGCTGACGATGCCGGTGACGCGGCGGGCGGTGAGGGGGATATAGGCGAGGCGGACGCCGGCATGGATGGTGAAATAATCCACCCCCTGCTCGCATTGCTCGATCAGCGTGTCGCGGAAGACTTCCCAGCTCAGATCCTCCGCCTTGCCCTGAACCTTCTCCAGCGCCTGATAGATCGGCACCGTGCCGATCGGCACCGGGGAATTGCGGATGATCCATTCCCGCGTCGTATGGATATTGCGCCCGGTGGAGAGGTCCATCACCGTGTCGGCGCCCCAGCGAATCGACCAGACCAGCTTGTCCACCTCCTCGCCGATCGAGGAGGAGACGGCGGAATTGCCGATATTGGCATTCACCTTCACCAGGAAGTTGCGGCCGATGATCATCGGCTCGGCTTCGGGATGGTTGATATTGGCCGGGATGATGGCACGGCCGCGCGCCACCTCGTCGCGAACGAATTCGGGCGTGATGTAATCGGGAATGGCGGCGCCGAAGCTTTCGCCGTCGAGCGCGGCAGCGGTCGCCGGGCAAGCGCGGCCGTAATTCTCGCGGATGGCGATATATTCCATTTCCGGCGTGATCATGCCGGCGCGGGCATAGGCCATCTGGGTGACGGCGCCGCCGGCCTTGGCGCGCAGCGGCCGGCGCCCGCGTCCCGGGAAGGCGGCGAGATTGGCGAGGTTGTCCCGCGCGCCCTGCGGCCTGCCGTCGTCCTCGGGGCGGATCTCGCGTCCCTCGTAGGGTTCGACATCGCCGCGCGCCAGGATCCAGCCCTGCCGCAGCGGCGCCAACCCCTCGCGGATGTCGATGTTCACGGCCGGATCGGTATAGGGGCCGGAGGGATCATAGACCCGCACGGGGGCCTCGCTTGCAACCGAAAGCGCGACTTCGCGCATCGCCACGCGGAGGTCGGGATGGTGGATGCCCGCGACCTGCACCTTGGTCGAGGCCGGCAGCGCGCCGGTCGAAACGGTGAAGGATTCTTCTTCTCTCTCGTGCGGCATGGCGATACTCCCGGTGGCAGGCGGCGCTTCGGGCGAATCCGGCGCGTAAGGCGCGGATTGCGTCCGTAAGCTTGACGGGGAGACAGGTCTGGATCGGGCGATCGCCGCCGTTTCCAAACGCTGCTCCGTGAGCGGATCCGGGATAGGGGAGGGACGGCGGTTTCGCCCGCGGCGGCCGGCACACAAGCGCCGGCCTTCCGTTCGCATCCCTACGCCGGCATGACCCGGATCAGGTTCGGCGGGTTCCCGTAAGCCGGCCCGGCAGTCCGCCTATGATCGGCGGCCGCGAGCCTGAACGGTATCTCAGCCCCTTGTGGCCGGGGCTCCCCTTGGAACAGAGCCATGCTCGGCCGGCGGCCGGCGGAAGTCAATGGGAAGAGTGGGGCGGGAGGGTTATGGGCGGGAGCGTGAAGGCTCAGTGCAGCTTGGCGGCGAGGCCGCCGATCGCCTGGTCGAGCAGCGCCTGACCCTTCTCGCCCTTCATCTGCTCGGCCAGCAGCGTCCGCGACGCGGCGAGGGCAAGATCGACGGCGGCGGCCTGCACGTCCTTGATCGCCTGGGCTTCCGCCTGCGCGATCTTGGCTTCGGCAAGCTTGCGCCGGCGCTCCAGCGTCGCCTTGAGCTCAACTTCCGCCTCGTGCCCCAGGCGCTCGGCTTCGATCCTTGCATGGGCGATGATCTGCTCGGCCTCCGCCATCACCTGGCGCTTCTTTTCCTGGTATTCCGCCAGCAGCGCCTTGGCGTCCTGGTGCAGCTTGGCCGCCTGGTCCAGCTCGTCCTTGATCCGGACCGATTGCTCGTCCAGCGCCCGGCCGATCAGGCCCGGCACCTTCAGCCAGATCATCACGACGACGAACAGCAGGAAGGAAACGGCGATCCAGAATTCCGGGTCGTGCAGCATCTAGCGCTTTCCTTCCGCCGCGTCGCGTACCGCCGCCGCCGCCGCGTCCGGCGTCACGTCGGCGGCGATGAGGCGCTTGACGATGGCGATCGTCGTCGCCGCCGCGATCTCCCGCAGATTGGCGAGCGCCGCCTGCTTCACCTCTAGAATGCCGGCTTCCGCCGCCTTGGCGTCCTGCGCGAGTTGGGCATCAAGCGCCGTCCGCTCGGCCGCCGCCGCCTGGCCCAGGCGTTCGCGCGTGGCGCTGGCGAGCGCCTGCGCTTCTCCTTGCGCCTTGGCTTGGGCGGCCGAATATTCGGCGATGGCCGCCTCCACCTCCTGCTTCATCCGCTCGGCTGCGGCGAGATCGCCGCCGATCCGGCTCTCCCGCGCCTCGAGCACGCGGCCGACGCGGGGCAGCAGCACCCGCCAGCACAGGAGATAGAGAAGGACGAAGGTAATCGCCAGCCAGATGAGCTGCGGCGGATAGCCGGTGGGATCAAGCTGCGGCATGCCGCCCTTGGCACCTTCCGCCAGCGCCGGCAAGCTCAGACCGGTGCCGGCGAGCGCGACACTCAAGAGAAGAAGATTCCGTGCCAGAAGGCGCATGGTCTGACCGCTTCGCTGCTGATGCAAGGCCGCTTGAGGCGGGCGGCGCTTATCCTAGAATACGAACAGGATCAGCATCGCGATGACGAGGGCGTAGAGCGCCACCGCCTCCGTCAGGGCGAAACCCAGCAGAACGTTGCCGAAAACCTTCGGCGCCGCGGACGGGTTGCGCACCGAGGCCGCGACATACTGGCCGAAGATATTGCCGATGCCGGCGCCGACGCCCCCGAGGGCGATGGTGGCGAGGCCCGCACCGATCAGCTTGGCGGCTTCAGGATTCATGATCAGCATTTCCTTCTCTCTGTCTGTTGGTCGCTGTCGGCCGCAGGCGGTCGGTGGCCTTGAGCGGTTCGGGCAGGTTTCCGGGAGAAAAACGGCTCCCGGTCAGTGGTGCATATGCACCCCGTCGTTGAGATAGAGGCAGGTCAGGATGACGAAGACATAGGCCTGAAGCATGGCGATGCCGACTTCCAGGCCGTTGAGCGCCGAGATCAGCAGGATCGGCACCCAGCCGGCGAGAAGCCCCAGGCTGATGACGAAGCTTGCGAACACTTTCATCAGCGTATGGCCGGCCATCATATTGGCGAACAGCCGGATCGACAGGCTGCAGGGCCGGACAACATAGGAGATGATCTCGATCGGCACCAGGATGATCAGCAGCACCAGCGGCACGCCGGCCGGCGCGAAAAGCCCGAGGAACTTCAAGCCATGGCGCATGAAGCCGATGACCGTCACCCCGACGCAGACCACGATGGCGAGCGCGAATGTCACGATGATATGGCTGGTAACGGTGAAGCTGTAGGGCACCATGCCGAGCAGGTTGGCGAACAGGATGAACATGAAGAGGGTGAAGACGAAGGGGAAATAGGGCATCCCCTCCTTGCCGACATTGTCCCGCACCATGCCGGCGATGAATTCGTAGGTCAGTTCGGCCATGAGCTGGAAGCGGCCCGGCACCATGGCGCGCTTGCGCATGGCGTAAAGGACGAAGACCGTCGTGAGCACGATGATGAGCACCATGAACAGCGACGAATTGGTGAAAGAGGCGTCGATGCCGCCGATCTTCAGATCGATCAGCCGCCTGATCTCGAACTGCTCCAGCGGATTGGTCTGTCCCACCGACTTAAACTCTCGCTCGCTCTGTGATCCTCAAACCCGTCGGCGCTGCCCGCCCGCTAACGGTCTTCGTCTCCCTCCGGCGGCTCTTGCGCCTCGCGGCCAAATCGCATCGCCAGCCGGTAGGCGTTCAGCGTGCCGGCGCTGACCCCGAGCAGGAACAGCGCCACCATGATCCACGGCCGCGTGCCAAGCCAGCGGTCGAGCCACCAGCCGCCCACGGTGCAGACCGCCACCGCCGTAATCATCTCGACGCCAAGCTGCCAGGCCAGGCCCAGGCTGCTTTTCCCCTCCGTCAGCCGCCGTTCCGCCTGCCCGCGGCTGGTCCCGTCGTCGCGCTTTCCGCGCGCCTGGCGGAGACGGCCTTCGAGGTCTTCCAGAGACGGTGGCTTGTCGGGATCGCTCATGGCGGGATGCCTCAGCCAGATGCCGCGCTGCGCTCGACCACCCCGCGTCCGTCAACCACCCCCAAGAGGCTCCGGAAGCGCGGTGAACTTAGGGAGGCTTCCCCTTCCTGTCAAGGCGGAAAAGGCGGGGCGCCAAGCCTGGTAAAACCGCCGGAACACCTTGGTTTCATGCGCGCTCTGGGGTTTCACGCGCGCACCGGGGTTTCATGCGCTCTGGCGGAAGCTCTCGGCGGTGACGAGATCGACCGAGACGAGCTGGCTGACCCCGCGCTCCGCCATGGTCACGCCGAACAGCCGGTCCATGCGGGCCATGGTGATGGGATGATGGGTCACCACCAGGAAGCGGGTATCGCCGGCGGTGGCGATACGGTCGAGGAGATCGCACATGCGCTCGACATTGGCATCATCGAGCGGCGCATCGACCTCGTCCAGCACGCACAGCGGCGCCGGATTGGTGAGAAAGACCGCGAACAGCAGGGCGAGCGCGGTCAGCGCCTGTTCGCCGCCGGAAAGAAGGGTCAGAAGTTGCAGCTTCTTGCCCGGCGGCTCGGCCATGATCTCTAGGCCCGCTTCGAGCGGGTCTTCCGAGTCGGTGAGGGCGAGATGGGCCCGGCCGCCGCCGAACACGGTCGCGAACAGCGCCTGGAAATGGGCATCGACCTTGCGGAAGGCCTCGAGCAGCCGTTCGCGTCCCTCGCGGTTGAGGCTGGCGATGCCCTGGCGCAGGCGGGCGATGGCGGCCTCGAGGTCGGCGCGCTCGGAACAAAGCGTGGTGAGCTGTTCCTCCAGCTCCCGCGCCTCGATCTCGGCCCGCAGATTGACCGGCCCCATGCCGTCGCGCTCCTTCTTGAGGCGATCGAGGCGCCCTTCGACCTCGAGCAGCGGCGGCAGCGTCTCGTCCGCTCCGATTCCGGCCTGCGCCAGCACCTGGTCGGGGGCGCATTCCAGCGCTTCCGCGATGCGCGCCGTGATCTCGGCCAGCGCCTTCTGCCCATGGCCGGCCTCGGCCGCGACGCGCGCCCGCTCCTCGCGCGCGCTGCCAAGCGCCTCCTGCGCCGCCTTGGCGGCGTGATCGCAAAGAAGGGATTGCGCCTCCGCCGTCGCCAGAATCCTGGCCGCCTCCATCCTCGCCGTCTCGGCGGTGCCGATCTCCACCAGCAGCGCCTCGCGCCGGGTGGCGATTTCGGCCGGGCGCGCGCGCGCCGCCTCCAATTCCCGTCCGATGCCGTGCTGGCGCTCCGCGAGCAGGCCAAGCTGCCGGCCGGCGCTTTCGACCCGTATCCGCCAGGCCGCCAGTTCGTCCAGGATGGCGGCGGCGCGGCGGGTGCGGGCCTGGGCCTCCCGCCGCAACAGATCGAGTGCTGCGCGGCTTTCGGCCAGGCGGCTGCGGAGCGCTTCCAGTTCCGGCTTGAGGCCGTCGATCGCCCCGCGCGTCACCGCTTCGGCCGGCAGCGCGTCGCTGTAGTGCAGATTGCCCTGGGCGTCGTACCACTTGTAACGGTTGTGCTTCGATTCGGCGGCCGAGCACAGGCTGGCGACCAGAATGGCGAAGACGGCAGGCAAAGCGAAGCGCATCGCGGATTCCTCCTCGGTCGAGTATAGGACAGCCTTCCGTCGTTAGGCCTTGTCCGAGTTCACGGTGATCGCCGGCGCCTTGGCTTGCCGACGCATCAGGCGCCGTAGCGCTCCCGGTATTCGGCCAGGCGTCGATGGTGCGAGGCGAGTTCGGCCTTGTCGGC
>CALCYJ010000320.1 GCA_937905845.1 uncultured Rhodospirillales bacterium
GTCGACGCCGACGCCGCGCCTGGCCAGGAGCTTGACGGCCGTTTCGATCACCGTGAGCGTCTTCAGACCGAGGAAGTCGAACTTCACCAGGCCCGCCGCCTCGACATATTTCATCGAGAACTGCGTCACCGGCATGCTGGAGCGCGGGTCGCGATAGAGCGGCACCAGCTCGGCCAGCGGCCGGTCGCCGATCACCACGCCGGCGGCATGGGTCGAGGCATGGCGGTAGAGTCCTTCGAGCTGCAAGGCGATGGCGATCAGCCGCGCCACCCCCTCGTCGCTGTCGCGCTCGTGGCGCAGGCGCGGCTCGGCGGCGATCGCCTGATCCAGGCTCAAGGGATTGGCGGGATTGTTCGGCACCATCTTGCAGATGCGGTCGACCTGGCCGAACGGCATTTCCAGCACCCGCCCGACATCGCGCAGCGCCGCCCGCGCCTGGAGCTTGCCGAAGGTGATGATCTGCGCCACCTGGTCCTGGCCGTAGCGCTCCTGCACATAGCGGATCACCTCGTCGCGCCGGTCCTGGCAGAAGTCGATGTCGAAATCCGGCATCGAGACGCGCTCGGGGTTGAGGAAACGCTCGAACAGCAGCCCGAAGCGCAAGGGATCGAGGTCGGTGATGGTGAGCGCCCAGGCGACGACCGAGCCCGCGCCCGAGCCGCGCCCGGGGCCGACCGGGATGGATTGCGCCTTCGCCCATTGGATGAAGTCGGCGACGATGAGGAAATAGCCGGCGAAGCCCATGCTGACGATGACATCAAGCTCGAATTCGAGGCGCCGGCGATAGGGCTCGGCCAGCCCTTCCTCGAGGGCGAGCGCGGAAAGCCGCCGCGCCAGTCCCGCTGCCGCCATGCGCCGAAGCTCGGCCGCCTCGGCTGCGCGCGGGTCGGCGCCGCCGCGGGTGAAGGTCGGCAGGATCGGCTTGCATTCCTCCGCCATGACCGCGGTGCGCCGCGCCACCACCAGCGTATTCGCCACCGCTTCCGGCAGGTCGGCGAACAGCACCTTCATCTCCTCGGCCGATTTGAACCGGTGCTCGGGCGTGAGGCGGCGGCGCTCGCTCTGCGCGACATAGGCGCCGGCGGCGATGCAGAGCAGCGCGTCATGCGCCTCGAACAGGCTCTCGTCGGCAAAGAAACATTCGTTGGTGGCGAGCAGCGGCAGGCCGTGGCGGAAGGCGAGATCGAGCAGGCCGGGCTCGACCCGCGCCTCCTGGGCCAGGCCGTGGCGTTGCAGCTCGACATAGAGCCGGCCGTCGAACAGCGCCGCCAGCCGCAGCAGCAGCGCCTCGGCCGCTGGCTCCTGGCCCTCGCCCAGCAGCCGCCCGATGGGACCGTGCGCGCCGCCGGTCAGCGCGATCAGGCCGCCGGCATAGGCCGAGAGCACCGCCTGGCCGACCTGCGGCGTCTCGCCCGGCGGTGTATCGAGATAGGCGGCCGAACTCAGGCGCATGAGGTTGCGATAGCCCTCCGGCGTCTGCGCCAGCAGCACGATCGGATCGGGTTCGGGCTTGCGGCCGAGCCGCGAAGGCCCGGCGCCGCCGCCCTCCTCGCGCGCCAGCGCGATCTGGCAGCCGATCACCGGCTGGATGCCGGCCTTGATCAGGGTCTGGCTGAATTCCAGCGCCCCGAACAGATTGTTGGTATCGGTCATCGCCACCGCCGGCATGGCGTAGCGCTGACACAGATCCGCCAGCGCCTTGACGCGGATGGCGCCCTCGGACAGCGAATAGGCGGTATGCACCCGAAGATGCACGAACTCGGCATGAGGCATGCGGCAATCCACCGGCGGCAGGAGTACGGACGGCGCGAGGATGACCCATGCTATCCCGGCACCCTACGAGTCGGTCAAGGCCGGCAGCCGGGGGCGGTCAGCGGGCGCGCGGTATCAATCCCATCGCGATGTCGTTCTCGATCTCGATATCGAGCGCGCGGGCAAGGCTTTCATTGGCGGCGCTGAGCCGCCAGGCCGGCTTCCGGGTCTCGTCGGAGAAGAAACAGGCGATCTCGATCCGGAACCCCTGCGCCTGCCGCAAGGCGGCAATCTCAGCCGCGCGCGGCTGCAAAGCCGCAAGAAGAAAGGCGATATGGTCGTTGATCTCCAGCGATGTCAGATATCTGGACGTCGAATAAAAGCAGCCGCTGAACTTTATGCGCGTCACCCGGACCCCCGGCTCCACCGGTCCTTTGACCGCCAGCTCGCCGGCTTTCCGGGTTGAAGATGCCTCAAGCGGGACGAGCGGGAGGATATGGTCCGGATTCATCTGCGCGCCGATAAACCCGAGCAAGGCGTGAGCCCGCGGCTCTTCCTCCGGGTCGATCTCGATGTCGAGCGCACGGGCGAGCCTCTCATTGGCGGGGCTGAGCTTCCAGTTCGCCTTCCGCTCCCGGTCGTTGAAATAACAGGTCATGACGGCCCGGACCCCTTGCGCCTGTCGCAAGGCGGCAATCTCAGCCGCGCGCGGCTACAAAGCCGCAAGAAGATAAGCGATATGGTCGTTGATGTCGGGCGAGTTCACTGGACCATCCGTCGCGTATAGACAGCTTCCTGCCGGCTCGGACACCACCCTCTGTCCTGGCCGCTGTCCCGGTCGCGGCTTGAGGGCCGGTTCGCCCTTCCGGTTGAACCGCATCGGCGTGAGCGCGATGAGCGGGATCAGGTCGGCCGGATCCAGACGCTCCCCGGTAAATTGAAGCAGCGTGCACAGCCACGCATTCGAGTCACTGGGCAATCCCGTCAAACCGCGAATTCTCCCAATTGCAGGGATCGTCAGAAAACATCCGACATTTATTCCGCGCGACTATGTTCGCTTATCGATCCATTCATTTGATAAGAGATTATATTGCCATTAAACGGATAAATGCTCCATTGATCGTCGCCGACATCCGTCGACGGCCAGATATATAACGACCCCCCGAGATCGAATTTCAGGACGCACGAGTTTGGCGCCGCCCCCGGCGCCACGGACAGAAGGATTTGCCCGTCAAGCTCCTGCACGGCCTCGTCTATCTGCGCGACATGCGCCTCCTCGCTTCTCACCAGATGATTGGCCGTGCGCATCTCCCAATGCCCGTATTGAACCCAGAAATGCCAATCGCCGACAACGAAGACCCGTCGCCTTGCCAAAAGCCGCTTCACCGTCGGCAAGGAATCCGAAGAGGCGACAACGGGCTCTCTCACTTCGAGATGCGGCGCACCGAACTCCAGGGTCAGAAAAGTCCCGTGGGTCCTGCTGACAGACCAAGCGTGCCGACCGATCATGGGCAGGAAGGCCTCTTCAGGCTTCCGAATGGGCGCCGTGCTCATCGGAAACTACTCCCCGAACCTGTCTCTGGCGGCATTCCGTATCTCCTGGAAGCCAAGATTTCGTCCCGAGATTGCACGATGCAGCATCGCCTTGCCGCCTCATCGATCTAACAGATCGTCGATTTCTTCCCCGCCAAAATACACGGTGCCGGTCAATAAATCCGCTTCAGATGGCTTTGCCATACTTGCCGATGCTTGCCTCTATCTCCTGTTGCAAATCTGGATGCGACGTGAATATCGGATTAAGAATCACACTATTGATGTGGCCGCAAACGGACGCGATACTATGAAGGAACTCGGAATATTCCGCGGCTTCGCAATGTTCCTTGAGAATTGGCAATAATGAATTCAGTTCCGTGGACAGATGTATCGTCGTAATAGCGACATGTCGTGCAAGGCCCTGGTCCATGATGAGTTCCTATTCCATTTCTCTCATACAATCATTATAACAGCGATGATAAGATCAGGTATTGATATCGCTCCACTTATACGGTAACGGCCTCTCCAGAAGATAGGCACATCGCTCAACACAGACCGCGCTGCGATCTGTTACGCTCATAAGATCTGGTGCTGCTTCGCCGCCGGCGGTCAAGCGGCCGTGTTCGTCGCGCGGCTCGTCCGGGTTGTAATTGTATTTGCCAAACGCCGCCCGCGCCAGGCGCCACGCCCCCACCAGCCCTGCGGCCGCGGTGGGATCCGGGTGGATGGAAGATGTGGAAATGGCGCGCGGGATCGGGCGCCAGGGGGATCCGACGTTGCGGATCACCGGGCGCCGGGAGACCGGACCGCCCCGACCGTCCACGCCGACCGGGACGCCTGAAAGATCAGGCGCCGGACGACGGGGGTGCCTGAAAGATCAGACGCTCGTATCGAGGAGCGAGCCGCGGCCGCTGCCCGGCACCGCCTTGATCGCCGGGCTTTCGCTTAAGGCCTGGCTCTGCGTCTGGGCTTGAGGCGAGCCTGTCGGCTGGGTCTGCATCCCGGCGCGACCTGGCTGGTCGTTGATCCGGCCGGCCTCCGCCGCCATGGTCGGCGATCCGAGATTCTGGCGGCTATCGACCGCCTGCTTGACCACATCCGTCTGGACGATGGCCTGGTTCGTTTCCGTCTCGGACGGGTTCGTGTCGTTGGCCGGGGATGTCGGGGCAACGCCGGATTGGGTCTGAGGCAGCGGTTGCGCCGTGGGCGCCGGTGTCATCGCCGGCAGCCAGGCCGCTGCAACCGAGTTCGCGAGCTGATCCATCGGGATCCCTCCAGATTTCGTTCTGAAAAAATCAGACGAAACCCGAAGAAGATGGCACGATCCCGAATCCGAAACAAGATTAATAAGCAATAATATTGTGCATAGGCAAGAATACGACAAGTAATACTTAAATATAGACGATTTTTGCCAATATTTTAGCGATCGCGCCCGATCAAGCCGCGACCAGCCGGCCGCCGTGCAGGAGGACGGTCCGGTCCATGCGCGCCGCAAGCTCGGCATTGTGCGTGGCGATGAGGGCGGCCAGGCCGCGTTTCCGGGCGAGCGCCACCAGTTCCCCGAACACGATTTCGGCGGTCTCGCCGTCGAGATTGCCGGTCGGCTCGTCGGCGAGCAGCACGGCCGGCTCGTTGACGATGGCACGGGCGATAGCGACACGCTGCTGCTCGCCGCCGGAGAGGCGCGCCGGCCGGTGTTCGAGCCGCTCGCCCAGGCCAAGCCCGGTCAGCAGGTCGGCCGCCCGCAGCCTGGCCTCCGGCCGCGGCCGGCCGCTGATGAGCAGCGGCATCATGACATTCTCCAGCGCCGAGAACTCGGGCAGGAGATGGTGGAACTGATAGATGAAGCCGAGCGTATCGCGCCGCGCCCGGGTGCGCTCGCCCTCGCGCATGCCCGAACAGGCGCGTCCGCCGATCAGGATCTCGCCGCCGTCGGCCTTTTCCAGCAGGCCGGCGATATGAAGCAGGGTCGATTTGCCCGCCCCCGACGGGCCGACCAGCGCCACCACCTCGCCCGGCCGCACGTCGAGATCGGCGCCGCGCAGGACATCGAGCCGCGTGCCGGCCTGAATGAAGCTGCGGCGGATGCCGGTAAGCTTCAGCCCGCCCGGCGTGATCGGCCCTCTGTCGTCGCCGCTATTCATAGCGCAGCGCCTCCACCGGATCGAGCCGCGCCGCCCGCCAGGAGGGATAGATCGTGGCGAGGAAGGACAGCGCCAGCGCCATGCCCACCACCAGCGCCACGTCGCCGGGCTCGACCCGGGCCGGAAGCTGGGAGAGGAAGTAGACCTCGGGCGAGAAGAGCTGCGTGCCGGTCAGGGATTGCAGCCATTCGCGGATGGTCTCGATATTGAGGGCGAAGGCCAGGCCGAGGACGAAGCCGAACATCGTCCCCATCACCCCTATCGCCGCGCCCGACAGGAAGAAGATGCGCAGGATGCTGCCCCGCGTCGCGCCCATCGTGCGCAGGATGGCGATGTCATGGCTCTTGTCCTTCACCAGCATGATGAGGCTGGAGATGATGTTGAAGGCGGCGACGACGATGATCAGCGTCAGGATCAGGAACATGACGTTGCGCTCGACCTCGACGGCATTGAAGAAATGGGCGTTCGCCTGCTGCCAGTCGTAGATGCTGACGCCGCTGCCGAGCAGGTGCTGAATCTCGTGGCGCAACGGCACCGCGAGATCGGCGTTCTTCAGCATCACCTGCAACCCGGTCACCCCGGCGCCGGTGCGGAAATAGATCTGCGCCTGGTCCAGCGGCATGAAGACGAAGCTGCGGTCGTATTCGTACATGCCGACATCGAACAGGGCGACGACGCGATAGGATTGGATGCGCGGCACCATGCCGAAGGCGGTGGCGGTGCCCTGCGGCGAGATCAGACTTACCCGGCCGCCGACGCCGACGCCCAGAAGCTGCGCCAGCCGGTCTCCCAGCACCACGGCGTCATCGCCGTGGAAACCGGCGAGCGAGCCCGCGACGATATGCGTCTTGATCAGCGGGTCGCTCGCCAGGTCCTGCGGCCTCATGCCCCGCACCTGGCCCAGGCCCGCGCCGCCGTTCGCGGTCGCCATGACCTGGCCATCGACGATCGGGGTGACGCGAACGACGCCCCCGACCTGCCGTACCCGGCCGGCGATGGCATCGAAATCGGTGAGGTTGCGCGATACGCCCGTGATAGTGAGATGGCCGTTGAGCCCAAGGATGCGGCCGAGAAGTTCGGCGCGAAAACCATTCATCACCGACATGACGATGATCAGCGTCGCCACCCCGAGGCCGATGCCGAGCAGCGAGAAGCCGGCGATGACGGAGATGAACCCCTCCTGCCGGCGCGCCCGCAGATAACGCAGCGCCATCGTCCATTCGAAGGCGGAAAAGGCCATGGCAATGTTTCCTAATCCCAGAGCAGATCGCATCCCATGACAAGGATGCGTGATTCCAGCGGATCGTCTCGACGCGCAAGCCGCGGCCGGAAGGCTCGCCGCCTTTCCGGAACAGGCGCTAGCCCTTGAGGCGGGCCAGCGCCGCGTCGAGCGGCAGTTCCTCGCGCATCCCATCGGCGCGGCGTTTCAGCTCTACCGTGCCGGCCTTGACGCCGCGGGGCCCGAGGATGAGCTGCCAGGGCAGGCCGATCAGGTCCATGGTGGCGAACTTGGCCCCGGCGCGTTCCGGCGTATCGTCATAGAGCACGCTCATGCCGGCGGCTTGCAGCGTCCGGTAGAGCGCTTCCGCCTTTTCCGTCGTCGCGGCATCGTCGGGCTTGAGATTGATCAGGCCGATGCGGAAGGGCGCCACCGCCTCGGGCCAGATGATGCCGGCCTCGTCGTGACAGGCCTCGATAATGGCGCCGACCAGGCGCGAGACGCCGATGCCGTAGGAGCCCATATGCACCGGCGCGTCATTGCCGTCCGGTCCCGTCACCACCGCCCGCATCGGCGCGGAATATTTGGTGCCGAAATAGAAGATATGGCCGA
>CALCYJ010000321.1 GCA_937905845.1 uncultured Rhodospirillales bacterium
AGAACGTCGGGGCCGAGGATGCTCACCATGCGATCCACGATCCGCGGATTGCAGGCGAGATCGGCCAGGAACTCGTTATCGAGATGGCGGTCGTAATTGGCGAGGTTGGTATTGCCCGATACCGCATCGACCGGGTAGATGGCGCCGGCGCGGTCCATCAGCTTGAGGCGCTGGCGGCGCCACATCTGCTTCATCACCTCGGGCTCGAACAGGGTGACGGGCCCGATATAGCCGCGCTCGTGGAATGTCTTCAGCTCGTCGTCGCTGAGGAAATATCGCGGCCCTGATTCCTTGACAGCCTGATTGCTCAACATGGCTTCTCTCCGTGGAAAAGATCGCGGTGCCGTTCGTGGTGAAAGCGGCTAGCGGTGCGTGGCGCTCTGAATGCAGCCGGCCAGGCGGGCGAGCGTCGCGTCGTCTTCCAGAACGCTGCCATCCAGCGACAGATCGTATTTTTCATTGATCTGGCCGAAGATGCGGATGAGGTCGAGCGAGGTGCCGCCGAGATCGAAAAAATCGTCGGTGCGCGAAAAATCCTTCGTCTTGAGAACGTCCTCCCAGATGCGGCGGATTTCCTGCTCGATTACGCCGGTGCTGCCGGCGCCCGGAGGGGAACCCGTTGCCGGCTTGGTCCGGCCTGAGGCGGTCGGGGCGGCATCTATACTCATGATGATCTCCCTAAATAATTGTTATAATACTCGTCGGTGCGGCAATATTATTGATTACGACCTATCTTATATCGTGCTTATGAAATTATCTTATCAACATAATTATCGATATAGTCCAGGTGGACTAACAATGGTGCTGAGATGTTCTGAAAAATCGTCAATTACCGTGAGAATTATTCCAGAAATACCTGGATTTTCTCAACTATGTTAAGACGATACCGCTTTGATCGTCGGCCGCGCGGCGGCGGAAAAGGCCCGGTCGAGATCCAGAATGAGATCCTCTGGCGTTTCGAGACCGACCGAGAGCCGGATCACCTCGTCGCCGGCGCCGGCGGCCTGGCGCTGCTCGTCGGTGAGCTGGCGATGGGTGGTGGAAGCGGGGTGGAGAATGAGCGAACGGGTATCGCCGACATTGGCGAGATGCGACCAGAGATTGCAGCTCTCCACCACTTTGACCCCGGTATCGAAGCCGCCCTTGACGCCGAAGGTGAAGACCGAGCCCGCGCCCCGCGGCAGGTATTTCCGCGCCAGCGCGTGATAGGGGCTGGCCGGCAGCCCGGCATAGGAAACCCAGGAAACCGCGGAATGGCCGTCGAGAAATTCCGCGACTTTCAGGGCATTGGCGACATGGCGCTCCATGCGGATCGGCAGGGTCTCGATGCCGGTGAGGATGAGGAAGGCGTTCATCGGCGCGAGCGAGGGGCCAAGATCGCGCAGGCCCACCGCGCGGGCGTTCACGCTATAGCCGAAATCGCCGAACGTTTCGTGGAAGGTGAGGCCGTGATAGGCCGGCTCCGGCTTGGTCAGGCCGGGAAACTTGTCGTTCTGCCCCCAGTCGAAGGCGCCCGATTCGACGACGACGCCCCCCATCGCCGCCCCGTGACCGCCGAGGAACTTGGTCATGGCATGGGTGACGATATCGGCGCCCCATTCGAAGGGCCGGCAGAGATAGGGCGTTCCCATCGTATTGTCGACGATGAGGGGAATCCCCGCCTCGTGCGCGATCTGCGCGATCTTTTCGAGATCGACGACGATTCCGGCCGGGTTGGTGAGCTGTTCGACGAAGATCGCCTTGCAGCCTTTCGTCAGAGCGCTGCGAAAATTCTCCGGCTCGCGCGGATCGACGAAATGCACCGTCCAGCCGAAGCGGCGGAACGTGTGGCTGAACTGGGTGATCGATCCGCCATAGAGATTGCGCGAGGCGATGAACTCGGCGCCCGGCGCCATCAGCGGGAAGAAGGCCATGAGCTGCGCCGCATGACCCGAGGAGCAGGCGACGGCGGCGCGGCCGCCTTCGAGATTGGCGACCCGCTCTTCCAGCACGGCGACGGTCGGGTTGGAGATGCGCGAATAGATATGACCGAAGGTTTGCAGGTTGTAGAGCGATGCCGCCTGATCGACGCTGTCGAACACGAAGGCATTGGTCTGGAAGATCGGCGTATTGCGCGCGCCGGTCGCCGGATCAGGCTGCGCGCCGGCATGGATGCTGCGGGTGGCGAAACCGAATTCTTCCTCGGTGATGCTCACGGCTCCAAGCCTCCTTGCGCTTGTTGGGCCATCGCGCCTGCCTAGGGCCGGCGCGGGGCGCCGCTTATCCCTCGACCGGTTCGGCCGGAAGCCGGCGAGCTTGCGGCACGCCCTCGGCCTCCGTTCCGGACACGACCCGGACCCGTTCCAGCGTGACCAGGCCCTCCGGCATCATGTCGCGCAGGCGCGGCAGGAAGGCGGTGATCTTCTCCTCGCTGTCGATGATCTCGATCACGATCGGAAGACAGGCCGCCAGGCTCCAGCCCCGCACCGTGCGCAGCCGGCCCGACGGCCCGAACCCCATCGGGCTGCGGAGCACGGTCGCGCCGGCAAGATGCATTTCACGGCCCGCGAGCACGATCGCCTCGTAAAGCGGGCGGCGCTCGTGGCGGGCATCCTCGCTGGTGAAAATGCGCAAGATCGCCGCCGGCCCGGCGCGATCCACGGTGCGGTCGCGCCGGGAGGCGATCAATCTTGGCCGGAATTTGCCCAAGTCCGGTTTTCCCGAGTCCATTGGCATGATAATCGATAAGAATGAATAGAATTATAAGTACATATATTCGAGATAATGGAAAATATCCCAAAATACAGGATCACTTATACTTTAATCCAGATCGCTATATTGAAACCATAGTCTGATCGGACTAAAGTTAGTACTTCCATTATTGAAATGCCGCTTGGTCATACAGGTGACGATTGGTATGTCAGGCAGGAAATCTTTTCATGCAGCACAAGTAAGATACTTAAAGTAGCATATTTTTCGTACTAGCATATTTCAGGTTGTTTCCATTATCGCCGCCCGGCTCATTGCAGCCCAAAAAACCTTCGCGTCCATCGCCCGGCCCCACGGGGGGAAGCGCTACAGCGGGATCATTCCTGCGGGCAGAAAACCGAGGAAGAGATGTTATCAAGCAAGGACATATTGAATATCCATGACGCTCTCGACACCTGCCATGAGGTGAGCGATATCGACGGGTTCAAGTCGTTCATCGCCACCGCCATCCGGGGGGTATTTCCCCATGTCATGGCGCTCTGCGGCCTGATCGAGCTTGGCAGCGGACGGGTATTGCGCCTGATCAATATCGATTTCTCCCCAGGGGGGCTGCACGCCGTCATCCCGCCCGGGAGCGGCGTTCTGAGCGCGCCCTTGCGGGAGGGTTTGCACAGCAAGTCGCCCGTCCTGCTGCCCGAGGCGGATCTCGCCTGTCACGGCATCACGGCGCTGGGCGGGATGACGTCCAGCTATTTCGTTTTCGCCCATCCTGAAGCCCGCGATCCGGCGCTGTGCAAAAGCCGCCTTACCCTCATCGTGCCGCATCTTCACGCCGCCCTGATGACGGTCCTGGCCTATGATCGCCCGGCGCGCGACGATGTCGCCGGCGACATCACCGACCGCGAACGGCAGGTGCTGCGCTGGGTCGCCGCCGGCAAGAGCAATTGGGAGATCGGCAAGATCCTGAGGATCAGCGAATTCACCGTGAAGAACCACGTGCAGAATCTGCTGAAGAAGCTCGCGGTCTGCAGCCGGGCCCAGGCGGCGACGAAGGCCGTTTCCTGCGGCCTCATCGCCGAGGGCGACCTGTTCCTGCCTGGGAACGGCAGCCGCGCGCCTCAGCCACCGGCCGGGCGCAGCCATGCCGTGACGTGAGCCGCGATCGCCGCCTCCACCGCTTCCGCATGGGTCAGCGGCAGGTCGTGGCCGGCGCCGGGCAGGGTGATCACCTCGCATCCCGCGATCGCGCCGGCGACGGCCCGCATCGAGGCCTGGGTTGCCAGCGGGCTGCGGTCGCCGCCTAGAACAAGGGTCGGAACGCGCAGGCCCGAAAGCGCCTCGATCGTGAAAGCGGCGCCAAAGGTGGCCGCGAGGTCGCAGGCGATCTTGGGTGCGGCGGCGAATAGCGCCGGCAGCGCCTCCTCGGGCAGCGCCGCGAAGCTTCCCGGACCCGACCAGTAATCGAGGAAATCGCGCATCGCCGCTGGTGTGTCGCCCTGCGACAGGAGGCGGGTGAAGCGGTGGCGAAAGCCCGCCACTTCCGCATAAGCCGCCGCCTGACCAAGTTCGCGCAGCAGGGCGAAGGCGACCGGCTCGATCAGCGTCAGGCTCCGCAGCCGTGCCGAATGGGCGAGTGCGAGGCCGAGCGCCACCGCGCCGCCATAGGAATAGCCGACCAGATGCAGATCGCCCGCGGGCTCGCCCGGCCTTTCCATGAGCAGCGCTTCCAGCGGCGCCATCTCGGCCGCGAGATCGAAAGCCCGGCCTTGCGGCCAGGCGGAAGACCCGCCATAGCCGATGAGATCGGGCGCCAGGACGTGGCATCGCGGCTGTAGCCGCCGGCCAAGACGGCGCCATTGCGCCCCCGATCCGGCCGAGCCATGCAGCAGCAGGACGCTCTCGCCGGCGCCGGCCTCGCGGTAGAGCAAATCAAGATCGCCGTGGTGGAGCTTCGGCATTTCCTGCCGTCTTTATCGAAGAACAGACAAGGTGAAATCCCCGCAAAGGCCGAGTCCTAGCGCGTATTCCGACCGGATGGAATCAGCCGGTCGATTAGAATTCGCGCTCACTCAATATTTTGAGCCTGTTCTTGTCGCAAAAGTGATGTCCACTTTTGCGGAACAGGCTCTAGCCATACTACGGATGGACGAAAGGCACGATGAGAAGAAATTCAGCGGCCGGTGAAGGCGGGCCTGCGCTTTTCGACGAAATGCTTCACCCCTTCGCGGAAATCGTCGCTGGCGAAGCTTTCGCGCATCAGCCGGTTGCCGGTCTGGGTCGCTTCGGCCAGGCTCTGGAACTGGGCTTCGTAGAGCTGGCGCTTCATCACGGCAATGGAGCGCGGCGATACGAGATCGGCCAGCTCGCGCGCATAGGCTCTTACTTCCGCCATGAGCTGGCCCTGCGGCAGCGTGCGGTTGACGAGGCCCATGCGCTCGGCCTCGGCGGCGGAGATCTTGCGGGCGGAAAGCAAGAGGTCGAGCGCGCGCGGCAGGCCGACCAGATGCGGCAGCATCCAGCTTATGCCATGTTCGGCGATGAGGCCGCGGCGGGAAAAGGCGGTGGTGAAGACCGCGTCCTCTCCCGCCAGGCGGAGGTCGCAATAGAGCGCCATGATGAGACCAAGCCCGGCGCAAGGGCCGTTGATCGCGGCGATGATGGGCTTGGGGATGGCGGGGAAGTAGGAATAGGTCTGGCGGAAATCTTCGCGCGCCGAGGCCTCGTCCGAGGCCGGTCGTGGCGAAAGCTCGCGCTCGCGCTCGGCCGCGCGGCTCTCCGCGCCGGTCTGGAGCGTGTTCAGAACCTCCATGTCCGCCCCGGCGCAGAAGCCGCGCCCCGCGCCGGTCAGCACGATCACCCGGACCGCGTCGTCGTCGGCCGCGCTCATCGCCGCCTGGCGCACCTCGCGTTCCATGATGCCGGTCCAGGCATTGAGCCGGTCCGGGCGGTTCAGCGTGATGGTGGCGATGCGTTCCGATACGTCGAAGAGGATATGCTGATAGCTCATTGGCGTTTGCTCCCGTCGTTCTGTTGAAGGCATGATAGCGGAAATTCGGTTCCCTCAAGGGAGGATCCCATGTCGGCGAACGAGGAATTCGGCCGCCTGCTCCAGCGCCTGACGGCGGCGGCCGAGCGCGGGTCGGGCCGCGATTTCGCCGCCTGCTTCACCGCCGACGGCGTCTATCACGATTATATCTACGGCGATCACCGCGGGCGCGAGGAGATCGCCCATATGCTCGAAGATCTGTTCCACCGCGATGCCGCCGACTATCGCTGGCAGATGTTCGATCCCCTTTCCGATGGGCGCATCGGCTATGCCTGGTCGCTGTCGAGCTTTACCTCCAGGATTCCGGAATTCGCCGGCAAGCGGGTGGTGATCGACGGCATGAGCCGCTTCGAGCTGAGGGACGGCCTGATCAGCGACTATGGCGAATCGGTCAATGGCGGCGTCGCCATGGCGCAGCTCGGCGTGGCGCCGGCGCGGCTGGCCCGCGTGCTGGAGCGCTGGGGGCGCGAGCTACAGGCGCGGCCGGCGGTGCAGCGCTATCTCGCCGCCAAGCCGGCCGGCCCCGTGCAACCTAGAGCCTGATCGTTTCAGGTTGAATCGCTCGACGATCCAACCTGAAACGTGAATCAGTCTCTAATCAATAACAGAGAGGGCGATTCACGGTTCAGGTCGAACCCTGTCCGGTTCGACTTGAACCGATCGCGCTCTAGCGATTGAGACTTACCCCAAGGCACCGGGCCTGTCGTTTCAGCCCGCGTCGGCCCAGCCCTTGCCCGCTTCGGCGAGGCGGACGAGGCGCGGCGCCGGCGTCCATGACGGGCCGTGCTGTGCCTCGTAGCCGCGCATGGTCGCGACCACCTTGGCCAGGCCGATCTGCTCCGCCCAGAACATCGGCCCGCCGCGATAGGGCGGGAAGCCATAGCCGTTGAGATAGACGATATCGATGTCGCTGGCGCGGATGGCGATGCCTTCCTCCAGGATCGCGGCGCCGATATTGACCAGCGGATAGAGGCAGCGGGTCAGGATCTCCTCGTCCGCGATCTGGCGCCGCGCGATCCCGAGTTCCGCCGAGGTCGCCAGGATCAGCTTCTCGATCACGGGATCAGGGGTCGGCGTGCGGCTGCCCGCCTCGTAATGGTAGAAGCCGGCGCCGGTCTTCTGACCGAAACGGCCCATCTCGCAGATCCGGTCGCCAAGCGGCGAATAGCGCTCGTCCTTGGGCCTGGACGCCGCCTTGCCCTTGCGGATGCGCCAGCCGACATCGAGCCCGGCGAGATCGCCCATGGCGAAGGGTCCCATGGGAAAGCCGAAATCGGTGATCACCTTGTCGACCTGCTGCGGCAGCGCGCCTTCCTCCAGCAGGAAATTCGCCTCGCGCAGATAGCCGTGCAGCATGCGGTTGCCGATGAAGCCGTCGCAATTGCCGGCCAGCACGCCGATCTTGCGCATGGTCTTGGCCAGGCGCATGCCCGAGGCGATCGTCTCCTTCGAGGTCTTGGCGCCGCGCACGAGTTCGAGCAGGCGCATGACATTGGCCGGGCTAAAGAAATGCAGCCCGATCACCGCTTCGGGGCGCTTGGTGGCCGAGGCGATCTCGTCGATATCGAGCGTCGAGGTATTGGAGGCGAGGATGGCGCCCGGCTTCATGATCTGGTCGAGCTTGCCGAAGACTTCCTTCTTCACGCCCATTTCTTCGAACACCGCCTCGATGACGATGTCGCTTTGGCCGATATCCTCGAAGCGCTGGGTGCCGGAAATCAGGCCCATCGCCTTGTCCATCGCCGCCTGCGCCAGGCTGCCGCGCGCAACGGACGTCGCATAGTTCTTCTCGATGACGCCAAGGCCGCGGGAAAGCGCTTCCTGCGAAACTTCGAGGATCTGCACCGGTATGCCGGCATTGGCGAGATTCATGGCGATGCCGCCGCCCATGGTGCCGGCGCCGATCACCGCCGCCCGGCCGATCGTCTTGCCCTCGATGCTCGCCGGCACGTCGGGGATCTTGGCCACTTCGCGCTCGGCGAAGAAGACATGGATCATCGCCTTGCGCTGCTCGCTCTCCATACATTGTGTGAAAAGTTCGCGCTCGCGCGCCAACCCCTCCTTGAAGGGCAGCGCGCAGGCGGCTTCCACCGTCTCGACGCAGCGCCAGGGCGCGAAATAGCCGCGCGCCCGCCGCTCCATGCTCTTGCGGTAATCGGCGAAGACGGCGGGATCGACGCCCCGCACCTTCTCGTCCATCCGGCTGATCAGGCGCAAGGGGCGCTTTTCCGCCACCACCTTGGCTGCGAAGGCGAGCGCCCCCTCCAGCAGGTCGCCCGAGATGATTTCGTCCACCACGCCCGCCTCCAGCGCCTTCTTCGCGCCGATCGGGTTGCCGGTGGTGATCATGTCGAGCGCGAGCTTGGGCCCGACCAGCCGCGGCAGCCGCTGCGTGCCGCCGGCGCCGGGCAGAATCCCGAGCTTCACTTCCGGCAGACCGACCTGGGCGCTCGCCACCGCCACCCGCCAATGACAGGTCAGCGCCACTTCCAGCCCGCCGCCCAGCGCCGTGCCGTGAATGGCGGCGACGACCGGCTTGGGCGAGGCTTCCAGGCGCTCCAGCACCTCTTGCAGGCCGGGCGCGCGCATCGGCTTGCCGAATTCGCGGATATCGGCCCCGGCGATGAAGGTGCGGCCGCCGCCGATCAGGACCAGCGCCGTGACGCCGGCATCCGCCTCGCCTTGGGCGACGGCATCGATCAATCCCTGGCGTACCCCGTGGCCCAAGGCATTGACGGGGGGATTATTGACCGTGACGACGCCGATGGCGCCCTTCCTGCTGTACTGGACCAGATCGGACACTGGTTCTCTCCCTCATGGAATATCGTGAAGGGCGCAGTGTATCGCGGGATGGCGAAACCTAAACCGGAATTTTGTGCAAATGGCCGGCCTATGCCCGTAAAAGGCGGGTGGCGGACGGGGATTTGTGCCGATCCACGTATCGGTGCGGTCAATGGCCCCCGAGATAGGCGGCAAGGACCGCCGGATCGGCCGCGACCTTGGCCGCCGGGCCGGACAGGCGGATGCGCCCGGTTTCGAGCACATAGGCCCGGTCGGAGACTTCGAGCGCCAGATTGGCATTCTGCTCGACCAGGAGAATGGTGCGCTTCTCGCCCTTGAGCCGCAGGATCAGCTCGAAAATCTCGTCGACCAGAAGCGGCGCCAGCCCCATGCTGGGCTCGTCCAGCAGCAGCATCCGCGGCTCGGCCATCAGGGCGCGGCCCATCGCCAGCATCTGCTGCTCGCCGCCCGAGAGCAGCCCCGCGACCTGCTGGCGCCGTTCCGCGAGCCTCGGGAAAAGGTCGAACGCCTGGTCGAGCCGCTGCTTCACCCGGGCGCGGCTGGGCTCGCCATAGGCGCCCATGCGCAGGTTCTCCAGCACGCTCATGTCGATGAAGATCTGCCGGCCCTCCGGCACCTGCACGAGGCCCTGGCGGGCGATGCGGTGCGGGCTCAGGCGCTCGATCGCGCGGCCCTCGAACGAGATCGTGCCCGCCCGCGCGCGCAGCAGGCCCGAGATGGCCCTGAGCGTCGTGCTCTTGCCGGCGCCGTTCGCCCCGATGAGCGAGACGACCTCGCCTTCTCCGACCTCGAGATCGATGCCCTTGACGGCGAGGATCTTGCCATAGGCAATCTCAAGCCCCTTGACCGCCAGCAGCGCCGTCATGACGGTTTCGCCTGTTGCAGCCGCGCCGCCACCCGCTTGCCCAGATAGGCCTCGATCACGCGCGGATCGGCGCGCACCGCGTCCGGCCCGCCCTCGGCGATGCAGCGGCCGAAATTCAGCACCGTGACACGGTCGCTCAAATCCATCACGAAACCCATGTCGTGCTCGACCAGCAGGATCGTCACGCCGCGCGCGCGCAAAGCCTCGGCCAGGCGCTGGAGCGCCGTGGTCTCGGTCGGGTTCATGCCGGCCGCCGGCTCGTCGAGCAACAGCAGCTTCGGTTCCCCGGCCAGCGCGCGGGCGATTTCGAGCCGGCGCTGATCGCCATAGGCGAGATCGGCGGCCGGCCGGTCGCGATGCTCGGCGATGCCGACGAAATCGAGCAGCGCTTCGGCTTTCGCCTTGGCCGCCCGCTCCTCCTCGCGCCCGGCGCGAAGGCGCAGCAGGACCTTAGGCCAGGCGACGTTCAA
>CALCYJ010000322.1 GCA_937905845.1 uncultured Rhodospirillales bacterium
AGATCACGCCCGGCTCGGCATAGGCGTAGGTCGCCTGCATGATCTTGTCCCAGAGATCGCGCGCCGCGACCGTGCGATAGGTCGTGCCGGCAAAGCGCAGCTCCCAGGCATTGTTCTCCTGCACCGCGCGCATGAAATCATCGCTCACCAGCACCGACAGGTTGAACATGCGCAGCCGGCCGGGATCCTGCTTCGCCGCGATGAAAGCCTCGATATCGGGGTGATCGCAGCGCAGCGTCGCCATCATGGCGCCGCGGCGGTGGCCGGCCGACATGATGGTGCGGCACATCGCATCCCACACATCCATGAAGGAAAGCGGGCCGGAAGCATCGGCGCCGACGCCCTTGACCGGCGCGCCCTTGGGCCGCAGCGTCGAGAAATCATAGCCGATGCCGCCGCCAGCCTGCATGGTGAGGGCGGCTTCGCGCAGATGCTCGAAGATGCCGCCCATGTCGTCGGGGATGGTGCCCATGACGAAGCAGTTGAAAAGCGTCACCGAACGGGCGGAACCGGCGCCGGCGACGATGCGGCCGGCCGGCAGCAGGCGGAAATCCTCAAGCGCGGTATAGAACCGTTCCTCCCAGACGGCGGGTTCCGCCTCGGCCTGGGCGATAGCGCGGGCGATGCGCCGCCAGCTATCCTCCAGCCGCTGATCGACCGGGGAACCATCGGCCGCCTTGAGACGGTATTTCATATCCCAGATCTGCTGCGAGATCGGCGCGATGGTCGACATTGTATCTCCGGGAGGGCAAAGCCTGTCCTGGAAGGATGGATGTTGGAACAAGGGCTTAGCGCCGCTTGTCCCGATCCGGGCCAGGGGGAGATACTCTACGCGCCGGCACGCACCCGGTCAAGATATGTTCTCTCTATGTTTCCATCCCGCCATGACTCCCTTCGGCGGCGAGGCGCAGGCTCGCGGTCTCGATCGCGCTTTCAAGCTCGGCCATGAATTGGCGCCGCGGCAGGCCGGGCGGAATGGCGGGCAGGAACTCGAAGACGATGGTGCCGGGATATTTGGCGAAGCGCCGCCGGGGCCAGAACAGGCCGGAATTGACGGCAAGCGGCACCACCGGCAGGTCGAGCTTGGCATAGAGGGCGGCGATCCCCGGCTGATAGGGCGCCGATACCCCCGGCGCGGTGCGGGTGCCTTGCGGGAAAATGACGATCGGCCGGTGCATCGCCGCCGCGTCCCGCGCCGCCTGCACGAGGCGGCGCAGCGCGGCGGCGCCGTTTTTGCGGTCGATGGCGATCATGCCGACCTTGCGCGCATGCCAGCCATAGACCGGGATCGCCAGCAGCTCGCGCTTCATCACCAGGGCGGGATCGTGCACGAGGACGTGGAAGATCAGCGTATCGAAGGCCGACTGGTGCTTGGCGGCAAGGATGACCGCGGTTCCGGGCGCAATGCCCGCGCCGCGCGCCTCGAAAGTGATGCCGGCGATGCGGCGGAGCAGGAAGAGAACGCCCCGCGCCCAGAGCGTCATGCCGTTCACGATGACAAGGCGCGGGACGAGCAGCGCCGGCAGGTAGAGAAGCAGCATCAGGATCGTCCAGGCGTAGAAGGCGATCTGGAAGGCCGCCGAGCGCAGCAGCATCATGACGTTCCCTCGCGATCCGCCAGCCAGTGCTCCAGCCGGCCGCCCGAAGCCTGGTCGAGCCGGACGATGACGAGCGCCAGCAGATATTTGTCGTATTCCTGGACCAGCAGGCTGGCGCTGCCGCGCCAGATCCACCAGTGATCGAGCTTCAATTGGTCCGGGACGACCGGATAGGGCCGAAGGAGGACGCCGGGCAGGCGGCGCTTCAACTCGATCAGCGCCCGCGGCATGTGGTAATTGGCGGTCACCACCAGCAGGCTGCGGTAATTATGCCCGCGCACCCAGGCGGCGGTTTCGATGGCATTGCCGAACGTGTCGGCGGCGGTGAAGCCCAGATCGACGCAGCAGGCGAGCAGCGCCGCATAGCCCGGATCGACCGCGGAAAGCGTGGCCTTCCTCAGGCCGGGATGGACGCCGGAGATGAACAGCCGCCGGCCCTTGCCCGCGTGCAGCAGGGCAAATCCCGCCTCGATGCGGGCGGCGCCGCCGGTCAGAACCACGATGCCGTCGCTGGCGGGCGGCGGCGACGGCGGCTGGCGCGGCAGGCTGGAGACGAAATGGACCAGGCCCGCGGCCCAGCCCGCCGCCAGAAGCGGGAGCAGAAGGGCCGCGGCCAGGCCCGCCCGTCGCAAGCCCGGCCTGCGGCGGCTCATGGCGCGGGGTCCAGCAGCGCCGTCACCGCCGCCGCCAGGTCCTCGTGCACCGCGACCGGCAGCACCGCCGGCGGCAGGCCGGCCGCCTGGGTGGCGCTGCCCTGTCCGGTGCGCACCAGGATGCGGCGGCAGCCGGCGGCGGCGGCGGCTTCGAGATCGCGGAGATGATCGCCGATCATCACCGTCTCCGACGCCGTGGCATGGAAGCGGCGCATGGCTTCGAGCAGCATGCCCGGCCGCGGCTTGCGCCAGGGGCCGGGCCTGTCGGGTGCGTCGGTGCAGGCGAGGATATCGTCGAGATGGCCGCCCGCCGCCGCGATCTGCTCGCGCAGCCGGTGGTGGATGAGGGTCAGCCTTTCGGCATCGATGATGCCGCGGCCGACGGCACTCTGGTTGGTGCAGACGACGACGCGATGGCGGGCGGCATTGAGCCGGGCGACGGCGGCCGCCGCGCCGGCCAGCAGCACCAGCTCGTCCGGGGTCTTGACGTAATCGGCGCGGTCCAGGTTCAGCACGCCGTCGCGGTCGAGCAGGATCAGCATGGCGTTCACGGCATCTGGCGGAGCGTGCCGAGCACGGTGAAGCGCGCCGTCAGCACCGCGAGCAGCGCCGCCACCAGCGGCACCAGGACGAGGGCCGCAATCGCCCCGGTCCCAAGCGTCACCGGCGGCAGCAATGCTGCCTGCATGCCGCCGCCAAGTCCGCGCAGCGCCAGCAGCACCAGCGCCGCGGCGGCAAGGCCGGGCAGGCCCCCCTTCAGCGCCAGCCACAAAGTATGCGACTGGAACTGGCGCGCGATATAGCCGTCGTGCGCGCCGATCAGATGCAGTACCGCGATCACCTCGCGGTGCACGGCAAGACCGGCGCGGGTGGCGAAGATCACCATGGCGATGGTGGCGAGGCCGACCAGGACGACGATGCCGGCGGCGAGCGCCCGGAGCGCCTCGGTCAGATGGATCAGCGGCGCAAGCCAGGTCCGGTCGTCGTCGAGCCGGGCTCCGGGGACGGCCGCCTCGAGCCGGCGGGCGAGCGCCGCGGTCGAGAGAGAGGCGCCCGGCTCGAGCCGGACCTCGATCAAGGTCGGGATCGGCAGATCGGGGGTGAGGTTCGCCTGGCCGAGCCAGGGTTCGAGCAGGGCCTCGACCGCGTGACGGTCGAGCGCGCGCGCCATCTCCACCCCCGGCGTGCCGCTGAGCAGCACCAGCGCCGCCTGCACCTTCTCGGGCGCGGGCGTGCCGCCGGCATCGACGATCTGCGCCGTCAGGCTGCCCTTGAGGCTCTGGTCCCAGCCGGCCAGCGCCTTGCCAAGACCAAGGCCGCCGGCCAGCGCCAGCGCCGCGAGGAACACCATCACCGCGATCACCCACGGCAGGAAGCGGCCGGCGGCATCGCCTTCGAGCTGGAGATCGGAGCGGCGCGCCAGCATCATCGTGCCTCGTGGGGAAGAGGGAGGAGGCGAAGCTCGCCGCCGGCCAGCCGCAACACCGGCCTGCCGGTGCCGGCGACGAGATGCTCGTCGTGGGTGGCGATGACGATGGTCGTGCCGAGCCGGTTGAGTTCGAGGAAGAGATGCATCAGCCGCTGCGCCAGGTCGGGATCGACATTGCCGGTCGGCTCGTCGGCCAGCAGCAATTGCGGCCGGCCGATCACCGCGCGCGCGATCGCCACCCGCTGCTGCTCGCCGCCCGAAAGCGTCGCCGGCCGTGCCGCCAGATGATCGCCAAGCCCGACCCAGGCGAGCAGCTCGGCGACCTGCGCCTGCACCGCCTCCTCGCGCAGGCCAAGGATGCGCAGCGGCAGCGCCACATTGTCGAAAGCGCTCAGATGCGCGATCAGGCGGAAGTCCTGGAACACCACGCCGATGCGCCGGCGCAGGCCCGGCAGCGCCGCCCGCCCGGCCGCCGTCAGGTCCTGGCCGAACAAAGTGACGATGCCGCGCGAGGGCCGGTGCGCGAGATAGAGCAGCTTTAAAAGCGAGCTTTTGCCGGCGCCGCTCGCGCCGGTGAGGAAATGGAACGATCCGGCCTCGAGATGAAAGTTCACGTCGCGCAGAACTTCCGGTCCCCGGCCATAGCGCATCCCGACATTCTCAAAGCGCACCAACCCGCTGCTCTCCACTTCCATTCTCTGGTCGCCAGGCGTGGCGCCCAGGCGGTCTTGCCTTGGTCAAAGCAAACGCCTATAAGGTCTAAGCTCCGGTTTCAACCGCATTTTCTATGATATTGACCTGTCCAGAGTGCGCAACGCGCTATTTGATCGACCCGGCGCAGCTCGCGCCGCACGGGCGGACGGTGCGCTGTGCCAAATGCAGCCATAGCTGGCGGGAGATGCCGCCCGCCGATCTGCCCCGGCAGATCGAGGTCGAGCCGCCGCCGCGGCTGCGTCCGCTCGCGCCCGGATCCAACCTGCCGGCGCTCTCCAAGGACGTGCGGCGCCGGGGTGCCGCGACCGGGTGGCTGGCCTTCCTGCTGGTTCTCGTCCTCGTGCTGGGCGGCGGCTGGGCCGGGCGCAACCGGCTGGTGGAATTGTGGCCGCCGGCGGCTTCCGTCTATGCCGCGCTCGGGGTGCCGATCGACACGCCCGCCCGCCTTGGCCTGGCGCTCAAGGATCTCAAATCCTCGACCTCCGACGAGGGCGGCGTCGTGGTGCTGCGGGTGAGCGGCGAGATCACCAATATCACCGGCGAGCCGCATACCGTGCCCAAGATGCGCATTGCGCTCCGCAATGCCAAGGGGCAGGAGATCTATCATTGGCTCTATACCGCCAATCCGGACGAGATCCCGCCGCACGGCACGTTGACCTTCTCCTCCCGCCTTTCCGGCCCGCCGGCCGATGCCAGCGACCTGCTCATCACCTTCGTCGGGCCGGCCGGCCGGCCGCCGTCGTGACCGGGCATGGACGCAGCGACGGCCGGCATCGAAGTCCTCTATAGCGCGGCCGAGATCGCCGAGCGCGTCACCGCGCTTGCCGCCGCCATCGCCCACGACCTCGGGCCGGAGCTTCTGCTGGTGGCGGTGCTGAAAGGCAGCTTCGTCTTTGCCGCCGATTTGCTGCGCGCCCTGCATTTCGCCGGCTTGCAGCCCGAGGTCGATTTCATGACCCTGTCGAGCTATGGCAGCGGTACCGAAAGCAGCGGCCGTGTGAAGATCGGCCGCGATGTCGAGGACAATGTCGGCGGGCGGCGCGTCCTTCTGGTCGACGATATCCTCGAATCGGGCCGCACGCTGGCTTTCGCCAAGGCGCTGCTCGAAGAGCGGGGGGCAATGGTGAAGGTCTGCGTCCTGCTGGACAAGCCGGTGGCGGGATCGCGGGCGGTTAGGGCCGATTATGTCGGCTTCCTCTGTCCCGACCGGTTCGTCGTCGGCTATGGGCTCGATTATGCCCACCGCTATCGGGAACTGCCCTATATCGGCGCTTTCGCCCCGCCGCCCGGGGCGTCTTGAGCCATGGCCCGCATCCTGGTCGCGGAAGACGAGCCGGCGGTGCGCGAGTTCGTGCGCCGCGCCCTGACCCATCAGGGTCATAGCGTCGCGCTGGCGGAGGATGGCGCCGCGGCGCTCCAGGCGCTGGGGAGCGCAGACTTCGATCTGCTGCTCGCCGATATCGTCATGCCGGTGATGGACGGGATCGCGCTCGCGCTCAAGGTGACGAAGGACTGGCCCGAGATGCGCATCCTGCTCATGACCGGCTATGGGGCGGAACGCCAGCGGGCTCATAATCTCCAGTTTCTGGTGCACGAGGTGATCGCCAAGCCGTTCACGCTGGACGAGATCTGCCGCGCCGTCGAGGCGGCTCTCGCGGCCAAGGCATGACCGGCGACAGGCGATAGGGCTTTCCGGATAGATCGGACCTCGCGGAGCGGTCAGAAGCGGTTGAGCAGCCGGTCGAGGTAATCGAGTTCGAATTCCGGCCGGTCGCGATCGCCGGCGCGGCGGTATAGCTCGTCCAGGATCTCGCGGCTCTGCTGCACATCGCCGTGATCGGGGATATGGACGGAATCGCCCATGTCGAAACCATCGGCCGGCCGGCCGAGCGGGTCTTCGTTGGCCGTCCCCGGGTCGCGTCCCCCGGCCGCGCCGCTCTCCGGCCGGGTGTGCCGCTGCGCCAGCGCCTCCGCGCCCCGGCGCAACGCCTCCAGCGCCTGGGTCTGCGGCCGCACCGCCGCCTTCGGCTCGCCCTGACCCAGCGCCGTGGCGGCATCGCCCATCGCCTGGCCCGCCTGGCTCAAGCTTTTGGGCACCGGAATGCCGCTCTGCCCGAACTGGCCCATCAGCCGGCCGAGCGCCTCGCGCAGCGCGTTCTGATCCTGGGCCAGCTGGCCGGTTTCGCCCTCGCCGCCGGCGCTGCCCGAGCCGCCGGCCCTGCCACGCGCGCCGGGCAGCGCCGGGCTTGTCTGCTGGCCCGCGCCCGGCTCTTCGCTGTTGCCGGTCTGCCGGCGGGCGAGCCCGAACGTGTCGTCCAGCAGCTTCTGCTGGCGTTGCAGCAGGCGGTTCAAGGCGTTGGCCGCGGCGCCGGCCTGGCCGGCGGCGCCGGCTTGCGCGTTGCCCGAGCGCAAGCTCTCCAGCAATCCTTGCAGGCGGTCGAGCATGGCGCGGGCGGCGTCCCTGGCGCCGGAATGTTCCATCGTCTCCATGCCTTCGAGCAGGCGTTGCAGATCCTGAGGACTGATCGTGCGGTTGCCGGGCGGCGGCGCCTCGGCTTGCGCCTGGCGCTCCTGGTTGCCAAGCTCGGCCAGGAAACGGTCGAGCGCCTGACGCAGCGCCTGCATGCGCTGCTCGATCACGCTTTGCGGGGCGTGCGCGGCGAGGGCCTGGCGCAGCGCGTCCTCCGCCTGACGCAAGGCGCGTTCCGCCACGCCCAGATCGCCATCCTCGATCTGGAGGGCGGCATCCCACAGCAGATCCTCGACCTTGGGCAGCATGGTCGGCCGCCGGTCGCGCCGCAGCGTGTCTTCCGCCACCGTCAGGCCGAGGAAGATGCCGAGATCGTCGCGGTAGGCGTCATGCAGCGTCGCGATCGCCGACAGCGCCAGCGCCACCCCCTGCCAATGTCCGGCGCTTTCGGCCAGAAGGCGCCGTTGCTCGACCAGGGCGCGGGCGACCGGCTGATGAAAGTCGCGGGCCGGCAGGCGAATCGCCTGCGGTGCGCTCCGCCCGGTCTGGCCGATGGCATCGGACGCGACGAGGGTGAGCGTCACCGGCAGCCCGGCCCAGATTTGCGCCGTGAGATCGAGATAGCTGGTGGCGCGCGGATCCTTCGCCTGGCCAAGGTCGAGCGGCAGCGGCACGATCACCGGCTTGTCCTGGGCCTTGCGCCGGATCTCGAGCCAGACTTTCGTCACGCCGTAATCGTCATGCGCCTGATAGAGGATGCGCAGCGCATGGCGCGGCGTTTCTTCCGGCTTCTGGGCGAAGGCGATGGTCGGCGGCAGGTCGGGAACGAGGTTGAGCCGCCAGAGGGCGAGGCGGCGGCCGTCCTGGCGCAGGGCGAGGCGCCGGCCGCCCGTCAGCTTCAGCGTGATCTGGTGGTTGGCGCCGCCAAGGGCGGTGAAGCGGTGCACCGTGCCGTCCAGCAGCAGTTCCGGCTGGCCGCTGCCGCCATGCACCTCGGCCTGAAGCAGGCTGCCGGCCGGGACCGGCAGCGGCTTGGCGCCGGGCGCGGCCAGCACATGGCCCTCGCGGGTGAGGAAGATCGGCGGCAGGCCGGTATAGGCCGGCGGATCGATCCAGGCATCGATGTCGGGCGGTGCGCTCAGGACGTTAAGCTCGGGATGGAGCGCCTGGAACAGGCGCTGGCGCCAGGTGCCGCCGGCCACGGCAAGGCCGACCACGACCAGCAGCACCGCAGCCGCGCGCAGGCCCCAGGGATCGCGCGCCGCGACATTGGGGCGTGGCAAGCCGATGCGCAGGTGCCGCAGCTCGCCGGCCCGGAGGGCGAGATGGCGCTGCCAGAGTGCCAGGCCCGCCGCACTCGTTCCCGCCGCCGGCCGGTCGGAGAGCGCGGCAAGCGGCCGGTGCGCCAATCCGCCCTTGATTTCGAGGCGGCGGCGCGCGTCTTCGCGGCTTGGCACCTTGAACCGGGCGAAGCCCAGGCCCAGCAGTATCGCGCCCGCCAGCGCCAGCAGGCCGAGCAGGATCGCATGCGGCCAGGGAGCAAGCCACGCCCAGGCGCCCATGCAGGCGCTGGCGATAAAGACGCCGCTCAAGCTTGCCGCCGGCCAGAGCGCCGGCCACAGCCGTTCCCACAAGAGAGCCAGCCAGGCCGCGGCCTGCCGCCACGCGAGCGAGCGCGAAAGCGGCGGGGTGCGGCGCGGGCGCCCGGTCATGTCCGCAGGATTTTCGGCGGCGGGGTCGCGGCCGGATGGCGCAGGGCCAGGGGAGCGGCGGCACTCGCCGTGCCCGGGATACTCGCCGTGCCCGCAGCACTCGCGGTACTTGAGGCACTCGCGGCGCCCGCAGCACTCGCAGCGCCCGCGGCGCCGTCGAGCCAGGGCGGCAGGCGGTCCAGGCCCAGGAGATCGGCATAGCTCGGCCGCGGCCGGACCAGGGCGAAGCCCTCGCCCTTGACCAGCACTTCGGGCACCAGCGGCCGCGTATTGTAGGTCGAGGCCATGACCGCGCCATAGGCGCCGGCGGAGCGGATGGCGACCAGGTCGCCCTTGACTAGCGAGGGCAGCCGCCGGTCGGTCGCCAGCGTATCGCCGCTTTCGCAGACCGGGCCGACGATGTCCACCACCTGGTAGGGCGCATCGGCGGCGGGTTTGCGCAAGGGCACGATATCGTGCCAGGCGTCATAGAGGCTCGGGCGGATCAGATCGTTCATGGCCGCATCGAGAATGACGAAAGTCTTGCGTTCCGACGCTTTGACATAAAGGACCTGCGCCACCAGCACGCCGGCATCGCCGACCAGGCGGCGGCCCGGCTCCAGGACCAGCGCGCAGCCAAGATGCCCGGTCACGCGGCGGATCATCGCGGCATAATCCGCCGGGCTCGGCGGCTGCTGCCCCGCCTCATAGGGGATGCCGAGGCCGCCGCCGAGATCCAGCCGGGTGATGTCGTGGCCGTCGGCGCGCAATTCCGCCACCAGCGCGGCGACGCGGGTGAAGGCGGCCTCGAAAGGGCCAAGCTCGGTGAGCTGGGAGCCGATATGGACATCGACGCCGACGATCTTGAGTCCGGGCAGGGCCGCCGCCTGGCGATAGACGGCGCGGGCGCGCTGCCAGGGGACGCCGAACTTGTTCTCCGCCTTGCCGGTGGAGATCTTGGCATGGGTCCGGGCATCGATATCGGGATTGACCCGGATGGTGATGGGCGCAATCTTGCCCAGGCTTTGCGCCACGGCGCTCAAACTATGCAGTTCGGGTTCGGATTCGACATTGAACTGATGGATGCCGGCGGCCAGCGCCAGCGCCATTTCACCCGCCGTCTTGCCGACGCCCGAGAAGACGATGCGCGAGGCCGGCACCCCGGCCGCCATCGCGCGGCGCAGCTCGCCCTCCGAAACCACGTCGGCGCCGGCGCCGGCCGCGGCCAGCGTGGCGATCACCGCCTGGTTGGAATTGGCCTTGAGCGCATAGCAGATGAGTGCGGGCATGGCGGCGAAAGCCTCGGCGAAGGCCCGATAATGTTCTTCGAGCGCGGCACTCGCATAGCAATAGAACGGCGTGCCGACCTCGGCCGCAATCCGCGAGAGCGGCACGTCCTCGGCATGAAACTCGCCGTTGCGGTAGGTGAAGTGGGTCATCGCGTCCTTCGGGCTCGCCTGGATTGAGAGGTAGCGGGGCAGCGTGTCCGCGGCAAGGTCAGGTTCTCATAATTCAGCGGACGCGCGGGAGCGGAATGTCCGACTGCGCCGGGTTGGAGCCGGGCGGCGCTTCGAGCTTGCCCTTGCGGCCGCAGGACGCGAGCGGCAAGGCGATGCAGGCCGCAAGCAGCAGCGTCAGCGCCATCCGCCGCAGGCTCATGGGCTGCTCCAGCGCGCCCGCGCCGCGGCGACGGCTTCCGCGACCCGGACCGGGGCGGTGCCGCCGAAGCTCACGCGGCTTAAGACCGAATTCTCGATGCCGAGCACGGTGAAGACATCCTCGGTGATGCCGGGGAAGATCGCCTGCATTTCGGCGAGGGTCAGGGATTCGAGGCCGCGCCCGCCCGCTTCCGCCAGCTTGACCAGGCGGCCGGTGACATGGTGGGCCTCGCGGAACGGCAGGCCCTTGACCCGCACCAGCCAGTCGGCGAGGTCGGTCGCGGTGATGAAGCCGGCCGCGGCCGCGGCCCGCATCGCCGCCGCCTCGATCCTCATGTCGCCGATCATGCCGGTCATGGCGGCGAGGCAAAGCTCGATACTGTCGGCGGCATCGAAAGTCTGCTGCTTGTCCTCCTGCATGTCCTTGCCATAGGCCAGCGGCAGGCCTTTCAGGACGATCAGGAGCGCGGTAAGGGCGCCGACGATCCGGCCGGTCTTGGCGCGGACCAGCTCGGCGGCATCGGGGTTGCGCTTCTGCGGCATGATGGAGGAGCCGGACGTATAGGCGTCCGAGAGGTGCACGAAGCGGAATTGGGCCGAGGACCAGAGAACCAGCTCCTCGGCCAGGCGCGAGAGATGCACGGCGGCGATGGCGGCGAGCGCCAGATATTCCAGCGCGAAATCGCGGTCCGACACCGCATCGAGCGAATTGCCCATCGGCCGGTCGAAGTTGAGCGCGCGCGCCGTCATCTCGCGGTCGATCGGAAACGAGGTGCCGGCGAGCGCCGCGGCGCCGAGCGGCGATTCGTTCAGGCGCCGGCGGCAATCCAGGGCCCGGCCGCGGTCGCGGCCCGCCATCTCGACATAGGCCAGGAGATGATGGCCGAAAGTCACGGGCTGCGCCGCCTGGAGATGGGTGAAGCCCGGCAGGATCGTGGCCACATGGCGTTCCGCCTGATCGAGCAGCGCGCCCTGGAAGCGCTTCAGGCCCGCGTCCAGCCGATCGAGCGCCGCGCGCACCCACAGGCGGAAGTCGGTCGCCACCTGGTCGTTGCGCGAGCGCGCGGTATGCAGCCGTCCCGCCGGCTCGCCGATCAGCTCCTTCAGCCGCGCCTCGACATGCATATGGATGTCTTCGAGCGCCGGATCGAAGGCCATGGCGCCCGCCGCGATCTCGCGCTCCACCTGGGCCAGGCCGGAAAGGATCGCCTCGCCGTCGGCGGCGCTCAGGATCTTCGTCGCCACAAGCATCTTGCAATGCGCGGCCGAACCCGCGATATCCTCGGCATAGAGGCGCTGGTCGACGCCGATCGAGGCGTTGATCTCGGCCATGACGGCCGCAGGGCCGGCGGCGAAGCGGCCGCCCCAGAGCGCGTTGGCATCGCCCGGGCCCGCGGGTGCGGCGGCGGGTGGTTTCGTCATGCGCAGGCTCCAGGGCAGGAAAGGATCATGATGGGTCGATCGGTCATCTGGACGCTGGCGGTTTTAGCCGTTTCGGGCGCGCTTGTCGCCGTTCTTCTCCGGCACCCCGGCCGTTTCGCGCGGCCAGGAGAGCCGGATCCGGGAACGCCGGCCGCGCGGGCGGCAAGCGCGTCGCCGCAAGCCGGGCCGACATCGGGCGGACTTGCCGGGGGCGGGCTTGCCGGCGGCATGGCCGATTTTACCGCCGTGACGCCGCCCAGGCCAGCGCCGAGCGTGCGCTTCAACGATGCGTCCGGCAAGCCTGTCGATCTCGCGGCCTTCAGGGGCAAGGTCGTGCTGGTCAATCTCTGGGCGACCTGGTGCGCGCCGTGCCGGGCGGAGATGCCCGCGCTCGACCGGCTCCAAGCCGCCCTCGGCGGCGCCGATTTCCAGGTGGTGGCCATCGCCGAGGATACCGGCGGCATGGCCAAGGTGAAAAGCTATCTTGCCTCCGTCGGCGCCGGCCATATCGTGCCCTACGTCGATACCAGCCTGGAATCGGCGCACGCCTTCGATGTCATCGGCCTGCCGACCAGCCTGCTCATCGACCGGCAGGGACGGGTGATCGGCCGCCTGGTCGGGCCGGCCGCCTGGGGCCAGCCGGCGGCCAAGGCGCTGATCGAGGCGGCGGTGAAGGCGCCGGCCGCGAGCTGACGGGCGGGCCGGTTAGCGTGTGGGCCAGCTAACGGGTGGGAATGGGCGTCTCGCCGCGATAATCGTAGAAGCCGCGCTCCGCCTTGCGGCCGAGCCAGCCGGCCTCGACATATTTGACCAGCAGCGGACAGGGCCGGTATTTGCTGTCGGCCAGGCCTTCGTAAAGCACCTGCATGACGGCGAGGCAGGTATCCAGGCCGATGAAATCGGCCAGTTGCAGCGGTCCCATCGGGTGGTTGGCGCCAAGCCGCATCGCGGTATCGATGGCATCGACCGACCCCACCCCTTCATAGAGCGTATAGACCGCCTCGTTGATCATCGGCAGCAGGATGCGGTTGACGATGAAAGCGGGGAAATCCTCGGCATTGGCGGGGGTCTTGCCGAGCTTGATGGTCAGTTCGCGGACGGTGCGGAACGTTTCCTCGTCGGTGGCGATGCCGCGGATCAACTCGACGAGCTGCATCACCGGCACCGGATTCATGAAATGCATGCCCATGAAACGTTCCGGCCGGTCGGTCGAGGAGGCGAGGCGCGTCACCGAGATCGAGGAGGTATTGGTGGCGATGAGCGTGTCCTTGCGCAACACCGGACAGATCGTGGCGAAGATCTTGCGCTTGACCGCCTCGTTCTCGGTCGCCGCCTCGATCACCAGATCGACGTCGGAGAGGGCGTCGAGCTTGTCGGTCGGATGGATGCGGGCCAGCGCCGCCACCTTTTCCGGTTCGGAAACCAGATGGCGGGAGACCTGGCGATCGATATTGTGCCCGATCGTCTTCAGGGCCACGTCGATCTGCCCCCGGTCGGTGTCGTTCAGCACGACATCGAACCCCGCCAGCGCACAGACGTGCGCGATGCCGTTCCCCATCTGCCCGGCGCCGATCACGCCGATCTTTTGTATCATCTCCGCTCAACCCTCGTCCGGTGGTGGCTCGAGTTACTTCGAAAGCTCCGCTTCCAGCTCGGGCACAATCTTGAACAAATCGCCGACCAGGCCATAGTCAGCGACCTGGAAGATCGGCGCCTCCTCGTCCTTGTTGATCGCGACAATGACTTTCGAATCCTTCATGCCGGCCAGGTGCTGGATGGCACCGGAAATGCCGACCGCGATATAAAGCTCGGGCGCTACGATCTTGCCGGTCTGGCCGACCTGGTAATCGTTGGGCACGAATCCGGCATCGACGGCGGCGCGGCTGGCGCCGACGGCGGCGCCGAGCTTGTCGGCCAGGCGTTCCAGCAGGACGAAATTATCTCCCGACTGCATGCCGCGACCGCCCGAGACGATGATCCGTGCCGCGGTAAGCTCCGGCCGGTCGGACTTGGAGAGTTCCTGGCCGACGAAGCGCGACAGCGCCGGGGCTTCCGCCTTCGCCACCGCTTCGATCGTAGCACTGCCGCCTTCCGCCGCCGCGGCGGCAAAGCCCGTCGTGCGCACCGTCAGCACCTTGATCGCGTCCAGGGATTGCACCGTCGCCATGGCATTGCCGGCATAGATCGGCCGCACGAACGTATCGGGGGATACGACCGCGACGATCTCGCTCACCTGCGCGACATCGAGCACGGCGGCAACCCGCGGCATCACGTTCTTGCCGCCGGTCGTGGCGGCGGCGAGCACGGCGTTATAGCCCTTGGCCAGCGAGATGACGAGGGGCGCCAGCGCTTCGGCAAGCTGATGGCCGTAGGATTCGTCGTCGGCCAGGAGCACCTTGCTCACGCCGGCGATCTTGGCGGCGGCTTCCGCCACGGCGCGGCAGTTCGACCCGGCGACCAGGACATGGACCTCGCCCCCGAGCTTCGCCGCGGCCGTCACGGTATTGAGGGTGACGCCCTTCAGCGCCGCATTGTCGTGTTCGGCAATTACCAGGGCCGCCATCAGATCACTCCCGCTTCGGTCCGCAAGGCCTTCACCAGCTCCGCCACGTCTTTCAGCTTGCGGCCGGCCTGACGCTTGGGCGGCTCTTCCACCTTCAGGACTTTCAGCCGCGGCGCGATATCGACGCCAAGCTCGGCCGGGGTCTTTTCATCGATCGGCTTCTTCTTCGCCTTCATGATGTTGGGCAGCGAGGCATAGCGCGGCT
>CALCYJ010000323.1 GCA_937905845.1 uncultured Rhodospirillales bacterium
CCTGATCTGCCGCGAGGCGAAACCATTTCACCGCTTCGGCCGGATCGGCGGGGACGCCCTCTCCCGCCAGATAAGCATCGCCAAGCGAGAATTGCGCCTCCGCCAGACCTTTTTTGGCGGCGACACGGAAGAACATCGCGGCCTTCTGGTCATCCCGCGGCACGCCGTCGCCCTAGTGATAAGCCAGGCCGACCGCAAAAAGCGCATTCGCGTTACCCTGGTCCGCGGCACGGCGATACCATTTCAGCGCCTTCGCCGGATCTTTCGCCACGCCACGTCCCATTCTGTACAGGACGCCCAGATTGAATTCCGCGATCACGTCGCCTTGGGCCGCGGCCAGGTGATACCATTTCGCCGCTTCGACAGGATCGGCAGCGACGCCGTCCCCCTTGTCGTAGGCGTTGGCCAGGAAGGTCTCCGCCAAGGCATTCCCCTTCGCGGCGGCGGCATGAAACCACGTCAAGGCTTCGGATTGATTTTGCGGCGTGCCGGTGCCAAAAAAGAGCGCTTGGCCGAGCTTGGCCATGGCATGCGGCTCGCCCTGGTTCGCGGCCAGGCGATACCATTTCACCGCTTCGACGGGATCTTTCGCCACGCCGTATCCGCTCGCATAATCCGCCCCGAGATCGAATTGAGCGACGGCCGTGCCCTTGTCGGCGGCGCGGCGCACCCATTTCACCCCCTCCACCGGGTTCGCCGGAACCCCCTGCCCCTTCGTCAGCGCGATTCCGACAGCCAGGACGGCTTCCGTGTCGCCGCGATCCGCGGCCGCCCGAAAGTATTTCAATGCGATGGCATAATCCTGAGGAACGCCGAGCCCGTTGAAATAGAGGAAGCCGATGCGTTCAAACGACGTGGCATAGCCCGCCGCGGCGCCACGGCGATACCATATCATCGCCTGGCCGTAATCTTTCGGCACGATGGTTCCATGCTCATAGAGCGACCCGATATCGTCGATTGCGGCGGGATTGTTCTTGCTCGCGGCAAGCCGCAGCCATTTGATCCCTTCCTCGGGGTTGCGCAGCGATTGCGGCCCGTAGAGCAGGGCGCCGCCGAGGTTCGTCATCGCGGCGATATCGCCTTTTTCCGCCGCCTTGCGCCAAAGCCCTATCGCCGCCGCTTTATCCTGAGGCGCGCCGGGGACCCCGACATTGTAGAAATCGGCGAGATTATTCATCGCCATCACGTTGCCGCCGGCGATCGCCTTGCGGAACCATTGCGCGGCCTTGACCGTATCGCGAGCGGCGCCGGGAGCCGTGTCGAATTTGAAGCCGATCGCGTTCATCGCCTCGGTATTGCCCTGATCGGCGGACAGGCGATAAAGCCGCACGGCTTCATTCTGATCTTGTGCCACCCCTTGGCCATGGGCGTAGAGATAACCGAGGTTGACCTCGGCGACCGCATCGCCTTCCTCGGCGTATTTCTTCAGGAGCTGATAGGCCAAGGCATAATTGCCCTGGCTGCGGGCGGCAATGGCCTCGGCGATCTGGAATTGCGCCTCCGCAAGCGCGCTGGCCCGGGCCGAAGCGGACTGGGCCGACCCGGAGTGCGTTGCGGTAGACCCGGCCGGAGCCGGAGCCGGCGGCGGCGGCGCATTGCCCGCGGCACACCCGGCCAGGGCGATGCCCAAAGCGCAGCAGCCCAAGGTCCGAAACACGGCGTCCTCCCGATCGATCTTCCCCTGACGATCGATTTTCTCAGGCGCATTGTGCGCCACACGGGAATTGCCGGCAACACCGCCGCAGGCGGATGGCCAAACGGCGGCGCGATGCGCGTCTTCGGGCTGGTTTCCTACTCGGCCGCCCGGCGTGAGGGATTGCGGAACAAGGCTTCCATTTCGCGCCGGATGCGCACGGCTTCGAGCGTGTCATCGACCTGAACATCGCTCCAACGCAGGGCCGTTCCCGCCTTCACGGGGTTCACGACCTTGACCTTGTGCGCGAGGCCGAGCGGGAAGGCGCCGATCGCGAGGCTGTCCTTGGCCGACATCAGCTTGCCGACGACGGTGTACCCGCCTTCGCCATCGAGGATCTCGCCCGGCTTGAGGTCGCGCTTGGCGGCCGCGATGGCGTCGGCGCGGAAACCGTCCGGGCAGCCCGTCGGCTCCCGGCGCAAGCCGACGGAAGCGACGCTGATGCCAAGTTCCAGCCCGATCAGATGCCAGCGCTTGTAGAGCGCGCCATAGCGGCTTTCGGGATCGGTAATCAGGCCGTACTCGGCGAAACAGCGCCGGACATAGTCGCTATCGCCTTCGAAAACGACGAATACCCCCCAGCGGATATGATGGGGGATCTGCCGCCCATCGCGTTCGAGCGAAGACAGAACCTCGACCTGCCCCTTGAAATGAAGCTGGCCGCCTTCGGATTTCGGCCGGCAGACGAACGGCAGATCGTCGAGCGAGCAGGGCGGATATTCGAGGCCGTCGGGCGGCGGCAGCAGGCCGGTCGCGTTGCATACCGCCGTGCTTTCGATCGCCGGCTTGGAACCATCGAGAAACGAGTTGAACATTTGCGGGTTGAGGCCGCCGAGCCGGGCCTGCTCCTCGGTCAGGCCGTAATATTTCCACACCGTATCGGGCGTCGACGCCGCGAAATGAGGCAGCCATTTGTGGCCGCGGCCGGCACTGACCACATCGAACCCCGCGGTGCGCGCCCAATCGACAAGATCGCAGATCAAAGCCGGCTGGTCGCCATAGGCAAGGCTGTAGACAACACCCGCTTCCTCGGCGCGCCGGGCGAGCAGAGGCCCGCAAAAAGCATCAGCTTCGACCGTCACGTTGACCACATGCTTGCCGGCGGCGAACGCCTTCAGCGCATGGCTCACCGCGGCCGTCGGATTGCCCGTCACCTCGACGATGATCTCGATTTCGGGATGTCCGATCAGCGCATCGACATCGGCGCCGACATGGGTACCGCCGGTTTTGACCGCGTCATCGAGGCTGCGCGCCTCCGTCCGCTCCGCCGGCCAGCCGGTGCGCGCCAGCGCTTCGCGGGCGCGCGGAACCGACAAATCCGCGAGGCCCACGAGATGAATGCCCGGCGTGCGCCGTGCCTGGGCGAGAAACATGGTACCGAACTTGCCCGCGCCGATCACGCCGACGCGCAAGGGTTTGCCGGCTTCCTGGCGCTGGCGCAGCATGCGATGGAGGCTCATCGGCCCTCCTCCTTAAATCCGCCCGGTCAAGAAACGCCTATTCCGCCGCGCCCCGAGCCTGGCGCGCGTATGAGATCAGGCAATCGTCCGGCCGCATCTCGATCGGCGTGAAATCATGATTGGCGATCCAGGTCGGCCGCTTGAAGCGGCGGATGGCATTGTCGCAGCGGTTGAGCGACAGATAGACGATCCAACGCGACCACGGCGTGAGGTTGGAGCCCGACGCATGAACGAGATTGCCGTGAAAGAGCAGCGCCGACCCCGGCGGCCCCTTGGGCGCCACGATGCCGCCCTCGGCAACCAGGCGGGTGATCGTTTCGCTGTCGGTCGTCCACAGCGGATAGCTTGTGGTCGTGACATCGTGACCCGCCTGCAACCGGCCGCCACGGTGGCTTTTCGGGATGAACATCAGCGGGCCGTTGAACTCGTTCGCCTCGGCCAGGAACAGCGCGATATTCATCGCCTGCGGGCTCGGCATCTGGTCGTCCTCGTACCAGGTGGCATAATCCTGATGCCATTGCCAGACCGCGCCGTCGAACGCCGCTTTGGCATTGATCTTGAACTGGTGCATGTAAAGCTTGTCGGACCCGAGCAACTGGATGCCCGGCTCGACCAGCCGCGGATGCCGGGCCAATCGCTCGAACACATCGTTCCAGGTCTGCACGTAGAACGCGGAGCGCGGCGCATCGCTCCCCTTTTCCCGGATCACCTCGGTACGCTGCTGCGTCAGGATCTTGGGAACCTCGGCGTTGAGGATCGCCATCTCCGCCGGGGAGAAAAGATCGGGCAGGAGCAGATAGCCCAGTTCCTCGAATTGGCGAACCTGTTCGCTGGAGAGCTTCATCGTCTTTTCTCCCATCCAAAGCATGATCTTAGAAAAACGGGCATCGCTTTTCCAAAAGAATCATGCTCGAACAACCCTATCCAGGGCCAGGGCCTTCTCGTGCAGCGCGACGAGTTCGACCGGGTTCTTCTTGCCGCGTAGCTGGACCGGGCCTAAGGCACGCGCGGTGATGCCAGGCGGGATCGCGAGCTGATGCAGCAGCGCCGCCGAGGCGATGACCGCCTCGCCGCTATCGCGACAGGCATCGACGATGCGCGCCGCCGTATTCATCGTATCGCCGATCAGCGCGATTTCCTTCTTGATCGTGCCCATCTCGCCGACAACGACCGGCCCGCAATGGAGGCCGGCGCGGATCCGCACCGTCAGGCCGAATTCGCGCTGATAGGATGGCCCGAGTTCGGAAAGCCGCCCGATCGCCGCAAAGCAGGCGCTCAGACAGCGCGCGTCCTTCAGGCCGACGGCGAGCGGCCAGGTCACGATCAGCTCGTCGCCGACATATTTGTGGATCTCGCCCTTCAGCACCACGAGCGCGCCGGTGAGATCGCTGACGAAGCGGTTGAGCAGGCGATGGAAATCGACCTCGCCCAGCCGCTCGGCGGCGGCGGTCGAATTCGTCATGTCGATGAAGAGAAAGATGCGCTGCTCCACCCGCGGACGATAATAGCGGCCGGTGGCGAAACTCAGCAGCACGTTCTGGCCGAGCAGGCGGTTCACCTCCAACAGGAAGTTGACGACGAAACCGACGGCAAAGCAGAACAGGATGTCGTTGCGCGCGATCTGCACGCCGGCGCCGGAGGAGACGGGCATCAGCCACTGGCCGGCCGCGATCCCGAACAGGAAGACGACGAGATAGACCAGCGATTTCAGGCCGAGATTGAGCAGAAACGGGATCCGGCCAAAAATCGCCCCGAGCGGGCCCCGCAAGACGAAGGCTTCGAGAGATCCGAGGATGCCGGCAATGAGGCCGCCAGTCAGCGCCCCGCGCCCGATGCCATAGAGGCCGGCGCCGCCGGCGGTCGTCGCCGAAAAATAGCCATAGGCCGCGCCGGCCAGGATGCCGACCAGGGCCACCCGGAGAACCAGCGGAGCAGCAATGCGAATTTGATTGTCGATGGCCATGGGCGGCAGGGCGAGCTTTCGGCTTTTGCTTCCGCCCGCAATCGAGGGTTCGGAAAGCAGGCCGACACTTTACCGCCGATCGCCGGCGGATCCTACCCTTCTATCGAAAGCGCGATCGAGCCCAGGCCCGCTACCTCGAACCGGCAGTCGGCGGGCGGGGCCGGGAACTTCGTCGTCACCATGTTCCCGGTCATGACGATGTCTCCCGCGCGCAGCCCGCCTCCGGCCAGGGCGAGATGGCCGGCGAGCCAGGTGACCGATTGGAAGGGATGGCCGAGAACGTCGCGCCCGCTACCCCGGTCGACGGCATCCCCCGTTATCGAAATGATGCCCTCGATGGAAGCAAGATCCGGCCAGGCCGGTCGGAACTCGCCAAGCACGATGCCGGCGTTCCATGAATTGTCGGCAACGAGCGAGAAAACATCCAAGGTCTTGTAGTCGCAGCCGCGGTCATCGACGACCTCGATTGCGGGACAGACCGCGTCGATCGCCTCGGCGACATGCGAAAGCTCGACGGGGCCGGCCGCGGGGCGAAAATCGCGTCCCATCCGCACCGCGATCTCGAACTCGAGCCCGAGCCGTCCATAGTCCGCGGCCTTCAGGCGCACGCCGGAGGAATGAACGCGATCGGCAAGCACAACGCCCGCGATGGGACGGTCGATCCCGCACATGGCCTGCATGCGCGGCGAGGTCAGCCCGACCTTGTAGCCGACGGCGCCAACCTGGCGGCTCTGCTGCTGACGGCGGACATAATCGCGTTGCACCGCATAGGCGGCATCGAGATCGGCGATCCCGAACGCCGGAGCCAGGGAGTGGAATTTCGCCTTGCTGCCATGCTCGTCCATCAGGGCGGCCGCCGCCCGGGTTACGTTATCGTCCATCGCTCCTCCTTATCCGGTTCTTGACCCGGCGCCCGCGCCTGAGGCAGGTCCGCCGTCAATGCACCGCCGCATACATGATCTTCTCCTCGGTCACCCGGCCGGGCATGAATTCCTCGACCACCCGACCTTGCCGACAGACCAGGATTCTATCCGACAAATTCATGATTTCGGGCAAATAAGAGGAGATCATGATCACCGCCAGGCCTTCGTCGGCAAGGCGATTGATGAGCTGATGGATCTCGCCGATGGCGCCGACATCGACGCCTCGCGTGGGCTCGTCGAAGATGATCAGCCGCGGCTTTTGCAGCAGCGCCTTGCCGATGACGAGCTTCTGCTGGTTGCCGCCGGAAAGCTCGACGGCACGGGCGTTCTTGTTGATGGCGCGGATATTCAGGGTCTGCGTCCAGGCATCGGCGAGCCGACGCATCTCCGCCATGTTCACGATCGGGCCGCCCGCATTGAGATTCTTCGCCAGCAGGCCGGCATAGAGATTATCGGCAATCGACATCGTCTCGAAGAATCCTTCGAGCTTGCGGTCTTCCGTGACATAGACGATCCCGTCCCGGACCGCGGGCGCCGGCACTTTATAGCGGACGGCGCGATCCTCGAACCGTACCTCGCCGCCATGGAAGAAATCCCGCTTGACCACGCCGGCGACGATTCTGGCCGTTTCCGAACGCCCCGATCCCACCAGGCCGAAAATGCCGGTGATCTGGCCCTCGTACACCGAGAACGAGTTGTTCCGCACCATGTTGCCCATGGTCAGATCCTGCACGCTCAGAACCCGGCGGCCCGGCGGGCGAACCTGGCTTTGCTCGCGGCGGCGATAAAGCTCGCCCGAGAGCGAACGGCCGACCATGGCATGGATGATCTTGTCGCGGTCGAAATTGGCGGTGACGTCGGTGACGATGTGCTGGCCGTCGCGCAGAACGGTGATGCGGTCGGCGATTTCCAACGCCTCCTCCAGCGCGTGGGAAATGAACACGATGGAGACGCCGCGGCTTTTCAACCGTTCGACCAGGGCGACGAAATGATGCTTTTCCTCGGGCGTCAGCGCGGCGGTCGGCTCGTCGAAGACGAGGATCCGGGCATTGTGCCGCACCGCGCGCCCGATCTCGACCATCTGCTTCTTGGCGGCGCCGAGGGACGCCACCGTCGCCGCGGGATCGACCGGAAAATTGAGCGATTGGAGGAACTGCTGCGCCGAGATATAGATGCCGCGCAGACGGTTCAGGAAGCGCTCCTCGCCGAGATAGAGATTCTGCGCCACCGTCATGGATGGAACCAGGGTCGTCTCCTGGAACACCATCGCGACCCCCTGCTTCAAGGCGATGGCGGGCGTCGCGAACACGACGGGGCGGCCGTCGAGCCGCATGGTTCCACCGGTCGGCTGCACCACCCCGGCCATGATCTTGGTCAGGGTCGATTTGCCGGCGCCGTTCTCGCCCAGAAGCGCATGGACCTCGCCCTGAAGCAGGGTGAAATCGACGTTCCGGATCGCGGGGACGCCGCGATATTCCTTGGTGATCCCGCGCATCTCGAACAAGGGAATCATGCGCTTTGCCCTCCGCCGGCACCCGTATCGAGCCCGACGATCGTATCGCCGCCCTTGCAGGCCACCAGCACCCGGTCGCCCCGATCAAGGCAGCTCGTCACGCCATGCCGCCGCCCGTCGGCGCGACTGTGAAAGCTGGCGATAGGATGAAAATCGCCGTCGAGCCGGATCAGGAGCCCGTAGGAGCGGCTCGGCGCCCAGGGTTTCAGGATCCCGAGCTGCTTGATCGCGCCGCCCTGAAGCGGTTCGAGAAAGCTCCGCCCCGAGGTGAGGGACGGCGCGATCCAATAATCGGGCTCGACCTCGCGGAACATGTCGGCGCAAAAATTCCGCTCGCGCAGCACGAACTCGACCAGGCGGCTGCGGGGCGCGAACACGCAAAGCCAATGGCCATCCCCCTTCGCCGGAACCAGCCGCGCCGGGTAGCCCGGAAGATGATCGAGCAGCGTCGCCGCCGCGCCGCCGCCCGATCGCGCTATCGCGACGATCCGGTGGCGCCAGCTCTCCGCGACCGCGTAGCTTGCCGCCGGCCCCGGCGCGACGCCATAGGGAAAGGCCAATCCCTGGGCAAGGCAGGTGGGCGTCCCGGTGGCGAGATCGATCCGCCAGAGCGAGCCGCTGGCATTGCGTTCCATCAGATCGCGCTTCCATGCCAGAGGCGGGTTGCGCCTGGATCCATGGCAGACGATGAGCGCCTCCCCGTCGAAATGCAGCGCCGTCGGGCAGGAAGGCCGCGCGCCCGGATCGGACAGGCGCCGGCCCTGGCTCGGACCGGTCGCGAAAAGGATCGTGCCATCGTTCAGCCCGGCCGCGAGATTGCCCTCGCCATCCGCGGCAAGGCATGTCACCTCGCTGTCGAAGGTGGCAAGGATATCGGCCGAGGCTGTTTCCGCCGCCGGGTCGAACGCCAGGATGGCCTTGCCGCTCGAAAACAGGATGCGGCGGCCGTCGGACACGAGATTGTCCGGCTGCTCGACCGCCAGCACGGAGGCTGCTTCCTCGATCGCCTGGTTGGGCAGGATGACGCCGTCCATCGGCGGCAGCGTGATCGCGGCGCCGCCCGCCCCGCGGAAACGGTCGAACGTCCGGCGCAGCGGGCCCATCATCGCGCCGGCCCCCAATAATGATCCTGCGCCGTCCAATTCCGGTCGGCGCCGGGAATGCGGTATTTTCCGATCCGGTTGTTGTAGATGCCGCCGATATAGAGATGGCCGCGATGCTCGCGCATCGAGGTGATCATCGGATGGTTCTGGCCGCCCAGATCCCACAAGGCATCGAGGATATTGCCCTGTTCGTCGAACTTGACGATGCAGCCGGTATTGATGTTGGGAAACAGCCATTCGTCCATCGGGATCCGGCGCGCCATGCGGCGGCGGAACCCGGGCTTGCGCAGCGCGAGATCAAGGACGGGGGTACGCATGCCGACCAGGGCCAGCCAGTAATTGCCGTCGGACGCGCGATTGACATTGTCGGGATAGCCCGGAAGGCCGTCGAGGACGACCTCGACCTTGCCGGCCTTCGGCCCGTCGAACCAGTAGCGCAGAACACGGCAGGCCCAGGTTTCGTTGAGCAGCAGCGACTGCCCGTCGGACGCCATGCAGATTCCGTTCGCCAGCCGGATGTTGCGCAGCACGGTGCGGGTGGTGCCGTTGCGCGGGTCGTAGCAGATCACGCGCCCGTTGGGCCGGCATTCGACGCCATCCACCGCCCAGTCCTGGGATTCGTAGCGGATCGAGGCCTCGCTGAAGAAAATTCTGCCATCCGGCGCGATATCGACATCGTCGGCGAAGCGGACGCGGGCATCGTCGATGATCGATCTCGGCGAACGGTTGGTCTCGTCCGTCATCTTGCGGACCTCGCCCGCGGGCGACACCGCATAAAGACCCATGCCGCCGACGCAGACCTGAAGGTGGCCGGCGCGATCGAACGCCATTCCGAGCGGATGGCCGCCGATATGGGCGAATATCTCCGAGCGCTGATGATCCGGGCCGAAGAACTTCACGATGTCTCCGTGCCGCGAGCCGCAATAGAGATTGTCGTCGCGATCGAGGATCACGTCCTCCGGCCCCTCGATCCGGTCGAGCCCGATGACCTCGACATCGCGAAGCTTGTCGTTCAGCGCATAGGGCGAGGCTGAATCCGGCAGCGTGGAGGGGCGGGGCGGCAGGCGGAAGAACATCGGCGACACATAGACTTTCGACAGAACCTTGTGCCGGTTCTTGAACCACCGCACGTCGATGGAGACGGCCATGAGCAGGATCAGGCCGAGCACCATCGAGGTGGCGCCGCTCTGGAAGCCGAGCCGCACCAGCCCGTTGATGACGATCAGAACGATGACGGCGCCAAGGGCCCCTTTGGCCACCGAGCCGCGCCCGCCGCCCAGGCTGTTGCCCCCGAGCACGGCGGCGGTGAGCGCCTGGAGATCGAGGCCGACGCCGGTGTCGGCGCCGGCTCCGCCGAGCCTGGCGGCGAAGAGGAAGCCGGCGATGCCGCACAGCATGCCCGACAGCACGTAGGTCATGCACACCGTTCGCCGCACCGGGATGCCGATATTATAGGCCGAGCGCCTGGATCCGCCGATGGCCGCGACGTGCCAGCCCGGGCGGGAGCGGCTGAGGAAGACATGCGTGATCGCGGCGATGGCCAGAGCGACGACGAAGCTGAACGGCAGGCCCAGCAGCGTGCCGTCGCCGACATAGTCCCACAGGGCGGAGGTAACGGAAGCGCCGGAAATCGGCACCGAATATTTCAAGAGCAATATGTCCACGACGGCGCGGATCATGATCAGGGTGACGAGCGTCGTCAGGAAGGCGCGCATTCTGAGATAGCCGATGAGAACGCCGTTCATCAGCCCGACCATGCCGTTCACCACGAGGGTTGCGAGCAGCGCCAGCCAGACCGGCCAGCCCAGGACATTCATCGCGATCAGGGTCACGATATTGGCCAGCGCGAAGGTCGAGCCGACGCTGAGATCGATGCCGCCGCCCAGCATCACGATCACCATGCCGATGACGACCAGCAGAAACTCGCCGAGCTGCCGCGTGGCATCGCTCAGATAGCCGATGGTATAGAAGTCCCGAATATTGGCCCCGAACACCAGGATCGTGGCCAGCAGGAAAAGGAACGGGATCAGGTTGTCGGCCCACCGTTTCGACAGGATCTCGCCGACGATGTGATCGGGCACCAGACGGTAGCGCCACCGCACGAAAGCATCAACACCGGCCATGGGCTACGACCTCGACCTCAAGAAAAAAGCGGCGGCCGGTCCTGCCGGCCGCCGTCGATTGCCTCAGGATTTAGGCAGGTTCTTCATGCTCCAGCACGAGCCGGGTTTCAGATCCGCCTTGGTCAGGATCTTGTTCGGCGTATAGAGCGAGAATTTCACACTTCCCGCCGGCTCTTTGCTCTGGAACAGCATCTTGATCGCATCGTTCATGTCGCTCGCCTGCCGGGGCACGTCGAAGCTGACATATTCGTCGAAATTTCCGCTTTCGAGATTGTCGCAAGCCATCTGTTCGCCGCCGCCGTTGGTGACGACATAGACCTTGCCGGTCTTGCCCGCTTCCCGGATCGCGGCGGAGCTACCCACCGCCATGCCGTCCCAGAAGCTGATCAGCCCGCAGAGATCGGGATTCTGCTGCAATACCGTCGTCGTCAGCGCCTTCGCCTTGCTGGCGTCCCAATCGGCCGCCTGATTGGACACGACCTTGATCTCGGGATGCTGGGAAAAGACTTTCAAGATCGGCCCGATCTGATAGACGCTCGTCGCGGCCGTCAGCACGCCCTGGACGATCGCGACCTTGCCGGACGTGCCGGCGCCGCATTTGCGGACCAGGGCGTTCGCCTCCGCCTCTCCGACCTTCTGCCAGTTGGCGCCGACATAGGCGTCGGTGGAGAAGCTCGAGCGCATATTGACCTGGATCACGTAGATCCCGGCCTTTTCCGCCTTCTCGTTCAAACGTGCAAGCGACTGCACGTCGGGATTGTGAACGATGATGAGATCGGGCTTCTCGCTGATCAGTTCGGTGAGCGCCTGCGCCTCGGCGGTGGTGCTCCAGTTCGGGTCGCGAATGGCAAACGAGCCGCCGTTGGCCTTCACCATCTGGCGCACGCCGCTCGTCCAGCCTTCGGCCAGATCGAAGCCCATCGCGACAGGAAGGAAAACGACTTTCTTGCCTTTCAGGGCCGTGACATAGGGGGCGAGACCCGGATCGGTGAGGCCGTCGGCGGTCGCCGCCGGCGATGACAGCAGGAAGCCGGTACAGAGCATGAGACCGGTCAAGAGTGCCGCGATTGTCTTGTGGCGCGCCATGGTTTCCTCCTCCTCAGGATCGACATTGGCTGTCGATGCGATTGACGTCTTTGTTCTTGCTCTCCTGGCTGCGGCCGGCTGGCATGCGCCGCGCCGGCGATCCGCCCGGACTCAGATGTCTCCTTGCTGATCGGTCTGTTCGTCGCGCGGATTGACGATGCTGTCGACCAGGATCGCCACCAGGAGAATGATGCTCTTGATCAGGTTCTGCAGCGTGTAGCGGACGTCCAGGATCGTCATGCCGTCGAGCAGGATGCCGATCAGCAAGGTGCCGATGATGACGTTGCGGATCCCGCCCTTGCCGCCGCTCAACCCGATGCCGCCCACGACGACGACCAGGATGACGTCGTAGATCAGGGTCGAATTGACGACCCGCGTGTTCATGCTGGTCACCGCCGCCGCGGTCAGCGTGCCGGCGATAAAGGCCACCAATGACGACAGCACGTATTGGATCACGATCATCGGGCGGGCCGGGATGCCGGTGATGCGCGCCGCCAGATAATTCTCGCCGATCAGATAAAAAAAGCGGCCGATCTTCGTGTAGCGCAGGACCAGAAACCCCGCCAGGCTGATGGCGGCGAAGAACACGACCGCGATGGGAACCTGCGCCACGTGCATCCGGCCGACCGCGGCGATCCACGAGGCGCTGGCCGGCAGGTAGATGATGTCCTGGTTGAAAAGCTGGGACCGGCCGAAGCCATAGACGAAAGCGCCCGTCGCCAGTGTCGCGAAAAGCGCCGGCACCTCGACATAGGCGATGAACAATCCGTTCAGAACGCCGATTGCAACCGAAAAGCCAAGGCCCAGGGCGAAGGCCGCCGGGACCGGCACCCCCTGGTTCATCATGTAGAGCACCCAGGCCACGGGAATGGCCATGATCGCCACGATCGACAGATCGATGCCGCGGCCGATGACGACGATCGCCATGCCGACGCCGAGGATGCCGAGCACGGACACGCTCTGTAGCAGCGAGAGAAGATTGGCGGAGGTCAGGAAGCGGTTGAGCGTCGCCGAGAAGAGAACGAACAGGGCGATGGTGATCGCAAGGACGATGCGCTCCTGGCTGAAATGCGCGCGCCGGAAGAGCCAGCCTTTCATGGCTTAGCTTTCATGACGCGCCGACGCGCGATGACCGTGCCAGCCGCGCCGGCCGCGTCGACCGGGTCGCGGCACCGGGTGCCGGGCGCCGGGTTCCGCAAGCACGGCGGCACGCCGCGACCCGCGAAACCGCAAGCGCTGGCGGCCATGCGACAAGAGGCATCGCGATCGACAAACCCATCCGCCCCCATCCTCCCTTGATTATCCGGCTTCCCTGCTCTTGTCTTTTAGGTAATACTGGTCTGACCATTTTGAGCATGATGCAAATATCGCTGTCAAGGGACGAATCGACCAGGAACGGCCCGGAGGCCAGGCGGCGCCGGCTGCATTCTGGATCGGCTGCATTCTTGCTATAAGGGCTTGCTATAACGGGATCTGCGAGCGGCTCGCGGCATTGTCGGGGGATCGAGTTTGTCTGGATCGGGTTTGTCCAATTCATCGCGCTATCGGGGCATGCCCGGCGGGCCGCATGCGGGAGAGGGTTCGTGACATTCAAAGTGGTTACACCGCCGCCGACCGTGCGCCTCTCCGACGTCATCGCCCGTCAACTCGAACAGATGATCGTCGAAGGCCGCCTGATGCCGGGCGAGGGCCTGCCGTCGGAACGCAAGCTGGCCAAGCAGATCGGCGTATCCCGTCCGTCCTTGCGGGAAGCGCTGTCGGAACTGCGCTCGCGCGGCTTCATCGAGCCGGCGCGAAGCGGCAGCGCGGTGGTGACGGAGCTGACGCGGACGGCCTTCACCGAGCCTTTGTCGGGAATGCTGGAACGTCACCCTTCCGCCATCGGCGATCTCATCGACATGCGCGTCGTGCTCGACGCCCATGCGGCGTCGCTCGCTGCCGTCCGGGCGACCGCCCCCGATCTGGAACGGATCGGGGCGGCGATCGATGCCCAGATCAGAAGCCGGTCGCGGAATATCGTCACCCTCGCCAGGCTGGACCTTGATCTTCACCAGGCGATCGCGCAGGCCTCCCACAATATCGCGCTCTTGCACACCGCCCACGGCCTGTCGAAGCTGATCAAGGTCTTCGTGCAGCGCGGCTACAAGATCATTCTTTCCTCGGCCGATCCCCGCGCCGGCAAAACGGCGATCGAGCAGGAACATTCCGCCATATTCGACGCGATCCGCGGGCGCGACCCGGAAGCGGCCAGGCTTGCCGTCTATGCGCATGTGCGCTCGACCGAGCACACCTGGACCCTTGGGCCGGATGCGGCACCGCCGTCGCGAGCGCGCACGCGGCTTGGCACGCCGGGCCGGGCATGAATCTCGATCGGGCTTTCAGCATTGCCGATCTTCAGCGGCTGGCACAGAAGCGCCTGCCGCGGATGGCTTATGATTATATCGAAGGCGGCTGCGACGACGAGCGGGGGATTGCCGAGAGTGAGGCGGCGTTCAGAACCTATCGGCTGATATCGCGCTATCTCGTCGATGTCTCCCGACGAGACCTCGGGGCGCGGGTGGCCGGCCAGACATTCGCCATGCCGCTCGGCATTGCGCCGACGGGAAACGCCGGGATGTTCCGGCATGACGCCGACAGGCTGCTTGCCGCCGAGGCCGCGGCGGCGAATGTGCCGTTCATCCTGTCGGGTGCGAGCAATCTCTCGATCGAGGAGGTGATGAAAGTCGCCCCCGACCATACCTGGTTCCAGCTCTACGGCACCCGCGATCCGCAGATATCCGAGAACATCGTCCGGCGGGCCATGGATGCCGGCGTGAAAGTGCTGGTGCTCTCGGTCGATGTTCCGGCCCATGCGAATCGCGAGCGGAACCGCCGCAACGGCTTCACCCACCCTTTGAAGGTGACGCCGTCCATGGTCTTCCAAGCCCTCACGCATCCCGGATGGACGGCGGCGTATTTCGGGCATCGCGGCCTGCCCTATATGGGGAATTTCCGGCCCTATGCCGCCGCAAACGCCACACCCTCCGAGGTTGCCGACCGGTTTGTCGAACAGTTCCCCGCCCCCGGCCTTACCTGGAACTTCCTCGATGCGATCAGGCGCCTGTGGCCGCGAAAGCTTTTCGTGAAGGGCATCCTGCATCCCGCGGACGCGATCCGGGCGGTCGAGAGCGGGGCGGACGGGATCATCGTCTCCAACCATGGCGGACGGCAGCTGGACCTGGCGCTCTCGCCGCTCGACGCTTTCCCGGCCATTCACACGGCGGTGGGCGGGATGGTGGAGGTGATGCTGGACGGCGGCATACGCCGGGGCTCCGATATCGTCATCGCCCGCTGTCTTGGCGCCCGGTTCGTCTTCTCCGGCCGCCCGACATTGTATGGCGCGGCGGCGGGAGGACGCTCAGGGATCCGCAAGGCGCTGGACATATTTGCCAACGAACTCGGCCTGGTGCTGGCGCAGATCGGCTGTCCCCGGGCAGAGGATCTGGGGCCGCACTTCCTTGCGCGCATGCAAGGTGCGCATTTCGAGCCGCTCGATCGTGCGGCCCTGGCGGCGCCGCCCCCGTCCTGAGACAGGCTCTAGCCGCGCCGGCCGGTCTGGAACCTGCTGCCCGCAATCAAGCTCGCGGTGACGGCGCTCGGAACGCGGCGCGAGGGTTTCGGCGTGTCGAGCCGCGCTTCGGCCGCGCGATAGACATGACGCGTCGCCATCAGCGCCGCCAGCTCCTCGTCGCCATCGACGACGGCCGCCAGGATCATGGAATGCTCGTGCCAGTCCTCGGGCGCGCGCTCGATCGAATTGCGCTTGAACACAAGCTCGGTCCGAACCCGCAGGGAGCGCACGACATCCTGTAGCACGCGGTTGCTGCCGGCCAGCGCCAGCAGGTCGTGATACTCGCCATTGAGCGCGGCGAGTTCCGCCGGCGTGCCGCCGACGGCAGCGGCTTTGCCCCGCGCCAGCACCTCTTGCAGCCGGGCAAGGATATCGGGATTGCGATGCCGCGCCGCCAGCGACGCATTCAATCCTTCGAGCGTGGCGCGCACCTCCACCAGTTCGAAGGCGAAGTCGGACGAGAGGTCGGCGACGCAGGTGCCGCGCCGGCCGGTCGGCATCGCCAGACCATCCGCGACCAGCATCTGGATCGCATCCCGGACCGGCATGCGGGAGACATCGAATTCGGCCGAAAGCTTGTCCTCGACCAGGCGCTGGCCCGGCACATATTCGCCGGTCAGGATGCGGCGGCGCAGTTCCTCGACCACCGCATGGCCAAGCGGCGCGCGCTGACGCTCGACCACGACGGCGCCGGCGGACATGTCACCGCTTTGCACCGGCGCGCGGCCGGATCCCTCACCCCGTTTCGCCATGACGAGAACGCATCCTCATTTTCCCGGCACCATACCATGGCCGGCCACGGCTGGCGAGCCGCAGCCCTTATCCCTCAGGCGGTGAGATACACGGTTTTCAGGCGGGTATAGAAGTCCATCACATTGGCGCCGGACTGTTCCTTGGCCGCCTGGTTGCTCGAATGCCGGAAGCCGCCGAAGGGCGCGTTGAGCGCGTTCCCGGTGGTCGGCGCATTGACCTTGATCACGCCGGCCTCGACCTCGCGGGCAAAGCGCAAGACCGCCGCCAGATCACGCGTGACGATCGATGCCGCCAAACCGTATTCGGTATCGTTCACGATGCGGATCGCATCGTCGAGATCCTCGAACCGCCGCATAGCGACCACCGGCCCGAAAATCTCCTCGCGCAGCAGCCGGCTCGATTCCGGCAGATCGGCGAACAAGGTCGGGCGGACGAAATGTCCATGCGCCAACTCGCCCTCGTCCAGGCGAACGCCGCCCGTGACGAGCCGGCCGCCCTCCGCCCGCCCCAGCTCGATATAGGACAGGACCTTGTCGCGCTGCGCGCGGCTGGCGAGCGGGCCCATGGTGACGCCGGGCAGGGTTCCCGGACCAACCGTAATCGCCTCCGCGGCGGCGGCGATACGCTCGACCAGCCGGTCGTGGAGGCCGGCCGGGACCAGGACGCGGCTGGTGCCGGTGCAGGCCTGCCCCGTGAGGCCGAAGGCGCCGCGCACGATGATGGCGGCGGCATGATCGAGGTCGGCATCCTCCAGCACCACGGTCGCGTTCTTGCCGCCCATTTCGAGCTGGCAGCGCGTATCGGTGCCGACCGCCGCCTGGATCGCGCTTCCGACCGGGAACGAGCCGGTGAACGTGACGCCGCCGATGCGGGAATCCGCGACCAGGGCCTTGCCGATCTGCGGGCCGCGGCCGTGAAGCAGCGCGATCACGCCGGGCGGAATGCCGGCATCGAGCAGGACCTCGACCAGCCGCTGGCCCATGAGCGGCGTGACCTCGGAGGGTTTGAAGACGACGCCGTTGCCCGCCGCCAGCGCCGGCGCCAGCTTGCGCGCGGCCATCGACAGCGGGAAGTTCCAGGGCGTGATCACGGCGATGATTCCGACCGGCTGGCGCAGGCTCAGCACCATCTGGCCGGCGTCGGAGGCATAGGTCTCGCCCCTCGCGCGCAAGGCCTCGCCGGCATAGAGCCGGAAGTTCGCAGCGATCCGCCGCGCCTCGGCCTGCGCCTCGGCCAAGGTCTTGCCTTCCTCGCGCGTCAGCTCGGCGGCGATCGCATCCGCGCGGGCCCCCATGATATTTGCCGCCTTCTCGAGCGCATTGGCCCGCACCTCGGGAGAAGCCGCGGCCCACGGGCGCCAATTCGCCGCGACGGCAGCAATCGCGGCGTCGGCGTCCTGTGCATCCGAATCGGGGAAGGCGCCGATGAGATCGCGCTCATCGGCCGGATTGCGGTCCTCGAACGTGCCGCCGTCAAGCGATGGATGCCACGCGCCGGCGTAATAATTGCGATGCGGCGTCACGAGCCGAGATGCTTCATGAAGGCGTCGATCCCCGCGCTGCATACGGCGGTGTCCTGTTCGCCGTTGCCCCCCGAGGCGGCGATGGAGCCGACCACCTGGCCATCCACGACGACGGGAAAGCCGCCGACGAAGACGGTGAAGCGGCCGTCATGCTGGGTGAAGATGCCGAACGCCTCCTCGCCCGGATAGGCGTTCTTATAGGCATGGGTCGGCTTGCGATGGCCGGCGGCGGTAAAGGCCTTGTTCATCGCGATTTGCACGCTGGTGACCTTGCCGCCGTCGAGCCGGCGCAGCGCGATCGGGTAGCCGGTCGCATCGGCGACGCAGAGTACCTGCGGCACGCCGATTTCCTCGGCCTTCTTCTGCGCGGCATCGAGCATGAGATTGGCCTCGGCGAGCGAGAATGTCCTGTAGGTGATCACGGGTGGCTCCTTCGGTCCGCCGGATACGTCCGACGTCGATCGCACGCAGGATAAGGCCGGGCCCCAAGGGTGAGCCCGGCCTGCCTGTTCCAGGCGTTCAGGCCAGACGTTCAGGCCGCGACGCGGGATGCCGGTCGGGCAAGATACTTGCTGTTGAGCCCGTCGAGATAGAGCCGGCGCATCAGCGTCGCCTCCTTGACCAGGCGCACGCAGGCGGCCTGCTGCTCGGGCGTCGTGGCGTATTTCTCGACGATCTCGAAACCGCGTTCGCCATGCTCCTGGTCGGCGACGATATGAAGGCGGAAGAACACGATCTCCTCCTCGGTGAAACCGTATTTTTCCACCAGCGGCGGCGTGGTCTTGCTGTAGATCTTCGGCACCTGGGATTCCAATCCGACCAGCAGTCCGGCCAGCGCCTCGACGAAGGGCTTGTGCGCCTGGTTCGTGCACCAGGCTTGCAATCCCAGCGTCTCGGGCAGCAATTCGCCGTTGATCTGCGCGTCGATGATCTCGTTCCGGCTCTTGCCGCAGGCCTCGGCGAAATCGAGGAGCAGCTTGGTATGGCGGATGGCCGGGAAGCCCGCCTGCCCGGTGACGCCTTCCTCCTCGGTGATGTTCTCGAGCAGGAAATCGCGCACTTCCTCGTTTGGACAATTGCCATAGACGCTGCCGAGCCATTCCGAGAAATGGCTGACGTAATGGTAATGCTGCTTCGTCCATTCGCCGAGGAGCACCTTGTCGAGCTTGCCGGTCACCCAGGCCTCGCTCCAGGGATGCACGCTCGAATGCCGCGCGGCGATCGCATCGTCCAGCGCCTGACGGAACGCACTTTTTGCCATTTTCCTCTCCCTAGATAAGTGGGCGCGCGGTTGGCCGATCACCCGGTTGCGCGGCCGGCCGACGCAAGCGGCGGCCCGTGAAGCGATGTTCGTCATCGAAGCATGACCAGCCCCTATTTTCGTATACGAACTTAGAGATGTCAAGATGGTGCTTCACGGCCTGCCTTCCTCGGTAAGCGGCCGATTTTCCTCCTTTATATATTTTATATCAAGGTGATATGACTAATTTTCTGCCCTGGAACACGATCGTATTTGTTTACCGGAATAAAGTTTCCGTATACGCTAATTCCGAACCTATGAACCAGACCGCGGATCGAACATGACGGACCTCGCCCCCGAAGCCTATGCGCAGAGCGATTATTTCCAGCGCGAAAAGCGGAGCCTCTTCGCCCGGGAATGGCTGTGCTTCGGCGCTGCCGGCCAGCTCGCCGCCGCCGGCGATTTCGTCAATCACACGCTGGGCGGCTGGCCGGTCTTCGCGGTGCGCGGCGCCGACGGCGCGGTGCGCGGCTTTCGCAATATCTGCCGGCATCAGGGCATGCCGGTCCTCGACAAGCCCACGGGGCAATGCAGCGAAATCCGCTGCCGCTTCCACGGCTGGACCTATGATTTGAGCGGCAGGCTCATCAAGGCGCCGGACCAATATCCACCGCCTCAGCCGATGGAGCAGATCGGATTGGACGCATTTGAACTCGTGGAGGGCGATGGATTGCTGTTCGGCCGCCTCGAACCGGGCACGGCCGACCGGCCTACGCCGGTCGCGCTCGGCGCCGGCCGGTATGAAGCGGCGGTGACCACCGACGTGGATGCCAACTGGAAATCGGTCGTCTCGTCGCTGCTGGCCGAACCGGCGCGGCTTTTCGTATGGCCGAATGTCTTCATGTTCGATCGGGGCGAGGTCCGTGTCGCCCGCCAGATCGTGCCGCGCACCTTTTCCCGGACGCGCCTGATCGACCTGCTGTTTACGTCCGGCGCGGCGCCGGCGATAGCGGCGATCGAGAGCGAGGCGCAGGCCGACAAGAAGAAGGCCGAAGCCTTGCAGGCGCAACTCGCCGCCGGCGCGCCCGGTCCGGACGCCCCGCAATGCCGGGAGTTCCGCCGCCGGGTCGAGGCCGACTGTGCCGCGGCCGACGCCGCGACCACCTGATGGAGCGGTTCGCCCCGATGCGCCGAGCGGCGAGGCCGTAGGCATCAAAGACTGCCGCTTCGCCGGCGTGGCCGGCCGTTCAGTGCCTGACCTGGAGCGAGGCGTGCCACGGCATCACGCGCCGCTCGAGCAGGCTCAGGATCCAGAACAACACCATGCCGCCGGCCGCGAGCACGAAGATGGCGGCGAAGACCCGCGGCGTGTCGAACGTGCCCTGCGCCGCCAGGATGACATAGCCAAGGCCGTGTTCGGAGGCGACGAACTCGCCGACGACGGAGCCGACCAGCGCCAGCGACATCGCGACCTTCATGCCGGCGAACAGGCTCGGCAGGGCGCAGGGAAAGCGGATGCGCCGAAGCACGTCCCAGCGCCCGCCGCGCAGCGTCGCGGCCAGGTCGAGCATCTCGGGCGGGACCGATCTCAAGCCCAGCACCGCGTCGATCACGATGGCGAAGAACGCGATCAGGAAGGAGATCGCGATCTTCGGCTGCGAGCCGGTGCCGAGCCAGATCACGAACAGCGGCGCGACCGCGACCTTGGGGACGGTATTGAGCGCGAGGATGAAGGCATAGAGCGTGCTGTCGAGGATTTTCACCTCGACGATCAGGATCGAAAGTAGGACGCCGATCACCACGGCCAGACCAAAGCCTGCAAGCGTGGTCAGGAGCGTGTACCAGCCTTGCAGCAGATACCATCCGGGCGAGCTTGCCAGCTCGCGCAGGATCGCAACCGGCGTCGGCAGGATCACCGGCCGGATGCCGAATATCTGCGAGGCGACCTGCCATATCAGGAAGAAGATGACGAAGGACGAGACCGTCAGAATGCCGCGACCGACGCGGCCGTTGAGTTTGCCGTTGACCATGTCACTCTTCCTGAAACAGGCCCATATCCTCGAACAGCTCGCGGATCTTGCTGCAATAATGATTGAATTCCGGCTCGTGCCGCATCGCCATGCGGCGCGGGCGCGGCAGGTCGATGTCGAGGCTGAGCGCGATCCGCCCCGGCCTGGGGCTGAACACCTCGATCCGGTCCGACAGGAACACCGCCTCGGGGATCGAATGCGTGATGAACACCACCGTCTTGTGCGTCGCCTGCCAGATGCGTTGCAGCTCGACGTTGAGCTGATCGCGCGTCATGGCATCGAGCGCGCCGAAAGGCTCGTCCATCAGCAGCAGGCTGGGATCGGCGATCAGGGCGCGGCAGATCGCCGCCCGCTGCCGCATGCCGCCGGAGAGCTGTGGCGGGAAGTGGCGATCGAATCCCGCCAACCCGAACAGCTTGAGCAGCTCTTGCGCGCGCTTTTCATAGGGCTTGCGTGATTCGTGGCGGAATTCGATCGGCAGAAAGATATTGTCGTAGATCGTGCGCCAGTCGAGCAGGACGTCGCGCTGGAACACCATGCCCATGTCGGAGGGCGGCCGATCGACCGTCTGGCCGCCCACCGCGAGCGTTCCCCCGCTCGGCTTCTCGAGCCCGGCGATACAGCGCAGGAACGTCGTCTTGCCGCAGCCGCTCGGGCCGAGGATGCTGATGAACTGGCCCTTGGCGATGGTGAGCGAGATCGCGCCCAGAGCCTGCACCGATTCGCGGCCGCCGTAATGCTTGCAGACGCCGACGGCTTCGACATGGACGGGGGCGGACGCCCGATCGGTTGTGGCCGCTCCCTCCGGCGTGGCCCGCGCCTGCGCCATGATCACCATTCCCCTTCCGCCTTTCTCAGTTTCCCGCCACGCGGTCGTAAATCGCCTGATCGAAAAGCTTGTCGGTATAGAAATCCGAAGCCTTCGCCCCGGGCTTCAGGAGATCGACCTTTTCCAGGGTCGTGATGGCGGCGGCCCAGTCGGAGGGCGCCTGGTAGCCGATCGGCTTGCTGCGTGTCGCCGGCGTGAACATGAAGGTCTCGAAAGACTTGATCTGGCCGAGCAGGATGGCGGGATCGAGCTTGGCATGTTCGCGGTCGGTGATGATGGCCTGCACCGCCTCGTTCTCATGACCCTTGAGAATATAGGCCCAGGCGCCCGACGTCACGCTGGCGAAGCGCGCCAGAGCCGGGCCGCGCTTCTTGATCATGTCATCGGTCGCGAACAACCCGTAGCTTGGGAATTGGAACCCGTAATCCGCGAGTGCGATGGCGCGCGAGGGCCGTTCCTTGGAGACCGGCGACAGGAAGAAGGGAATGGTCGAGAAGACGCCGTCGAGCCGGCCCGCCTTGTAATTGCCGAGCTTGGCCGAGCCGTCGAGATTGGTGAGCTGGAGCTGATCGCGCGTCAGGCCGGCGGCATTCTTGAGGAACAGATCGACGAAGGGTCCTTCGAGCGAACCGGCGGTATATCCGATCCGCTTGCCCTTCAGATCCTTGGGCGTCTTGATGTCGGAATCGACCGGCACCATGACGCCGATGTCGCTGCGCCGCGCATAATCGGCAATGGCGCGAACCGGCAGTCCCTTGCCGCGGGCGACCGCCATCGAGGAGAGCGAGGCGAAGCCAGCGTCATACTCGCCGTTGTTGCCGACGATCTGGATCGTCGTCACCGAGCCGTTGCCATCGTCGATCGTCACGTCGAGATTGGCGGCCTTGTACCAGCCTTTGACTTGCGCCAGGTGGAAGGCGGCCTGGCTGCCCCAGGGCGTCCAGTCGAGCCGGAGCTTGATCTGATCGGGCGCCGCGGCCCAGGCCGTACCGGCCATCGCGGCCATCCCCGCCATCGCGGCCAACGCTGCCATCGCGGCAAACGCGCCGGCGGCGCCGAAGACCCGCATGGTGGTCAGCACGCGCGCCATACGCGCAGCGCGGCGGACGAAATTTTTCCCGTGGTTTGTCATGGCTGAACCTCCCCTGATTTCGGCCACCTGGTGCTTGCGCGCGAGACGGCTTCGTCCCGGCCGCCCCTTCTGGTTCCGGTGTCCGCGTATTTATCGTATACGAAAATTATCGTATACGAAAATTGGAGCGAGTCAACGATATCGACGGCCGCTTCCAACCGCCCCGCCAATCCGGCTTTTGCCTCAATCTGCCGACATGACTGTTCTAAATACGCAATTCCGGGTCACGCGAGAGGGTTTCCAGGTATCTTTGCACTGGACTCGATTCTCTAATTTCGTATACGAATTAAGAAGAGTCCGGCGCGACCGGAAGGGCTGGCGGGAACAAAGCGGGGATTTCCCATGACGGACGATGACGCGGCTCGCGCTGATTTCCAGGGGACCTCGACCTTCGCCGGCCTGCCGCAAACTGCGCGCGATACGCTCGATGCGATCGGCGCGGTCTGGAACGATGACATCAATCGGCACCGGCGCATCGTCATGGATATTTACGGCCCGCTCGCGGCCAGGGCGCCGAAAGCCGGGATCACGGTCGCGAAGAACATCGCCTATGGCGCGGACCCGCGGCAGGTGCTCGACATATACCGGCCCGCGGCCGCGCGCTTGCGCCCGGTCGTGGTGTTCGTCCATGGCGGCGCCTTCGTCCGCGGCCTCAAGGACATGAACGAGGAAATCTACGCCAATGTCCTTTGGTATTTCGCCCGCCACGGCTTCGTCGGCATCAATCTCGAATATCGGCTCGCCCCCGCGGCCGCCTATCCCGCCGGCGCCCAGGATGTCGCGGCGGCGGTGGCCTGGATCGAGGCGCATATCGGCGAGCATGGCGGCGATCCCACGCGCATCCTTCTGATCGGCCATTCGGCCGGCGGCACCCATGTCGCGGGCTACATGCTCGATCCCGATATCGGATCGCCCCCCGCTTCGAGCGTGATGGGCATGGTGCTGATCAGCGGCCGCCTGCGCGCCGACCTGCGGCCGGAAAATCCGAACGCCCAGAACGTCGCCGCCTATTTCGGCGCCGACCCGTCTCTGCTCGAACGGCGTTCGCCCGTAACCCATGCCGCGCGTTGCCGCTGCCCCGTCTTCATCGCCATCGCCGAGCACGAAAACCGCTTCCTCGACGTCTATGGTGCCGAGTTCCATTTCCGCCTCGCCGAAGCCCGCGGCCGCGCCGCGCGATTCCTACAGCTCCCGCGCCACAATCACACGTCGATCGTCGCCCATGTCAACACGGGCGAGGATATACTCGGCAGCGCGATCCGCGCCTTCGCCGCCGCGGAATGCGCGATCGGATCTTGAAGCGCCCGGCTGGACCGGTCGGTCGGAAAGCGCGCTTGAGCCTGTTCCGCAAAAGTGGACGCCATTTTTGCGACAAGAACAGGCTCAAGATAGTGAGTGAGCGCGAATTCTGATCGACCGGCTGATTCCAGCCGGTCGGAACGCACGCTAGTTCAAGGTGAGATAGCGTTCGCGCACCTGGTCCGCCGTGCAGAACTCGTCGCGGCTGCCGCTGTAGACGATATTGCCCTGTTCGAGAATATAGTGGCGATCCGCCAGGTTCATGCAGACTTTGATGTTCTGCTCGACCAGCAAAACCGCGATGCCGCTTTGCCGGACCGCTGCGATCACCTGCACGACTTCATCCACGATCACCGGGGCGAGCCCCTCGGTCGGCTCGTCCAGCAGGAGAAGCTTCGGCCCGTTGACCAGCGCCCGGGCGATGGCGAGCATCTGCTGCTCGCCGCCGGACAGATCGCTGCCCCGGTTGTGGCGGCGCTCCTTGAGGCGGGGAAAATTGGCGAAGACTTCTGACAGGCCCCAGATCGAGTCGCGCCTGGCGGCGATCGCCAGATTTTCCTCGACGCTCAGAAGCTGGAAGATGCCCCGGTGTTCCGGCACGAAGGCGATGCCGCGCTGCGCCACCTTGTGCGTTTCGATCCCGCTGATCGTGGTTCCGTCGAACAGGATGCTGCCTTCCCGCGGCACGACGATGCCGACGATGCTTTTCATCGTCGTCGTCTTGCCGGCGCCGTTGCGCCCGAGCAGGCTGACCACCTCCCCCTTGTTCACCTCGAGCGATACGCCGTGGAGGATATGGCTCTTGCCGTAATAGCTGTGGATGCCATCCACCCGAAGCATCAGCCCTCGCTCCCGAGATAAGCGACCTTGACCCGCTCGTCGCGGCGCACGAGGTCGGGCGGTCCCTCGACCAGAATCTCCCCCTGGTGCATGACGGTAACGACATCGCTGATATCGAGCACCAGGTTCATATTGTGCTCGATCAGCACGATCGCGTGCTCCCGACCGAGGGCGGCGATCAGATCCTTCATGATGCTGATATCGTCCACGCCCATGCCGGCCGTCGGCTCATCGAGCAACAGGACGCTCGGGCTGCCCGCGAGCGCCAATCCGACTTCGAGAATCCGCTGCTGCCCATGCGAGAGTTCGCCGGCCTTGACGTCGCGATAGGGATGCAGCGCCAATCGTTCGAGAACGGCCTCGGCGCTGGCGGCCGCCTGGCCCAGACGTTCCATCGGGCGCACCAGATCGTAGGCCGCGATCCCCGCCTGCGCCTGAGCCGCCAGGCGCAAACTCTCGAACACGGTCAGGTTCTGGAACAGATTGGTGACCTGGAACGATCGCCCCATGCCGATGCGCGCCCGGCGATGGGGCGGCAGATCGGTAATATCGCGCCCCGACAGGATGACGCGGCCCGCCGATGGCCGCAGCGTGCCGGTCAGGCAATTGAAGAGCGTGGTCTTGCCGGCGCCGTTCGGACCGATGAAAGCATGCACGCTGCGGTCGCGCACGGCAAAGGACACGCCTTTCAACGCCCTGAAGGCGCCGAAATGTTTGACCAGGCCCGAGGCTTCGAGCTTTGCGGGGGCATCGGCCGTCATGGGCGCCCCACCGGCTTGTTGGACGCCGCCGGCGTCATCGCGCGCGGGCCTCGTCGGCCGATCCGGCGCGCCAGCCGCTCCGCCGCGCCTAGAAGCCCCCCTTGCAGATAGCAGCCGACCACCATGAGGATCAGCCCGAGCAGGAGGAGCCACCGCGGCCAGATGGCGGAGAGCATGTTGCCGGCGACGACATAGAACGTGCCGCCGAGAACGGATCCGAACAGCGATCCGGTGCCGCCGAGAATCGACATGACGATAATGCGCTCGCTCATCGAGACGTCGATATTGCCGAGCGGCGCGAACTGAAGAAACAGCGCGTACAGCGCACCGGCTATTCCCGTCACCACGCCCGAAAGGACGAAGGCGATCACTTTGAAGTTTCGCGTATTGTAACCGACGGCAATGGCCCGCTGCTCGTTCTCGCGAATGGCCTGCAAGGTACTGCCGAACGGCGAGGTGATCACCCGTTGCAGAAACACGAACAGGGCGACGAACACGACGGCCGCCAGGCCGTACATTTCGAGCGGCGGCGTCAGCGACAACAGCGTCACATGGAACAATACGAGCGGCGGGCGCGGAATATCGAGCAGCCCATTGTCGCCGCCGGTGAGGCCCGCCATCGCATAGGCGATGAAATAGAACATCTGCGAGAAGGCGAACGTCAGCATGACGAAATAGATGCCGCGCTTTTGCGTGGAGAGAAAGCCGACGAACAGGGCAACGATCGCGCTCGCCGCGATGGCCGCGAGCAGTCCGGCCCCTATGCCGACATGGCTATGGAGCAGCGTCAGGCTACAGGCATAGGCGCCGACGCCAAAGAAGATGGCCTGTCCAAACGACATCAGGCCGACATAGCCGATCAGCAGATTGCACCCGAGCGTCGCGATGATGAAGATCACCACCTCGGTCGCCATGGCGATCGAGGGCAAGACGATCGGCAGGACGACGACAGCGGCAAGGCTTACGGCCAGCTCGACATGGGGTTGGAGGAGGCGGCGCAATCGATTCAGGCCCGTCCGAGCAGGCCGCGCGGCCGGACCAGGATCACAAGGGCCATGGCGACATAGATCATGATATTGGCGCCCTCCGACCACAGGCTACTCATTTCGCTCTGAACCACCCCGATCAGCAGGCCGCCGGCGAGAGCGCCGCTGAAACTGCCGATGCCGCCGATCACCACCACGACGAAGGCGACGCTGAGCGCGCCCGGACCCATGAAGGGATCGGCGCCGCTGATCGGCGCGGTCAGCCCTCCAGCCAGCCCGGCCAGATAGGCGCCGAGCGCGAAGGTGAAGGAAAACATCCGGAAGATATCGATGCCGAGCAGCGCCACCATCTCCGTCGATTCGGTGCCGGCACGCAGGATGGCGCCATAGCGGGTGCGTTCCAGCGCCAGCCAGAGCACAAAGGTGAGAAGGGCGGTAAAGCCGATGACGAACAGGCGATATTTCGGATAGACGAAGCTGCCGAAGACCACAACGCCCTGAAGCAGGACGGGGGTTGCGACATTCTGCCCGATCGCGCCCCAGACCAGCATGACGCCTTCCTGAATGACCAGGGCGAGGCCGAGCGTCACCAGGATCTGATATTGATGCGGGGCGTGATAGAGCCGGCTCAAAAGATACCGTTCGGCGAACCAGCCGGTCAGCGCCATCGCCGGCGGGGCGACGGCGAGCGCCAGCCAGAAGCTGCCGGTCGCCGCCACCACCGCGTAGCACAGATAGGCGCCGAGAAGATAGAAGGCACCATGGGCGAAATTCACGAAATTCATGGTGCCGAAGATGATCGACAGGCCCACGGAGATCATGAAATAGATCATGCCGATACCAAGGCCGTTGATCAGCTGTATCAGGTACAGGCTCATTGGGTGTCCCGAACGATCCGCGCGCGTGTTACGCCATCTTGCACAATGATTGGTTCTGCGGAACGAAGGATTTGCCCGAGCTGATGATCTCCACCAGATCGTATTTGTTTTTCATCTGTGCCTTCGGTTTGCCCTTCAGCAGATAGTAGTTCTTCACGCATTGATGATCGAAGGCGCGGATCTCCTCCTGACCGGTCGGACCCTCGTACTTCAGCCCTTCGAGCGCCTTGATGACCGCCGCGGGATCGCTGCTACCGGCCGCCTTGATGCCGCGCAGGATGAGGTCGGTAGAGACATAGCCGGACACGGAACTGTAGCTTGGCACCGGAGCGCCCTTGGCCTTGAAGGTCTCGATGATCTTCTTGTTTCCGGGCGACTTGATCGACACGTCGTACTGACAGCCGACATAAACCCCATCCATGATGTCGGCGCCGATTTCCTCGTATTGTTCGAGGCCCTCCGCCCAGACCATCAGGATCTTCATCTTCTGCTTCATGCCGAAATTGGCCGCCTGCCGCAGGGTGTTGGTGCTTTGCGAGCCGAAATTGAGGAGAAGGAGGACATCGGGCTTCGCGGCCGAGGCATTGGTGAGATAGCTCGAGAATTCCGTCTCGCTCAGCGAATGATAGCTGTTGCCGACATGCTCGACGCCCTTTTCCTTGAACACGTCGATGGAGTTCTGGAGAAGGGCTTCGCCAAACACGTATTTCGGCGTGATCGTGTACCACCGTTTGGCGTTGGGATATTTCTCGATCAGCGGCAGCACGGTTTCGCGGCTGGCGCCGTAGGTCGGAACCGACCAGCGGAAGGTGGAGCGGTTGCAATTCTGCCCGGTTATCTCGTCGGCGCCGGCCGCGGTGATGAAGACGCCGTTCGCCTTGTGGACTTGCTCGCTCATGGCGAGCGCCGAGGAGGACAGCACCCCGCCGACGAAGTATTTCACCTGGTTCTGCTGAATTTCGGTGAGGATCTTCGCGACCGCCCGGCCGGGATTTCCCTCGCTGTCGACCGCCTTGTAATCGACCTTGATCCCGTATTCCTTGGCGAATTGGGGGGCCGCGATCCGCGCGCCAAGCTCGGCCGTCTTTCCGGCCTCGGCGAAAGTCCCCGACAGGGCGTAGAGAGAGCGGATCTTTGTCACGTCCGCGGCGAAAGCCGGCCGCAGAATGGCCGGGCCGGTGGCCGCCAGGGCCGCGCCACCGATGGCGGTCTTCACGAAGCTGCGTCTGCTCAGGGTCATGGTGTCCTCTCCTTGTTCGTTCTTCCCGATATTGGGCCATCGAATGTTTCCGATTGGCCGGCACGCAAATGCTGAAGCGAACTCCTTAATCCCGGGGCCTTATGCACCCGATGCCGGGGCCCGGGCTCTCATTTCATCGCGGATCGACGGGCAGCGCCAGGCCCACCCGCGCTTCGATAGCCTCGCCCGCCGCCAGGCACAGGCTTTCGCCGAAGCGGCCGGCGACGATCTGCACGCCGGTCGGAACGCCGTCTTGCAGACCCGTCGGCACCGACAGGCCCGGCAAGCCAAGAATTGCCGTCGCGAGCAGAGGCGATTGCGCGGTGAGGATGCGGCGCACCGCGGCATCGCCGCCCTGATCCAGGTCGATTGGAAACGGCCGCTCCCAGGATACCGGCAGCAGCAGCAGGGGATAGCGCTCGAAGAAACCCATCCATTCCCGCAGAAGCGTGGCGCGTTCCGCCAGCGCATTCATGAAGGCGTCGAGATCGAGCGTCCTTGCCGCGGCGTTCAGGCCGCGCGTTTTACGCTGGATGCCGCGGTCGCCGAAACGTTCGATCGCCTTCTCGTTGTAGAAGCGGCTTTCGCTCATGGTCAGGGCGAGCCAGAGATCCGCCGCTTCGACAAATTTCGGAGGGGTCGCCTCATCGACCTCGTAACCCGCCTCGCCGAGCCAGGCCGCCGCCTGCCGCACCGTCTGCACGACCGCCGGGTCGGACGGGATCCCCGGCACCGCGGAACACAGAGCGACGCGCCGAGGCGCGCGGGCCGGATCGACATCGGCGACCGGCA
>CALCYJ010000324.1 GCA_937905845.1 uncultured Rhodospirillales bacterium
CAAGTTCTACGTGCGGGCAAGTTCTACGTGCGGGCAAGTTCACCGTGCGGCAGGTCCGGCGGACGGCGAGGCGCCGGCGCCGTCCCTAGCCCGCCAGCGGCGCTTCGGGCAGAAGCCTGTCCTCGTCGCGCGCCCGTTCGTGCGAATGGTCGGCGCCGATCATCATATAGACCGCCGGCACCACGAACAGGGTGAAGGCGGTGCCGATGGCAAGGCCGGTGCAGATCACCAGGCCCATGTTGAAGCGCGACGCCGCCCCGGCCCCGGCGGCGACCAGCAGCGGAACGACGCCCAGCACCATCGCCGCCGTGGTCATCAGGATGGGACGCAGCCGGATGCCGGCGGCAAGCTCGATCGCCTCGCGCTTCGATCTGCCCTCGCGTTGCAGGTTGTTGGCGAATTCGACGATCAGGATGCCGTGCTTGCTGATCAGGCCCATCAGGGTCACGAGGCCGACCTGGGTATAGATGTTCACGCTGGCGCCGCCGATCCCGATGCTGATGAAGATCAGGGCGCCGGCGATCGACATCGGCACCGAGACGAGGATGATCAGCGGATCGCGGAAGCTTTCAAACAGGGCGGCGAGCGCCAGGAAGATGATGATCAGGGCGAAGGCGAAGGTGAGGGCGAAGCCGCTCGATTCCTGAACATATTGCCGCGACAGGCCGCCGTAATCGACCGAGAAGCCCGGCGGCAGGGTTTTGGCGGCGAGGCCCTGGAGATAGGTGACGGCATCGCCCAGCGCCACGCCGGGAAAGGTGACGCCCTGGATGGTGGCGGAATTGAGCTGCTGGAAATGGTTGAGCGATTCCGGCACCGTCTCATGCTCGATGGTGGCGATGGTCGAGAGCGGCACCGAGGCGCCGCTCGCGGTATGGATATAATAGTTGCGCAGCTGATCGATATTGAGGCGATAGCGCTGCTGTACCTGCGGGATCACCTTGTAGGAACGGCCGTCGAGGCTGAAATAATTGACGTATCCCCCGCTCAGCATCGCGGTCAGGGCGCCGCCGACATCCTGCATCGAAAGGCCGAGTTCCGATGCCTTGCTGCGGTCGATCATGACGGTCGCCTGCGGCTCGTCGATCTTCAGATCGTCGTCGAGAAAGATGAAGTTGCCGCTCTTCTGGGCCGTTTGCAGGAAGGCTTGCGCCACCTGGTTCAGGCGCGAGAAGGGCTGCGTCGTGGTGATGACGAACTGGATCGGCAGGCCGTTGGAACCGGGCAGCGGCGGCGGCTGGAAGGCGACGACGCGCACGCCGGCGACATGGGTGACCGCCTGCTGCACCAGCGGCTGGAGCTGGTTGGAGGTTCGCGTGCGCTCGTCCCAGGGCTTCAGCACCAGACCGGCGATGGACTGCCCCGGCACATCGAGCTGGAACACGTGATCGGCTTCCGGGTAGCCGGCGAAGATCTTGTAGATCTGGTGCGAATAGAGCAGGCGTTGCTGCAAGGTCGCGTCGGGCGCCGCGATCGACTGGGTGATGATGACACCCTGGTCCTCCTGCGGCGCCAGCTCGCTCTTGGCACTGGAATAGAGGAAATAGATGCTGCCCAGGATGATGAGGGCGAAGACGCCGGTCACCGGAAGAAAGTTCAGGCTGCCGTGCAGAAGCCAGGCATAGAGGCGGCGCAGGCGATCGAAGGCGCGATCGATGAAGGCGACCAGGCGATCCTCCCAGCCGTGGGCGTCGCCCAGATGCGGTTTGAGCAGGCGCGAGCACAGCATCGGCGACAGCGTGAGCGCGATGACGGCGGAAACCGTCACCGCGCCGACCAGGGTGAAGGCGAATTCGGTGAACAGCGCGCCGGTCAGGCCGCCCTGGAAGCCGATCGGCACATAGACGGCGATCAGCACCACCGTCATGGCGACGATCGGCCCGCCCAGCTCGCGCGCCGCCTGGATCGCGGCGGGATAGGGTTTCATCCCGTCGGCGAGATGGCGGTTCACGTTCTCGACCACGATGATGGCGTCGTCCACCACCAATCCTATGGCAAGGACCAGCGCCAGCAGGGTCAGAAGATTGATCGAAAAGCCGAAGATCAGCATCATGGTGAAAGTGCCGATCAGCGACAGGGGAATGGCGATGGTCGGAATCAGCACCGAGCGGGGCGAGCCCAGGAAGACGAAGATCACCAGCGTGACGATGATCAAGGCCTCGACCAGCGTATGCACCACTTCGCTGATCGAGCTTTGCACGAACTTCGAGGAATCATAGACGATGCGCCCCTCGATCCCGTGCGGCAGCTGCGACTGGATCTCGGGGAAGACCTTGCGCACCCCCTTGACCACATCGAGCAGATTGGCCGCCGGCGCCACCTGGATGCCGATATAGACCGCCTGCTTGCCATCGAACCCGACCTGGGATTCGTAATCGTCGGAACCGAGCGTGACATTGGCCACGTCCTTGAGCCGGACGATGGCGCCGTTCGATTGCTTGATGATGAGATTGCGGAATTCGTCGAGCGAGTGCAGATCGGTCGAAGCGGTAAGGTTGACCTGCACCATCAGGCCCTTGGTATTGCCGAGGCCGGAAATATAATCGTTCTTGGTCAGCGCCGCGCTCACGTCCGCCGCGGTCAGCCCGTAGGCGGCGAGCTTGTGCGGATCGAGCCAGGCGCGCAGGGCGAAGTTCTTCGCCCCCAGGATCTCGGCCGTCTGCACACCCTCGACCGCCTGGAGCTTGGGCTGCACCACGCGGACGATATAGTCGGTGATCTTGTTCGGCGGCAGGACGTCGCTCTTGAAGCCGATGTACATGGCGTCGATCGTCTGGCCGATCTTCACGCTCAGCACCGGCTCCTGCGCCCCGGGCGGAAGCTGGTTGCGCACCGAGTTGACCTGGGTGCTGATCTCGGTCAGCGCCTTGTTGGGATCATAATTCAGCCGCAGATTGGCGGTGATGGTGCTGTTCGAGGTGGTGCTGGCCGAGGTCAGGTAATCGATGCCGTTGGCCTGCGCCACGGCATTTTCCAGCGGCGTGGTGATGAAGCCCGCCACCACGTCGGGAGACGCGCCGTAATAGGTCGTGCTGATCGTGACCACCGCATTCTCGGTCCGCGGAAATTGCAGGATCGGCATCGACACGAGCGAGCGCAGGCCGAGCACCAGGATCAGCAGGCTGATGACGGTGGCGAGAACCGGCCGCCGGACGAAGATATCGGTGAATTTCATCGCCGTCCCCTAATCGTCTTTCGGCTTGGGCTGGGCTTCGTTCGTGGGCTGGACCTTGTTGTTGACCACGACCGGCACGCCGTTGCGCAGCTTCATCTGGCCGGTGGTGACCACGGTCTCGCCCGCCTTGAGGCCGCTCACGATCGCGACCTGATCGCCCCGCGTCGCCCCGGTCACGACGAACACCTGCTCGGCCACCAGATGCGTGCCGCCCTTGGGGGCCTTGGCACTTTTCAGGATGAAGACCGTGTCGCCGTAGGGATTGTAGGTGATCGCCGTCTGCGGCAGCGTGACGTAGCGCTGCGGCGCCGAGGTGACGATCTCGACGGTTGCGAACATGCCGGGCAGGAGCTTGTGGTCGTGGTTGGGCAGCGTCGCCCGCACCTGGATATTGCGCGACTGCTGATCGACTTCCGCATTGAGCGCCGAAATCTTGCCGTCGAATGTTTCCTTCGGATAGGTGTCGGTATGCACGATCACCGGCTGCCCGACCTTGATTTCGCTCAGCGCCTGCTGCGGCACGAAGAAATCGACATAGATCGGATCAAGCGCCTGCAAGGTGACGATCGCGGTGCCGGGGCTCAAATACTGGCCGACGTTCGCGCTGCGGATGCCAAGCCGCCCGGAGAAGGGCGCGCGGATCATCTTCTTGTCCACCACCGCCTGCTGCTCCGCCGCCTGCGCCTGGTCGCTCTTCAGATTGGCGGCATCGGCATCGACCGTCGCCTGCGATACCGCCTGCGCGCGGAACTGCTTCAGATCGCGCTGATAGGTGACGGAGGCGAGATCGGCCAAAGCCTGGAGCGAATGCAGCTTGGCGATATCGTCCTCGGCGCGCAGACGCACCAGGAGATCGCCGGCCTTCACATCCTGGCCGGAGGTGAAATTGATCTGCTCGACGATGCCGGCCACTTCGGAGGAGAGATCGGCGCCCTTGACCGCCTGGAGCGAGCCCACGCTCTGGAGATAGGGCTGCCAGGCCGATTCTTCCGCCTTAATGGTCGAAACCGTCTGCGGCTGGTTCGCCATCCCGCCGATATATTGCTTGATCATCTTGGCCTTGAAGGCCTGAAAACCGAAGATCAAGCCCAGCAGCACGCCAACCGCGATCAGCATGATTATCATGCGCTTGATCATCGCGTTCTCTCCATCCAGGGTTCATGCGCCCGTTACGGGCAAGGTCATTTCGTCGGGCCGAGCAGAGCCGGCAAGGCATCGAGCTGATGGGGCGCGATATCGTGACGATGCCACCAGCCGCCGCCCAGCGCCTGGAACAGCGCCGCGGTATCGGCATAGCGCGCGGCTTCCGCCTGCACCAGCGTGATCCGCGTCTGCTGATAGGCGCGCTCGGCGGTCAGCAGAGACTGATAGGTGATGGCGCCGGAACGGAGCTGTTCGCGGGAAATATCGAGGCTGGCCGAAGCCGCCCGCTCGGCCGCCGCATCGGCCGCGAGCGCGTCGGCGTCGTATTGCAGCGCGCGCAAACTGTCGGCGACATTCTGGAAGGCCGTCAGCACCGCCGTGCGGTAATCCGCCGCGGCCTTGTCATAGGCGGCGACGGCCGCGCGTTTCTCATGGCGAAGCTCGCCGCCGTTGAAGATCGGCTGGAGCAGGCTGCCGCCCAGGCTCCACACGCCGGTGCCGCTGGAGAACAGTTTGCCGAGCCGGTTGGATTCGCTGCCGTAATTGCCGGTGAGGGTGATCTGCGGCAGTTGGTTGGCGGTGGCGACGCCGATCAGCGCCGAGGTTTCGTGCAACTCGGCCGCGGCGGCGCGGATATCGGGGCGCTGCGCGACCAGTTGCGCCGGCAGGCTCACGGGAAGATCTTGCGGCAGATGCAGCGAGCCCAAGTCGAATTCGCCGCCCGCCCCCTGGCCTTCGCTCGGCAGCCGGCCACCGAGCGCGCTGAGCTGGTTGCGCACCTGGGCAAGCTGCTTCTCGAGCGGCGGGAGGATCGCCGCCGTCTGCGCCACCTGGGCCTCCTGCGCCAGTTCGTCGGCCTTGGAGGCGCCGCCCAGCGCGAACTGGCGCTGGATGATGTCGAGCTGCTGGCCTTCGATATGGAGGATGTCGCCCGTTGCCGCGATCTGCGCGCGCAGCGAGGCCTCCTGCACCGCCGCGGTGACGACATTGGCCGTCAGGCTGAGATAGCTCGCCTCAAGCTCGAAGCGCTGGAACTCGGCGGTCGCCGCGAGTGATTCGACCTCGCGCCGCCCGCCGCCGAACAGATCGAGCGAATAGGACACGCCGACGCTCGCGTTATAGAGGTCGAAGGTCTTGGCCGGACCCGCCTCGCCCAGGCTTGCGGGCGAGGCGCTCTCGCGCGTGGCGCCGGCATTGCCGTTCGCCGTGGGGCCAAGCCCACCCTCCTCGGCATAGAGATTCTCCTGCGCCTCGCGCAGCGCCGCCTGGGCCGATTGCAGCGTCGGGTTCTTCGCCAGCGCCTGTTCGATCAGGCCGTTCAGCGCCGGTGAGTGGAAAAGCTCCCACCATTGGCCGGGAATGTCCCCGCCGGGGGCAAAATGTTGCGCCGCGCCGCCGGCCACGCCGGCCACCGCGGTTTTGGCCGCCAGCGGCTCGGGCGTATAGCCTTGGACCGCGGGCGCCGCCGGACGCTGGAAATTGGGGCCAAGCTCGCAGCCGGCAAGCAGCGCCAGCGCGGAGACCGCCGCCGCGAGCCGGAGAAACGGCGCCCGCCGCCGCGCCCCCGCGCTAAAGCCTGCCACTACGCTGAAGCTCGCCATCGGCGCGGCCCCGGCGCGATCGGTATCAATCTGCTGAGTATGAAACATCGACCGGCAAGATAGCTGAAAGTTTCAAGGAACGGCGGTAGTGGACTGCGGTACACTGGAACTGCGGTACGCTGGCAAATGCGCTACGCTGGCAATGCCGTACAGGGAGACGGTACAGGGAAAACTGCCAGGCCGCGGGCGACGCGGCGGCAGGGGAAGCACGGCGGCCCCTATGTACATACATTCGTGTTTGTATGTAAAGTAGGAAAAGAACGGGGCTGGAACGATCGGAGCGCGATAGCGGACAATGGCGAGGCGGACCCGCGAATGTGCCGAGGAAACCCGGGACGAGATCCTGAACGCCGCGGAACGGCTGTTCTATGATCATGGCGTAACCAGGACCTCGCTTGAGGAGATCGCCCGGGCCGCCGGCGTGACCCGCGGCGCCGTCTATTGGCATTTCCGCAACAAGATCGACCTGTTCGAGGCGATGCAGGAGCGCGCGGAACGGCCGCACGGCGAGTTCATGCGGCGCCTGGCCGCCTGCGAGACGGATGCGCCGCTGCCGGCGCTGCGCGACGCCTGCTGCCAGGCGATGCGGCTGCTGGCGGCCGACGAGCGGCGGCGGCGGGTCTATGCCATCGTCACCAGCCGCTGCGAACATGTGGCCGAGATGGCGGGCGCCGCCGCCCGTAAGCGGCAGATCAAGGACCAGGTGATCAGCCGCTTCACCCATGTCTTCGAACATGCGCGCCACATTGGCGTCATTTCCCCCGCCTGGCCGCCGAAGGTCGCGGCGCAATGCCTGTTCTCGCTGATCCTGGGGCTCGTCACCGACTGGATCGAGCGCCCGGAGGATTACGATCTGAGCCGGCGCGGCCCGGCCTGCATCGGCGTCTTCTTCCGCGCGCTCGGCGCCGAAAAACCCCGCCACGGCCTGCCTTTCGCCGCCCGCCGCACCCGCGTCCCGCCGATCGGCATGACCAAGGACGGACGCTGAGCGGCCCGAGGCTTCAGGATCGGAATGAAAGATCGGCCGCGGCCGCCATCGTCACGCCCGCGGCGGAAAGTGCCACATAGGCCTGGGCGAGGCTGCCGGCCATGTCGATCGCCCGGCAGGCGTCCGCGACGATGATCGCGGCGAAACCCGCGGCGGCCGCGTCCTCGGCCGACCAGCGGACGCAGAAATCGAACGCCAGGCCGGCGAGGTAGAGCCGCCGCACCCCGCGCTCGCGCAAATAGCCGGCAAGGCCGGTCGGCGTGCGCCGGTCGTTCTCGAAGAAGGCGGAATAGGAATCGATTTCGGGGCGGCAGCCCTTGCGCAGCACCAGCTCGGCATGGGGGATGTCGAGCGCCGCGGCCAAGGCCGCTCCCGGCGTGCCCTGGACGCAATGATCGGGCCACAGCGTCTGCTCGCCGTAAGCCATGGGGATGCTCTCGAACGGCTGCCGGCCGGCATGCGAGGAAGCGAAGGAGCGATGGCCGGCGGGGTGCCAATCCTGGGTCAGCGCCACGCGGCGAAAGTTTCCGGCAAGCCGGTTGATCACCGGCACGATTTCGTCGCCCCGCGGAACCGCGAGCGCGCCGCCGGGGCAGAAGTCCTTCTGGACATCGATGACGAGCAGAAGGTCCTCGTCGCCGAAGGGAGGGTGAGCGGCCATGGCGTCCTCACGAATTCCGGTCGAGCCTTGGTTCAGCATAGGCTTCCTCCGCAGGCTCGAAAAGCGCCGGTCCCGGTGTTCGAGGCGGAACGCCGCTTACGGCAGAGCCTTGCGCGCCTGTTCCTGGGCGCGGCGCAGGATCGGCAGCAGCCGCTCCTCCATCTCGGACGCCGGCATGCGCCCGGCCTGCACGCTGACGTTCATGGCGGCGATGACCCGGCCCGCGCCGGTGAAGATCGGCACGGCGAGCGAGCGCAAGCCCACTTCCAGCTCCTGATCGACCAGGGCGAAGCCGGCCGCGCCAATCGCCGCGATCACCGCCCTGAGCCGGTCCCGATCGATGAGGGTGAAAGGGGTCGGCGGGACCAAAGGCAGCGCCGCCAGCACCTGGCCGAGCGCCTCCTCTCCGGCATAGGCGAGCAGCACCCGCCCCATCGAGGTGCAATAGGCCGGCAGTCGGCTGCCGACGCCCAGGCCGATGGACATGATGCGGCGCTGGGCGGCGCGGGCGATATAGACGATCTCGCCGCCGTCAAGGACGCTGGCGGAACTCGATTCGTGCGTCGCCTCGCTCACCTGTTCGAGGAACGGCTGGAGCACCTGGGGCAGCGGCGCCGAGGCGAGATAGGCATAGCCCAGCCGCAGGATCCCGGGGGTGAGGCGGAAGAACTTGCCGTCGAAATCGGCATAGCCGAGCTTCTTCAAGGTCAGCAGGCAGCGCCTGGCCGTCGCCCGTTGCAGGCCGGTCAGCCGCGCCACCTCGGCGATGGTGAGCTTCTCCCGCGCGCGATCGAAGACTTCGATCACCGCCAGACCCTTGGCCAGGCCGGCGATATGATCGCCGTCGGCCGCCTCCTCCCGCTGCCCCATCCCGGCATTCTCCCGGCCATGACAGAAACGGCGCGCTTCCGGTAAATTTCCGCCGGCTACGGCCGGGCCGGCACCGGCTTGACAAGCGCCCTCCGCCCGGTATGTTCGTATATCATATCATAGTGCGAATACCGCACAGTTTTCCTGCGGCGACCGAGCGGACGGGTTCTTATCGCCGCTCGGGATTAAGGGGTCCCGGCCGAGCCGGCGGCGCGGGCGCCGGTCTTGACCGAACGGCCTTGGGGCGTCACCGTGGCGCGAGCCGCGGCCGGGTATTGTGGCGGCCGTTCGCGCGGCGGAGCGGACCGGAAGATCGGGCCGGGAGACCTCTGGGAGGAGCACATGACCGACCCCCTTGGCTATCGCCGCGGAGCGCCGGGCGGCCAGCCCGATTATCTGCACCCGCCCTATGCCTCGACCGTGAAGCGGGCGCCGCGCCAGCCGCTGGTCTTCATGCCGCATACGCTCACCGAAATTACCGGCCCGCTGTTCGGCCAGGGCAAGGTCGCGCCCGAAGATGCCGACCTCACCCGCCAGCACGAGGGCCAGCCTATCGGCGAGCGCATCCTGGTCTCCGGCCGCGTGCTGGACGAGAACGGGCACCCGGTGCCGGACACGCTGATCGAACTCTGGCAATGCAATGCCGCCGGCCGCTACCGCCACGACACCGACCGGCACGATGCGCCGCTCGATCCCAATTTCACCGGCACCGGCCGCACCATCAGCGACGGCGCGGGATGCTATCGCTTCACCACCATCAAGCCCGGCGCCTATCCCTGGCGCAACCATCCCAACGCCTGGCGGCCGCAGCACATCCATTTCTCGCTGTTCGGCGCAAGCTTCCTGACCCGGCTGGTGACACAGATGTATTTCCCGGGCGATCCGCTGCTGGCGCTCGACCCGATCTTCAATTCCGTCGCCGAGGCCCAGGCCCGGGAGCGGATGATCGCCGCCTTCGACCTCGATCTGACCGTGCCCGAAACCGCGCTCGGCTACCGGTTCGACATCGTCCTGCGCGGGCGCGACGCGACACCGATGGAATCCTGACATGGCCCTGATCCCGACGCCCTCGCAAACGGTCGGCCCCTATCTCTACCTCGGGCTGAACTGGCTCAGGACGGAGACGCTTGAAGGCGATGGTGTCGAGGGCAAGCGCATCGCGCTGACCGGCCGCCTGCTCGACGGCAACGGCCAGCCGGTCCCCGACGGCGTTCTCGAAATCTGGCAGGCCGACGGGGCCGGAAATTATGGTCACCCCGAAGACCGCCGGCGGCGGACGAGCGAGGCCGGCTTCACCGGCTTCGGCCGCATCCCGACCGCGCCCGACGGCAGC
>CALCYJ010000325.1 GCA_937905845.1 uncultured Rhodospirillales bacterium
GCCGGCGGCTCGAAGAGCGCTGGACGCTGAACGACAGCGATTATCATACCGGCGGCCCCGCCCGCTATGTGCAGATCGCGCAGACCGGACGCAAGCTCGGCTTCATCACGCCGCTGACCCATAATTTCTGCGAAAGCTGCAACCGCGTCCGCCTGACCTGCACCGGCACGCTCTATATGTGCCTGGGCCAGAACGATGCCGCCGATCTGCGGACGCCGTTGCGCAGCGGCGATGCCGCCGCCCTCAACCTGGCCATCGACGAGGCCATCGCCCGCAAGCCCAAGGGTCATGATTTCATCATCGACCGCCAGCAGCGGCGTCCGGCGGTCAGCCGCCATATGAGCGTCACCGGCGGCTGACCAGGCCCGGCAAACCCCCGGCTCTCAATCCCGCACCCGGCCAGAGCACGCCGGGGGGAAAGCCCGCGCGTTCTTCCGATAAGAACATGCGTGAAAACAATAAGTTAAGACATTTTTTTGCGATTCAATCCGACCCCGAGATGCCCTATACTCGGCCGGCGTCAACCCGCCGCCTCGGAGGGTGCGGTTTTTGCGGAGTCCTATTCCCCTCATGTATGATCGTATCGCCTTTGCCGCCGACACCAGCGCGCCGGCCCAGGCAGCGCTCCGGGAGCTGAGCGAACGCTACCAGCCGGTCCCGGTTTCGGAGGCGCAGGCGATCGTGGCGCTGGGCGGCGACGGGTTCATGCTGCGCATGCTGCACCGCTCCATGCACCGCGGCATCCCGATTTATGGCATGAATCAGGGCACCGTCGGCTTTCTCATGAACCCCTATGCCGCCGATGGCCTGCCCGAGCGCCTGGCGCGGGCCGAGATCGCCACCGTGCATCCGCTGCGCATGCGGGCGCTGGGCGAATCGGGCAGCGAGCAGGAGGCGCTCGCCATCAACGAGGTGAGCCTCCTGCGCCAGACCCGCCAGACCGCCCGCATCCGCATCTCGGTCGACGGGCGGGTCAGGATCGAGGAGCTGAGCTGCGACGGGGTTCTGGTGGCGACGCCGGCCGGCAGCACCGCCTACAACCTCTCGGCGCACGGGCCGATCCTGCCCTTGAGCGCCGGGGTTCTGGCCCTGACCCCCATCAGCGCCTTCCGACCGCGGCGCTGGCGCGGCGCCCTCCTCCCACGCGACGTGAAGGTGCGTTTCGAGATCCTCGATGCCTACAAACGCCCGGTCAGCGCCGTCGCCGATCTTACCGAGGTGCGCGACGTCATCGATGTCGTGGTCGAGGAGGCACGCGATGTCGGCCTCGGATTAATGTTCGATTCCGAGCATAATCTCGCCGAGCGGATCCTGGCCGAACAATTCATCCTGTAGGCTGCGACGGCGACGGCGCCTGCGACCGCAACTTCACCTACAATTGCGCCTGCACATGCGCGGCGACGGCGGCGATCAGACGGTCGATCGCGCGTTTCAGCGGCGCGAAGCCGGCGTTGGGCTCGATCCGCGTCTCGTCCATGTAAAGCCCGCGGTTGATCTCGATCTGAAGCGACTGGCGGCCCCGGCCGGGATCGCCATGGCGCCGGATCAGCTCGTCGCCCTTATAGGGCGCATTGACCGCCACGCGGTAGCCCATGCCGCGAAGCGTCTCCACCACCAGATCGCGAAACAGCGGCGTCGCACTGGTTCCGTCGCGATCGCCGATCACGAAATCCGGCAGGCCCGCCGCCATCCCCCGGGGCTGCGAGCCCTGCGAGGGCTGCGAACCCTGCGAGGGCTGCGAACCCTGCGAGGGCCCCGGGCCCAGCGAGGGCTGCGAGCCCTGCGAACCCTGCGGGCCCTGCGAGGGCATGGAATGGCAATTCACGTGCCAGACGGCGCCGAAATCCTCGTGCATCCGGTCCAGCGTCTCGGCCAGTTCGCGGTGATAGGGTTGATAATAGCGCTCAAGCCGCCGGCGCACTTCGGCCAGGGAAAGCTGGCGCGCATAAATCGGCTGCGCCGGCCCGATCAGCCGCCACAGCAGGCCGACCCCATCCGCGCTCCGGCCCGCAGCGGGCAGCGCCCCGGGCCAGGGCTCGGCCAGCAGCAGCGGATCGATATCGGAGAGCGGCCGGTTGGGGTCGATATAGCAGCGGGGAAATTCGGCCGTAATCAGCGTCGCGCCCAGGCCAGGGGCGGCGGCGAACAGACGGTCGACCGCGAAATCCTCCGTCAGACGCAGGAGGCGTGGCGGCGCGGCGGCGCCGAAATCGGCGGGATAGAGGCTGCCGGAATGGGGCGAATCGAAAACCAGCGGCAACGCCGGGCCAGCCGGATCGACGCGGCGCAGGACGCCGGAAATACGGATGCCGCCGCCCTCGACCCCGCCTTGCGGCGGTGCTTCGTCCCTCTTGCCGCTCATCTGGCCATGCCGCTCATACCCTAATCCGGACTGCCGGACCCAAGACGCCGCCGCCCCTCATGGCCTTCGCGGACACACAACCGCGGCTCGCATCTTGCCGCCGCCCGCAAGGGCATGATAGGACAGAGGAATGGCACACGAGAACCGGCACATTCCGAAGCTCAAAGTCGATGTCGAACTCACCCTGGCCGACGGCCGCAATCTTGCCGGTCAGGTCTTCGTGCTGACGAGCCAACGGGTGATCGACCTGTTGAACGGACCCGAAAGCTTCTTCCCGTTCCGCGATGCGGCCAGCGGCAAGATCATCCTCTTCAACAAGGCGGCCGTGAGCGCCATTCATCCGCGCGACCAGCGCGGCTGACACCGGCCAGGCGGCGGGCCGCCTCCAGGCCAACCTGCCGGCGTCCGGGAAGATTCAGCTCTTGGCCGCGATCACCGCGATCTCCACCCGGTATTCCGGCGCCACCAGCCGCGCCTCCACCGTCGCGCGGGCCGGCGGATTGCCGCGATCGACCCAGCGTTCCCAGGCGGCGTTCATCTCGGCGAAATCGGCGATATCGGCAAGATAGACCGTGGTCGAGAGAATGGCGGCTTTGCTCGACCCGCATTCCGCCAGCAACCGGTCGATCGCGGCCAGCACCTGCTCGGTCTGCCGGCCGACGCCGGCCTGCTTATCCTCCGCCACCTGCCCTGCCAGATAGATGGTCGAGCCATGTTCCACGGCCTGCGCCATGCGCGGGCCGGCATGGCGGCGTACGATGCTCATCAGATCCGATCTCCCATGGAATCCACTCTGTAGAATAATGCCGGCGCCTTTTCCGAAAAGGACAGACAGACCGGGTAAAGTCTAGAGCACTTCCGCCCATTCGTATCGCCAGAAGTGTACCACGCCCCGGCCGAACCACTCCCGGGCGCCCCGGGCCCGGGGCATCAAGACAGCGGCATACAAACGACGCAGCGACCTCTCCGACAGGCAGGTGCCATCTCCAGGAGGGCTATCTATGACGAGTGAACAAAATAGGAAAAACTTAGATCAAGTGCCGTCGAATAACCGCCGGTAGATAAATTTTTACGAATCACCTTTCCTGAATATAAAAAATATATTAAATATTAATGGCGATTTAGAGTCATTATTATGAGCGTAATTTAAATTATATAATAATATTTCTCTAAGATAGACTCCTTGGTGCGAAAATAATTCTTGCACATTTCTTACGCAATTTTTGACATTCTCATTACATAACTTATACACCCCAAAAATAGCTACCCATTAGAGGTGGCATATATTCCAAAAATCCTTCTGGTATTCATTTTGAAATCTATTTCGTCTGATAGGAGGCGATGATCGTAGCCGTACCATATGGCACGGGTGATTCAACTATTGGAATCGGTGCATTATTTGTGTTAGATTGAAGATCCCTATACCGAAGGTGAGCAAATTTTGTTTCGCTGCGCAAGCAAGCGAAATCGAGAGATCCGCAGCGATGAAAACCTGGCTGGAAATGCGGTATGAGAGAAGCGGATTTCTACCCGTAGTTCATTGCGTCACGGAACTTGTTCGACTTGGTTGTATCATGTAATTGCATTTACAACGTTGTTCCCGGCGCGCCGGCTATAGCCCGCGGGTCCTGGGTAGCAGGTTCAATGAAGAACCGCCTGGTGGCAGGAGAGTGTGGTCGCCAAGGACGACGCTCCATCACCCTCCATCCGTCCTATAACCTACATGAGGTGGTACCATGTCAGCCGTCGAAACCAAGCCGCCGCTTCCACGCAGCCGGCCTATCGACGTCCATATCGGCAGCCGTCTGCGGCTGCGCCGGACGCTCATGGGCATGAGCCAGGAGAAGCTCGCCGACGCCGACAATCTCACGTTACCGCCGATTCCGCCCACCGCGCAGTGGACACCCGCGATGTCTTCCCGCCGCCGGT
>CALCYJ010000326.1 GCA_937905845.1 uncultured Rhodospirillales bacterium
GGCATACGAGCGTCAAGTGTCACTGAATTCAGACGTGTGCTCGTCCGATCTCCCGTCGGCGCCGGAACCATCGAATACCGTGTCGGCGCGGAAGGTCTCGCCTTTCTCGGCGGCGATGATCAGGCGGCGGATCTGCTCGGTTGGAAAGACGGTGCCGGGCGGCAGGGCCATCGTATCGCCGGCGGGCTCGGTGAAGGTGACCTTGCCACCCTGCTTATGGCTTTTCAACCGCGCCAGCCCGGCATAACGCTCGACCGGCTGACCGTCGATGTCGTTGTTCAGGTTGAAGCGCAGGGTCAGGCCGTCGTGCGATTCCCAGGTGCTGATGACGAAATCATTGTCGCGGGTGGTGCCGTCGCTGTCGGTGACCGCCATCATGAGGCGCTGGCTCAGGGCATAGCCGGTGCAGGCATCGGCGAAGTCGATGGCGAGGCGCCCGGCGACGCCCACCGCGGAGCCCGCGACATCGGGTCGATCCAGCGTCAGGCTGTAGAGCGCGCGATAGCCGGCAAGATCCGCCGGATCGCGCGCCGCCGACGCCGGCACGACGCCCGCAGCCAGCAGAGACAGAAACAGCGCCGGGCCGAGGAGGCGGGCAAAGGACATCTAAGGCTCCTGGCTTGAGGGACGGCCGGGCCGCAGTCCCCGCGCCAGGATCCATCATACACCAGAGCCCGAGCCCGAAAAGCGGATACCCCCTCGCCCGGAACCGGTACTAGGCGGCCCGCACCGTGGCGATGAAGCCCGCCACCTCGCTCTGCAACTGCTCCGCCTGCCGCGTCAGATCGCCCGCCGCCGCGAGCACCTGCCGCGCCGCGCTGCCGGTTTCCCCGGCGACCTGGGTGACGTCGATGATATTGGCCGAGACCTGTTGCGTGCCGGCCGAGGCCTCGGCGACGTTGCGGGCGATCTCGCCCGTTGCAGCCCCCTGCTCCTCCACCGCCGCCGCGATCGTATAGGCGATGCCGTTGACCTGCTCGATGGTGCTGCGGATGGCGCGGATGGCACCGACGGCGCTGCTGGCGGAATGCTGAATGGCGCCGACCTGGGTATTGATTTCCGCCGTGGCCCGGGCGGTCTCGGCGGCAAGATTCTTGACCTCCGAGGCGACGACGGCGAAACCCTTGCCGGCCTCGCCCGCCCGCGCCGCCTCAATCGTGGCATTGAGCGCCAGGAGATTGGTCTGGCCGGCGATGCTGGTGATCATCTCGACGATGCGGCCGATACGCTCCGCCGCCTCCGCCAGCCCTTCCATCGTCGCATCGGTGGCCGCGGCCTCGGTCACCGCCTGGGCGGTGACGGTGGAGGAGGTCTGCACCTGCCGGCTGATCTCGTCCACCGAAGCGGCAAGCTGACGGGCGGCGGAGGCCACCGTCTGCACATTGACCGAAGCCTGTTCGGAGGCCGCCGCCACCGCGGCCGAACGGCCGTTGGTGGTCTCGATCGATTGCACCATGCCGGTGGCGAGCCGCTGCATTTCCGCCGCAGCGGTGGCGACCGCCGCGACGACATGGCTCACCGTCCGCTCGAACCCGTCGGCCACCTCGTTCATCGCCTGGTGGCGCTGCTGCTCCGCCGCCACGCGCTGCCGTTCCTCCTCGGCCCGCTTTGCCACCGCCGCTTCCTCGCGCGCCGCCTCGGCCGCGATGCGAGCGTTTTCGGCCTCCTCGTGCTTGCGTCGCCGCTCGTCCTCGATCGCCTGCTCCTCGCGGCGCTTGGCCTCGAGGGCCTCGGCCTGCAACCGGTCGCTTTCCAGCTTGAGCTGCTCGACCCGCCTGGCATTTTCCTGAAAGACATGCAGCGCCCGCGCCATGGCGCCGACCGCGTCGCGCGCCTCGGTTCCCGCCACGGCGGTATCGAGCTTGCCATCAGCCAGCGCCAGCATGGTGCGGGTAAGGGCGGCGAGCGGCCGCGTCAGGCTCAACGCCACGATGACGACCATGGCGAGAATGAGCAGCATCACCAGGGCGGCGGCGCTCCAGAAGCGCTGCCTCGCCTGGACCAGTTCTGCGCTGGTGCGGGCGGCGTCATCGGCGGCCGACTTCGCGATCGCCGTCTGCAAGGCGAGCAGCCCGGTCGAAAGACGGGTGAATTGCTGATCGACACTGCTCATGAAGGGGACGGCGAGCAGCCGGTCGACATCCGCCATATCGCCCATTTTCTTCACGGCTTCGGCATAGGTCTCAAGTTCCGTCGCGCTCGCCGCCAGCAGCTTGCTTTCGCCGGTCGTGAGATTCTGCCGGCCAAGCTGGCCCTCGACCCCCCGCATTTCGCCCAGACCGCTCGCGATGCTGGTGCGGAGCGCAACGAGCTTGTCCTGCTGCACGCCCGAACCCGACAGGGCGAGGTGACGGGACACGTCGCTGTGGACGTGATAACCCGTCGCCACCAGTTCGGCGATCTGCGCCCGTTGCTGGTCGGCCTGAACATGGATGCGATCGACCGCCGCCAGCGCGTGCTCCGCCTGTTGATCGGCCAGAAAGAGCAGAGCGGCGGCAAGGGCCAGCCCCAATACCGGCCCGAGGAAAATACGCACCCCGATCGGTATCCGCCGCAGCCCCGTCATGATTCGTCTCATCCTTCAAGCTCCCCTTCTCGATTTTCAGGCCCGGTACGGTTCGGCTACGCTATTTGTAGACGCCGACATAGGTCAGGACATTCATTCCCGGCACCCGCTTGACGTAGGTCACCTTGGGCTGGATCTGGTGGGCGGCGGGATTGAGGAAGCGATAATTGACCCATCCCTCGCCCTTGTTCTCGGCGACCGCCACGATCTCCTTGGCGATGTAGTTACCATCCGAATCGCGCACGCCCAGGATGTTGGTGCCTTCGGCTGCAGGCTTCGGCGGGTAGATCAGCCAATTGCCCTTGAAGTCGAGGACGCCGGCGTAAAGCTGGCCGTGGTAGAACTCGCCCTGCTGATCGAAGGCGGTGCGCGCCGCCGCAAGCCCGTGGGCCGAAATATAATCCGCGGCCTTGAGGCAGAGGGCCTTGGCATCGTCTGGCACCGGCGCCGCGTCGGTGGCTACCGCCGGATGGGCCAGAGCCAGAACGGCGAAACTGAACAGGGCGGCTTGTAGCGTCTTTTTCATGTGATTTCTCCTGCCTGTAGCCCGCGGAATTCGCTACCGGAGTGCCGGGAATAGGCGGGCGGTGATTTAATAATTCCTGTGGTTTTACTTTATTTGTCCAAGACATGATTGGACAAATTCTTGCCTGATACGATTTTCTTCGGTCAAAAACTTCCAATACCGATATTTGATCGCTAAAAGGCAGGATGATTTAAGCCATAGGATTTTTAAAATTTAGTTAATTGGTTGAAATGAATTTTATTAATCTAGTGGTGATATATATTCATCTATAGATTCCCGCGCTGATCATCCGGTGCGGATTTGCCAACCGATCGACAGGACATTTCTTCAGGCCGAAACACCCTTATCCCTATGGGTGCGGAGGGTCCGCCCGCGTCCTGGTCGCAGGGAATTTTGGCGATGATGCCGGGTGCCGGACGCCGTGCCGCGGCCTGCCTATGGCGGAAAAGCCGATCCGCTTTTCCGCAAGGGAAAGGCGGGCGTCAGGCCTCGAAGCGGAAGGGCGTCACGGTATGGGCGTGGTTCAGGGGGCCGCAACCCTGGCCCAAGCCCGGTGCTTCCTCCATGGCGCGGCGGACATAGGCGCGCGCGCGCAGCACGGCGGCGTGAAGCGACTGGCCCTGGGCGAGCCCGGTGGCGATGGCGGAGGCGAGCGTGCAGCCGGTGCCGTGCGTATGGCGGCTGTGGATGCGCGGCGCGTCGAAGACCTCGACCGCCGTATCGGTGACGAGCACGTCGCTCACCGTTTCGCTTTCGAGATGGCCGCCCTTGAGCAGCACGGCGCGGGGGCCGAGCGTCAGCAGCATGCAGGCGGCATGCACCATATCCTCGGTGCCGGCGATGCTCATGCCGGTCAGCGCCACCGCCTCGGGGATGTTGGGCGTGATCACGGCGGCCCGGAGCACGAGGCTGCGTTTGAGGGCCGCGTGCGCGGCAGAATCGAGCAGCATCGCGCCGCCCTTCGCCACCATGACGGGATCGACGACGAGCGGCACCCCCGGCGCCAGCCGCTCCAGCACCTCGCACAGGGTTTCGATCATGGCGGTATGGGCGAGCATGCCGATCTTGATGGCATCGGCGCCGATATCCTGCAGCACCACCTCGATCTGGCGGCGGAGGAAATAGGGCGGCACGTCGAACGTCGCGTGCACGCCCCTCGTGTCCTGCGCGGTCAAGGCCGTCACCGCCGTCGTGGCATAGGCGCCAAGCGCGGTGATGGTTTTGATGTCAGCCTGAATGCCGGCGCCGCCGCCGGAATCGGATCCCGCGACGACGAGTACCCGGCCCCGCATCTCCATGATCGGCGGTCAGGCGGCGGCGTGGGTCAGTACGTCGACGATATCGTCGACGACTGCCGTGATGAGACGCTCGTCCTCGCCTTCCGCCATGACGCGGATCAGAGGCTCGGTGCCGGACGGGCGGATCAGGAGCCGGCCGCGGCTGCCGAGCCGGCGCTCGTTGTCGCCGATCGCCCGGCGCACCCCTTCCTGTTCCAGGATCGCGCGCGAGGAACGCACGTTCTTCAGGACCTGCGGCAAGGGATCGAACGGCCGGCAGACCGCGCTTGCCGGGCAGCCCTGCTCGGCCACGACGGCCAGCACCTGTAGGGCGGCGATCAGCCCATCGCCGGTGGTGGAGAAATCGCCAAGGATGATATGACCCGATTGCTCGCCGCCGAGATTGAGGCCGGCCTTGCGCATATGTTCGACGACATAGCGGTCGCCGACCTGGGTGCGTTCCAGGCCGATCCCCTGCCCTGCCAGGTGGCGTTCAAGCCCGAGGTTGGACATGATCGTGGCGGCGACGGCGCCGCCGCGCAGCAATCCCCGCCTTGCCCAGTCGCCGGCGATCAGGGCCATGATCTGATCGCCGTCGATCAGCCGGCCCTTCTCGTCGGCCAGGATCACCCGGTCGGCGTCGCCATCAAGCGCGATGCCGAGATCGGCGTTATGCGTCACCACCGCGGCGCA
>CALCYJ010000327.1 GCA_937905845.1 uncultured Rhodospirillales bacterium
GAACATGCACAGTGTTTTGATTATTCTGCTCATGGATAGGTCCTCTCGTTGTCGCTTTGCTCGTTCAATCAGATCAAGGGCTGGCAAGGCCACTGCCCCGGCCCGGCCGATCCGGTGCGGGGCGACAATTGTCCATAAGATGTCGGCGATACGCGGAGAATAAGCTGGCCCCCTTGGCGACCAAGGCCGCGAAGATCGCTCGGGCGATCACCTTCCCGTCGTGCTTCGGTCCGACGCGAGGTTATCCTGGCAATGTCCTTCATATACCCGCAGGGGCGAGACGATCCGTCGGCTCCATCGCTTTCGTGCCGGTGTGAACATCAAGGCGTGCGGGGTTGAGCTTATCGAGAATCGCTTTGGCGCGACCCATTTCCTCCGCCGTGCCGTGCGCCATCACCAGAAAGCTGTCGGCTTTCACGGCTTCTTCCGCTGTCGGATGATCCGCAAAGACGGCAATGATTGAGTCGGCTGTTTCCATGTGATCCTCTTTCGCGACGTGTGGCGCCGGGCGTCGATCTTTTGCATCACGCACGTCGGGTCGGACACGATCCGGAGAAAGCCTAGGGGCGATTTCGCTTTTCGAACTTGGCGCCCTGCCGATTTGACAATATCGGTTGCGATCCTGCAGAGGTAGATTCGGAAACTACTCAAGCCCCGCCGGGAGGAACTTCCCGGCATCCTGCTTTCGTCCGGTATGGCTTGTCGTTTGCTTGAGCCTATCCCGGCCGTCATGCCGGTCGCGCCTGGCCGCTTGGCCGTCGCGCGGCGGCCGGCCGCGGCGGGCGCGGGTCTAAGTATTTTCCGATCCTGTTCCGGCGATCTCCCGCCTCGTAGGATGAAACGTCATCAATTCCACCGGTGCTGCCGGTGTCCGAGGCCCTTCTGGGCATGCCCTTCCCCTGGGGCATTTCGTCCCTCGACCTGAGGTTCTGGCTCTTATGCCAGGGTCTCTCGTCCCGGGTATTCAGGCTAATCGCGGCCTTATCCCCCCGGAAGTGGCTGCGATCCGTCCCGTGGCCGGCCACCAATCCCCCCCCCGCGAGACCGGCCACGGGACAATTCCGGGGCAGGGGGCTTCAGCAACCGCTTCTTCCGCTATCAGCCGCCGGTCGCGAAGCCCGGATAGAGCGTCATGCCGCCATCGACGAAGAGGGTCGTGCCGACGACATAATCGGATTCATCGGAGGCAAGCCAGACCGCGGCGCGCGCGATATCTTCGGGCTCGCCGATACGCCGGTAGGGCACAAGCTTCATCAGGCCGGCATAGGCTTCCGCGGTTTTCCAGGCGTCGGTGTTGATCGGGGTTCGGATGGCCCCCGGCGCGATGCCGTTGACACGAACATGATGGGGCGCGACCTCCTGGGCCAGGCTGCGCATCATCATCATGATGCCGCCTTTGGAAGTGGCGTAATTCGCATGCCCGGCCCAGGGGATCTCCTGATGCACGGAACTCATGCAGAGGATCTTTCCGGCGGCGCACGAGACGGCTGCGACGACACCGCGGCGCAGGAACTCGCGCAGCGCTTCGCGGGCGCACAGGAATTGGCCGGTCAGATTGATGCCGATGACCGTGTTCCATTGCTCGAGCGTCATCTGCTGGAAGGCGGCGTCGCGCTGCAATCCGGCATTGGCGACGAGAATATCGATCGTGCCGAATTGCGCGATCATTCCGGCGAACATCGCCCGAACCTCGTCTTCGCGCGACACGTCGGCCTTATGGCCGTAAGCCGCCACGCCATGACTTTGGATTTCCGCGACGACCTGGGCCGCGGCTTCGTCCTCGGCGACGTAATTGACCACGACGTCGGCGCCGGCCTGCCCGAGCGCGATCGCGACCGCCCGGCCGATGCCGGAATTGGCGCCCGTCACCAGGGCTTTTTGGCCAGCCAGGTTCCTCGGCGTGGATCGGGTGGGCGCAGCGGGACTGGTCAGGGTCATGGTGGGTCTCCCTTCAATCGGCCGGCCATGGCGGCCTGGCAATGCCGTGGGACGGGGGAGGCTTCCTTTGCGACTTGGCAAAGACGTCGGCCGCCATCTTGATCGCGTTGGCCTGGGTCGGGTAGGCATGGATGATCCGCGCCAGCACCGACAGGCCGATGCCGGCATCGATCGCCAGCGTGATCTCGTTGATCATCTCGCCGGCGTGGGAGGCCACGATCGTCGCCCCCAATATCTCGTCGGTGCCATCCTTGACATGGATCTTGACGAAGCCGCTTTCCTCGCCGTCGATCATGGCGCGGTCGGTATCGTGCATCAGCATGGTGATGGTTTTCGTCGGAATGGACCGCTCTCTCGCCTCGCTCACATAGAGGCCGACATGGGCGATCTCGGGGTCGGTATAGGTGCACCAGGGAATGGTGAGCGCGCTCCATCGTTTCCGGCCCCGGAAGAGGGCGTTCGCAACCGCAAGCCGCGCCGAGGCTTCCGCGGCATGGGTAAATCGATGCGCAAGACAGACATCCCCGGCGGCATAGATCCGCCGGTTGGTCGTCCGCAGGAAATCATCCACCCGAATGCCCTGTTCGGTATCGTAGGCGATCTCCGCCTTTTCCAGGTTCAGGTCTTCGACGTTCGGCGTTCGGCCCACGCTGGTCAGGATGTGATCGGTGGTGATCGTGCCCTGGTTGTCGTCGCTGACGATATCGACGAGCCTCTCGCCCGTCGCCGCCGTTCTGACGGCTATCACCCGGGTGTTCAAATGGATCTCGACGCCGTCGCGCGCGAGCGATTCGGATAGAATCTGGGCGGCGTCGCGTTCTTCCTTGGGCAGGAATTTCGGTTCGTTCTGCACGATGACGACATGCGATCCCAGCCGGCAGAAGGCCTGCGCCAATTCGCACCCGAGCGGTCCGCCGCCGATCACCAGAAGACGCCGGGGGCATGTCGTCAGGTCGAATATCTGTTCGCTGGTAAAATAATCTCTCTGCTCCAGACCCGGAATGACCATGTCCATCGGCCGCGCGCCGCTGGCGATCAGCGCCTTCTTGAAGCGTATGGCGGTCTTGTCCAGGATGACGGCATTCCGTCCGCTGAACCGCGCCGCCCCGAAATAGAGATCGATCCCGGCAAGTTTCAGCCGGTCGGCCGAGTGATACCCGCCGATCCGCATCCGCAGACGCTGCATCCGTTCCGCCGCGGCCGCGAAATTCTCCTGGATGCCGCCGGGAACGATCGCGCCGAAGGCTTCGGCATCGCGCATATCTGCGTAAAGGCGCGAGGTGCGGATGATCGATTTGGACGGTACGGACCCGGTCAACAGCGATACGCCGCCGAGCAGGTGGCGTTCGATCAGCGCCACTTTCGCGCCCTGCTCGATCGCAAGCTCCGCCGCGGCCAACCCGGCCGGACCGGCGCCGATGACGAGAAGATCATAGGGTTCCGCCGGATCGGGGTTCCGCCATTCCGCCGGCCGCACATAGGCCATCAGGTCGCGGCGGAGGCTGCGGAATGATTGCTGTGCGTCCGGATCGATCGGCATCAGGCGGCGGCCTTGTGGTTTAAAAGAAGGGTCAAAGCCATCCCCCCGAAAATCCCGCGCGGCGCAATCCGGACGCGATATAGGGGCATGACCGCATCAGAGCCCCGATCA
>CALCYJ010000328.1 GCA_937905845.1 uncultured Rhodospirillales bacterium
GTTCGATCTGATCTCGGGGCTTCCCGGCATCGTCACCGCCAGCCGGCGGCTACAGCATTGGGACCGGGTGTCGCCGGCGCCGCAGCCGGCGCTGTTCCAGATCCAGAAGAAGGAAACGCCGGCGCAGAAGCGCGGCCTGCCGGCCGCCTGGACGCTCGAATGCGACCTCGTTCTCTATGTCAATGCCGGCGCCGATCCCAATGCCGTGCCAGCCAGCGCGCTCAATCCGCTGATCGATGCCATCGACCAGGCGATCGCGCCGCCGTCCGGGCAGGAGGTTCAGACGCTCTCCGGCCTGGTGTCCCACTGCTGGATCGACAAATCCGGCATCGTGACCGACGAAGGCGTGCTCGGCGCCCAGGCCATCGCCATCGTGCCGGTCCAGATCCTCGTACCCTGATCCGCATCCATCCACCCGCCGGGCAGCCGCTGACGGACCGCCGGCTCATAAGGAGACTTGACCATGCAGCTCATGTACGGTTCCGGCTCGCTGTTCGGCACCCGCACCGACATCGCCAATCCGACCCCCGTGCAGTTCGGCGTCATCCAGGATGTGCAGATCGATTTCAGCTTCTCCACCAAGGAGCTGATGGGTCAATACCAGGCCCCGATCGCGGTGGCCCGCGGCGCGATGAAGATCACCGGCAAGACCAAGGCCGCCACCATCCGCGGCCGCGCCTTCAACGACATCTTCTTCGGCCAGACGCTCAGCCCCGGTCAGCAGGCGACGGCGCTCAACGAGGGCCCGACCGCTATTCCGGCATCGCCCTATAGCATCACGGTGGCCAATTCCATGACCTTCGTGGCCGATCTCGGCGTGATCAATGCCGCAACCGGCATTCCGATGGTCGCCGTCGCCAGCGCGCCTGCGGCCGGCCAGTACAGCCTCGCCGCCGGCGTCTATACCTTCTCCTCGGCCGACGAGGCGTCGGGGATCAGCGTGCAGATCTCCTACACCTACACGATCGCATCGACGGGAAACCGCATCGTCGCCGCCAACCAGCTCATGGGCGCGGCGCCCGCCTTCCAGGTCAGCCTCTACGGCACCTACCAGGGCAAGCAGGCGACCATGGTGCTGCCGCAATGCGTCTCGACCAAGCTCTCGCTCGCCTTCAAGAACGAGGATTTCATGATCCCCGAGTTCGATTTCTCGGCCTATGCCAACGAGGCCGGGACCTTCTTCGACATTTCGACGGTGGAGTAGGGCATGGCCGAGCAGGCGAGTATTCCCTATGGCGGCCGGGTGTTTCGAGTCCGCCCCCTCACCTTGCGCCAGATCCGCGACATCCTGCCAGCGCTGAACATCGCCGCTTCCGGCTTCGGCACCGCGGAGAGCATGCAGGCCTGCGCCGTCATCATCGCCGCCGCCCTTGGCCGCGATCATCCCGAGATGACGCTCGACGCCGTGCTCGATTGCGAGACGGCGCCATCGGAGATTACCGGCGCGGTCAATGCCATCGTCACCCTGAGCGGGCTGGTGCCGGCGGGGGAAGCCCCGGCGGGGAGCGACTGGACGCCATAGACTGGGATCCGCTCTATGCCCATGTCATCGCCGCGACCGGCTGGACCTGGGACGAAGTGGATGCCCTGACGCTGCCCCGCCTTGCCGCCCTCAACCGCTATTGGGCCGACCATCCGCCGGTCCATCTCATGATCGCCGCCTATCTCGGCATCAAGCCCGGATCGGAGAAGCGCCGGATGGCGACCTTCGATGATTTCGTCGCGGCCGTGGCTGCGCGATAACCCGAACCCCAGATACGGGAGTGAAGAATGGCCGATGATCGCACGGTCGAAGTACATTTCAGCGCCGAAACGGAGCAGCTTGAAGCCGCCCTCAAGCGCGCCGCCGCGATGGTGCAAAGCACCGCCAGCAGTATGAGCAGCAGCAAAGGCAACGAGGCGCAACTGAAGGCGCTTCAGACGGTCACCGATGCCGCGAAGATGGGCAGCCAGGAACGCGTTCAAGATGCGAAGGCGGAGGTCGCCTTTACCACCCAAATCTGGGGTGAGGGATCGCTACAGCAGATCGAAGCCACACGCCGTGCGGTCGCCGCCAGCAAGGCCGCCGATGAGCAGGGGATTGCCGACGCCAAGGCAGCCAGTGCGCAGAAGGCCAAGGTGGCCCAGATGACGGCGGAAACCAGCATTCAGATCGGCAGGATGAAGCTTCAGGCGCAGGAAGCCGAACTCGACCAGGAGGTTGCGGCCGGCGAGATCAGCGCGGAGAAGAAAATACAGATTCTGCGTGACGCGACGGCGAAGGAAAATCAGCTCGAGAATACGAGCTTGACCACGGAATTGGCCGCCCTCCAGACCGGAACGATGGCCTACAAGCGTGTCCTTGATCAGCAAAGCATCCTCAAAGAACGGTATAGTCTCCAACAGACGAAGCTTGACCAGCAGGCGGCGCAGGCCAATCTCAAGAGCTGGCAGGACGCGCTTCAACCGCTCAACCAGGCCTTCGACATCTCGATCCGCGGCGTCATCCAGGGCACCCAGACCTTGCGGCAGTCGATGGCGCGCGCGGCACAGTCGGTTCTTCTGTCCTGGATCGATACCGAGGAGAAAGTGCTCGCCAAGCATCTCGCCACCGAACTGGCGAAGACCACGGCGACGGAGGCCGGCGTGGCGGCCCGAACGGCCGCGGAACAGTCGGGGAGCGCGACCTCGCTCTTAGGCATGGCGGCGGATGCGCTGAAGACCATCGCGAGCGACGCCGCCCAGACCTTCGCCGGCGTCTTCGCCTTTCTCTCACCGACGATGGGGCCGGCGGCGGCGGCGCCCGCCATGGTGGCGCAGGCAACGGTTCTGGGGGTTGGCGGCACCGTTTCCTCGGCCGCCGGCGGCTACGACATTCCGGCCGGCGTCAATCCGCTGACCCAGCTTCATGCGCAGGAGATGGTGCTGCCGGCGAACCTCGCCAATTCGGTGCGCGCCATGACGCAGAACGCGGGCGCGAATGCTGGCGGCGATATCCATATCCATGGGCCGCTGGTGCAGGCGATCGACACCCAGACGGGGGCGCAGTTCATCATGCGCAACTCGGGCGCCATCGCCAGCACGCTCGCGCGCCAGTTCCGCAATGCCAATGCCGCACTCGCCGGGGTGAATTGAGCCATGTCGAGCGCCGTCTTTCCCGCCCTTATCGGTCAGGGCTGGTCGGTCACGCGCGAGCCGCTGTGGCAGACCCGCGTGCAGCAATCGATCAGCGGCAAGGAGACCAGGCTCGCCGACTGGTCCTATCCGCGCTGGGAATGGGGCCTGACCTACGACGTGCTACGCCAGGGGGCTATCGGCGGCGCCGTCTACGCGGAATTCGCGCAGCTCGCCGGCTTTTTCAATGCGCGCCAGGGCCAGTTCGACACGTTTCTCTATGAGGATGCCGACGACAATGCCGTCGCCGGCCAGGCCATCGCGATCGGCGACGGCACCACCAGCGTCTTTCAGCTCGTGCGCAGCTTCGGCAATTTCATCGAACCGATCCTGGCGCCGAACGTGGGCGCCAACGTCTATCTCAACGGCGTGGCGCAGACGCCCGAAACCGCCTGGAACATGACCGGCTGGGGCGGCACCTTCCTCATCGGCGGCGGCGCCAGCACGGAGGCGGTCGGCAGCCTCAATTTCCTCACCGCGCCGGCCTCGGGCGTCAGCATCACCGCGGACTTCTCCTATTACTTCCCCTGCCGTTTCGGCGTCGACAATCTGAGCTTCGAGAAGTTCATGGCCGCGCTCTATGCCCTGAAGAAAATCACCTTCCGCAGCGTCAAATAATCATGAAACCCGTATCCACCGCGCTCGCGGCGCTTCTGACGACGCGGCAGTTCTTCGCCGCCGACCTCTATACGTTCACGCTCGCCGGCGGCGCTCTGCTGCGCTATTGCGGCGGCGACAGCGATATCGTCTCGGGCGGCAACCTCTTCACCGCCGGCGGCCAGACCGGTCCCTATTTCGACGATCAGAAGAACAAGTGCACCTGCCATTGGAAGGTTGGCGTCGAGGTCGATACGCTGGTCTTCGACGTGATGCCGGGCGCAGCCTCCGTGCTGGGCATGTCCTTTCTCTCGGCGGTGCGTTCGGGCCTGTTCGATGGCGCCGAGCTTCAGCTCGAACGCGCCTTCATGCCGAGTTACGGCAATACCGCCGCCGGCACGGTGATCCTGTTCGTTGGTCGCGTCGCCGAAATCGATGCCGGGCGCAGCCTCGCCACCTTCTCGGTCAACAGCCATCTCGAACTGCTGAACCAGAACCTGCCGCGCAATCTCTATCAGCCGTCCTGCATCAATACGCTCGGCGACTATACCTGCACCGTCAATCTCGCCGCCCTCACGGTGAGCGGCAGCACCGCCGCTGGCTCCAGCACCTCGATCATCCTGAGCGCGCTCACCCAGGCCAGCGACTATTTCGATCAGGGGGTCGTCACCTTTATCTCCGGCATCAACGACGGCCTCGCCCGCACGGTCAAGACCTGGACGGCCGGCTCCCCCGGCTCGCTCGCCCTGATCGCGCCGTTCCCCAATCCACCGGCGACGGGAGATGCTTTCACCGTCTATCCCGGCTGCGACAAGACCACCGGACCGCAAGGCTGTCCGAAATTCGACAATCTCGCCCACTTCCGCGGCTTCCCCTTCATCCCCGTGCCCGAGACGGCGGTGTAGGCATGGAGGAGAACGAGGTCAGGCAGCGCGCCGCGGTTGTGGCGGCGGCGCGGCGTTGGATCGGCACGCCCTATCACCACCACGCGCGGGTGCGCGGGGCGGGGGTCGATTGCGCCATGCTGCCGCTCGCCGTCTATAGCGGCCTTGGCCTGATGACGCCGGAGGATTTCGGCAATTACCCGACGCAATGGCATCTTCATCATGACGAGGAGCGCTATCTTGCCATCGTCACCCGCCATGCGCACGAGATCGATCCGCCGCCCGGGCCCGGCGACTTCGTGCTGTGGAAGTTCGGCCGCGCCTTCAGCCACGGCGGCATCGTCACCCTCTGGCCGCGGGTCATCCACAGTTTCATCGGCGTCGGCGTGCTCGAAGACGATATTGCGCGCAACGGCATCTTCCGCCTGAAGGACGGTGCCAGCCGCCCGATGCGGTTCTTCTCTTTCTGGAGGCAGCGCTGATGGCCGGCATCCTGGGGCGTAGCGGAAGTGCGCAGGCCAAGCAGGCCTCGGCCGCCGCCGGCATGAAGGTGCAAACCTCCGTCTATGGCAAGGCGATCCCGATCGTCTATGGCACCACCAAGATCGCACCCAATCTGCTCTGGTATGGCGATTTTAATGCAACAGCCTATTCGGGCGGTGCCGGTGCCGGTGCCGGCAAGGGCGGCGCGGTCGGCGGCGGCGGCGGCAAGGGCGCGGCCGGCAGCGCCAGCTATACCTACACCGCCGCGGTGATGTTCGGCCTGTGCGAAGGGCCGGTCACCCAGATCGGCAATATCTGGGCCTCGAAGACGCTGACCTCGACGGGAAATCTCGGCCTCTACGGTTTCGAGGGCGATATCGGCCAGGCGCCCTGGTCCTATCTCGACGCCTCTCACGCCGCCATCGCCGAGGTGCATGACATCCCCAGGGCCGCGCCCTACGAGGTGCTGGTGAGCTACACCGATCCCTTCGAGACCGATTACGGCGTCGTCGATGCGGCCTCGGGGGTAGTCTTCATCGCCGTGACCACGCCACCCACGATCGGCCAGTACAATGTTTCGAGTGCTGGCATCTATACGTTCAATGCGGGGGATGCCGGCGAACAGGTGACGATTTCCTATACCGCCGGCAATCAGCAGCCGCCGAACCAGGCGCTGGGCTATAGCGCGCTCGCCTACATGTGCACGGCGTCCTTCCAGCTCGGCTCCAGCCCGCAGATGCCCAATCTCAATTTCGAGGTCGGCGGGAAATATTGCCAGAGCGCGACGGACAGCCCCGATGCCGATCCGAGCCTGGTCGTGGCCGATCTGCTCTCCAACCCGACCTACGGCGCCGGCTTTCCGGCCGCGCGCATCGGCAGCCTATCGACCTATCAGGCCTATGCGCTGGCCGCCGGGCTGTTCATCTCTCCGGCCTATACCGATACGGCTACGGCATCGAGCCTCTTGAGCGACATCGCCACCTATACCAATGCCGCCTTCGTCTGGTCGAGCGGTCTCCTGACGCTCGTTCCCTATGGCGATCAGGCCTTGTCGGGCCGCATGAGCTATACGCCGCCGGCAAGCCCGCTGTTCGATCTGACGGACGACGATTTCCTGCCCAATACCAACACCACCGGCGCGACCGCAAGCAGCAACGACGATCCCGTTCTGCTCACGCGCACGCGCCCGGCCGATCAGATCAACGCGGTTCAGCTCGAATTCCTCAACCGCGCCAACGCCTATAACCCGGAAGTGGTCGAGGCCAAGGATCAGGCGGCGATCAATCTCTACGGCCTGCGCACCGCCTCGGCTGCCCAGGCGCATCTCCTGGCCGACGCCGCCATCGCCAGGCTTTCGGCCCAGCTCGTTTTGCAGCGCCAGGCGGTGCGGAATATCTATCAGTTCACGCTCGATCAGCGCTACATCGTGCTCGATCCGATGGATATCGTGACCCTTACCGACGCCGCCCTCGGGTTGAACCAGCAATGGGTGCGCATCACCGAGATCACCGAGCAGACGGACAGCACGCTCTCTTTCGTCGCCGAGGAATATCTCGCCGGCACCGGCACCGCCGCCGCCTATTCCTTCAACACCAGCGCCGGCTACAGCGTCAATTACAACAGCAATCCTGGGAACGCGCTCTCGCCGGTGATCTTCGATGCCTCGCCCGAGATCGCGGAAAGCGGCACCGAGGTTTGGCTCGCCACCGCCGGCGGCAGCAATTGGGGCGGCTGCGATGTCTGGGTCAGTTCCGACGGCGCCACCTACAAATTCGCCGGCACGATGAAGGGAGGCTGCCGCCTCGGCGCCACCACCAGCGCGCTGCCGGTTTCCGCCGATCCCGATACCGCCGATACATTGGGGGTCGATCTCACCACCGGCGGTCAGACCACCGGCACCCTGCTTTCCGGCACGCAGGCCGATGCCGACGCCTATCACACGCTATGCTGGCTCGGCGGCGAGCTGATCTCCTATGAGACCGCGACCCTTGGCGCCAGCGGCAAATACGCGCTCTCCTACCTGCGCCGCGGCGCCTATGACAGCGCCATCGCCGCGCATGCCGCCGGAACGCCCTTCGTCCGGCTCGACGACAGTATCTTCAAATATCCCTATGCCATCAGCCAGATCGGCCAGACCATCTCGGTCAAGCTCGTGAGCTTCAATCTCTATGGCGGCGCGCTTCAGGATATCGCCGATGTGCCGGCCTATTCCTATCAGATCCAGGGGCCGGTGCCGCCCGCCGCCGTCGAAGGTTTCGGGGTGCAGCAGAACGGCAGCGTCGTCGTCTTCTCCTGGCTGCCCGTCCCCGACTATTTCCTCAAAGGCTACGACATCGGCTATGCGCCGCAGGGGACGACCGACTGGTCGGCGATTACGCCGCTCACCACCGCCGCGAGCGGTACCGAGATGACCAACGCCGCGGTGCCTCCCGGCACCTGGGTCTTTGCCATCCGCGCCCAGGACATGGCCGGCCAGCTCTCGGCCGCCATGGCGATGCAGGACCTCGTGGTGGTGAACGAGAATCCGGTGGTCGCCTCGATGCCGCAGGCGCCCGATTGGCTCGGCACGCTGACCGGCTTCGTCAAGCACTGGACCGGGATGCTGGTGCCGGACTCGACCATGGCGGCGAACCAGATGACCAACGCCGAACTGTTCGAGACCTTCGTGCCCTATCCGGTGGCGAGCGCGACCTATGACGCGCCCGTGATCGATACCGGCTTCGACGATACGATGCGGGTGTGGGCGGCGACGGCGGCGACTCTGGTCGCGGCGCCGCCGGCATTCCCTCCGACCAGCTTGCCATTGATTTCTGGACGACGGGTGAAAGCGACCCCGGCACGTTCCAGAACTGGACGGTGGCCTCGGCCGATTTGCGCTATCTCCGCGCCCGGCTGGTGATGACGCCCGCCGCCGGCTGCGCCTTCGTGCAGGCTTTCACCCCCACCATCGACCGGGCGCCCACGGTGGAAAACGGCGCCAGCGTCACCATCGCTCCGGGCGGCACGCCGATTACCTTCGCCACCCCCTATCACACGCTGCCGCTGGTGCAGGCGACGGCGTTGGGCTCCGCCGTTCTCATCGCCACCGTCGATGAAACCACCACCACCGGCTTCACCGCCCATGTCTTCAATGCGGCTGGCAGCGACGTCGGCGGCACCATCAACTGGCAGGCAACAGGAAGCTAGGTCATGACCATCGCGTCGTTCACACCCACCAACTACAACACCCAGACCGGCACCGCCTATCCCTTGCAGATCGACGCCAATTTCGCCGTGCTGCAACAAGTCGGCGCGGCATTCGCGGCCCAGGCCCAGGCAACCCCCGATATGAGTGTTCTGGTCAATGCCGGGGACCTGTTCAGCGGCGCGGGCGTCACGGCGGTGGTCGCGCAGACGAGTGCAAGCTTCACCGCGCCGACCGGCAATCCGCGCATCGATCGGGTCGTGCTCGCCCAAGCGACCGGCACGGTGTCGGTCGTGACCGGGACGCCGGCGGCGAGCCCGGCCCCGCCCGCCATTCCCGCAGGCTTCGAGCCCTGCGCCCAGGTTCTGCTGCAAACCACCACGACCGCCATCACCAACAGCCTGATCACCGACGAACGCTGCCTCTCAAGCCTCGGTCTGGGCTCGGCCGCTTTCGCACCCATCGGCACCGCGGGTACTGTGGTGCCCGAACTCTCGGGCGCCAATACCTGGAGTGCGGAACAGACTTTCGGTACCGGCGGCGTCGTGGTCGGATCGCCTACGGGCGGCAATCTCGGCACCGGTACGATCAATGCGCAAGGGGTGGCCGTGAACGGCGTAAGCCTTCCCTTCACGCAATCCTTTTCCGCCACGCCTTTTCCGGCGGCGGGCGGCAGCAGAATCGTCCTCGCGCATGGGCTGAGTGTCGAGCCGACACTGATCAATCTCGTACTACAATGCGTCACCGCCGAGCTTGGCTACAGCGTCGGGGCGCGGGTAAGAATTCCGCCCGGCATCTTCGTGAACGGTTCCTCCGGCTACGGCACGGCAGTCATTGCCGACAATACGAATATCTATGTGATTGTCGGCGGCATTTTCATTTTCAACGGCAATTCTCCCTATACGGCGGCGGAGATCACCGGGGCCAATTGGGAACTCTGCGTCACGGCCTGGGCATGAGCGCGCCCGTGATTCTCGCGGCCGCTCTCGCCGGCGGTCTCCTTTTTCGCATCCGCGGCGGTCTTGGCGGCAGAAAGCTCGGGACCGACACGAGCGAAGCCCGCGCCCTCTTCGCGCTCGGCATGGGGTTGATGGGCTGGGGGTTCAGCCGCAATTCGTGGCTGCTGCTGCTGCCTTCGGCCTGGTTCGCATCCTGCCTGCCGGGCTGGTTCGGCGCACTTGGCCTGGGGCACGACGGCACGTCGTGGGGAGAGGATGCGGCCTGGCTGCTGCTGCGCGGGCTGATGTGGGTGGCGTTGCCGGCGCTGGTCTTCTGGGATTGTGGCTTTGCGCCCTGGCCGCTGATTGCGGCCGGCGTGCTCTGCCCGCTCGCCTATGAAGCTGGCTATCGGATCCCGCTCAAAATCACCGGCCTGACACAGGGCCCCGAGATCGGCGAGGCGATCTTCGGCGCTCTGCTCGGCGGTGCCACGGCCTTGACCGTGCTGCGATGAACGCGGGTCCTGCCCGAATTCGCCGGCATCGAGACGGCGCCTGCCGCGTCAGCCCTTACCCACAGACTATCGGAGAGCCAATCATGAGCGATGCCGCTTTCAACGCGGCCGTCCGCACCGTGCTGGCGCACGAGGGCGGCTATGTTTCCGATCCCGCCGATCCGGGCGGCGAGACCAAATACGGCATTTCCAAGCGCGCCTATCCCGATCTCGACATCGCCGCATTAAGCCAAGCGCAGGCGATCGCGATCTATGAGAAGGATTGGTGGGATCGCTATGGCTATGGCCGTTTGCCCGATGCCGTCGGCGCCAAGCTGTTCGATCTCGCCGTGAACATGGGCGCCGTGCCGGCGCATGAGCTGTTGCAGCGCACCTGCACCGACTGCGGCGAGCCGGTGGCAGTCGATGGCCGGGTCGGGCCGCTCACCGTCGCCGCGGCCACGCGGTGCGATCAGGGCGAGCTGCTCGCCGCCTTGCGCGAACAGGCGGCCGAGCATTATCGCGCCCTCGTCGCCGCCAACCCCGACCTTGCCCGTTTCCTCGCCGGCTGGCTCAAACGAGCGGCCGCATAAAAACAAGGACCGATCATGACAGATGCCCCCGCCGCTGCCCCTGCTCCCTCCGCGCCGGTCGCACCGGCCGTGCCGGCCGTACCGGCCGCACCGGTCGTACCGGCGGCGGACATCCAGGCGCTGCTCGCCGATCTCTCCTCCCGCGTCGATGCGCTCAAGGGTTCGCTTGATGCCCAGGCCAAGGCCGCCGCGGTTCACACGGCGCTCGGCGCGATCGCCACGGATGTCAAAGCCCATGTCAGTGCCGAGACGGCGCGCCTGAAGGCGTTGCTCGAAGGTCCGCGCGCCATCCTCGTCGGCTTCATCCTGGGGCTGGCGCTCGGTGTCGGGCTGACGGTGGCGGCGCTGCATTTCGGCGGCGTCTGATGGGTGGGGTTCTGAAGGGGCTGTTCGCGGCCTCCCCCGCTGCCGTGGACGAGCTTGTCGTTCTCGGCACGATCGGACTGCTCTGGTACTGCGTGCTCGGCCTCTATGCCGTGCTGGCGGCGCATCAACTCTTCTCGCCGCTCGCCTATGCGACGGGGATCGCCACCGTGCTGGGCGCGCTGGGCGGCGCCAAGCGCTGGCGCGACGGGGCGGGGATGGCAGGCTCGTCCCAAGGCGAGGCCACCGCCAACCTCGGGGGTTCGTCGTGATCGGCGCCCTGCTCGGAGCCAAGCCGATCCTCTATGCCGTTCTTGCCGCCGTGATCGCGGCGATGATCGGGGCCGCCTGCCTCTCCTACCGGCATGCGCTGGCCCGGGCGCAGGCGTTGGCCGCCGCCAATGCCGTCCAGGCGCAACAGCTCGACCAGGCACAGGCGGTCAATCAAGCCAACCTCGCGCAGGTAGCGCAGATCAGGGCCGATAGTGCCAAGGCGGTCGCCGCCCTCGCTGCGCAAAGCCGTGCGCTCAGCCTGCGGCTGCGCCATGCCGAGGCCTTGAACCGGGAGATTTCCGATGCGCCTGCAAGCGATGACGGCCCTGTCGCTCCTGTTCTCCGCCGGGCTCTTGACGGCTTGCGCGGCGGCAACCCCACCGCCGCCACGCCTGATCACCAGCCTTGAGCGGGTGCCGGTCAGCGTTCCGGCGCCGCTCCTGACCTGCGAACCCGCGCCGGCACCACCTTCAACCGGCACCCAGCGCCAGGTCGCGAGCTATGTCGTGGACCTGTGGTCGGCCGGCCAGGATTGCCGTGACAAGCTCGGGCAGGTGCGTGGGATCGTCGGCCAGCCGGTGCCGGCGCCGCCGTGACGGCTGGGCTTTGGATCGGGCGCACAAAGGCTCTTGTCAAATCCGCATGTTCGTGATTTGTTCGTATCGATCGGGGAGAGAAGCGATGGCGGGTCCTGAACCCGTTCTTTATCGGCTCGGACAAATGTCGGGCGACGGGCTGCATCCTTACGTAGGCCGGGACGGCGCCTTTCTCGGCTGCGGCACGCCGCTGCTGGAGAAGGACGCCCGCGGCCGGTGGCGCCCACGGCCGCGGGCGGTGCTGGAGAAGCTGCTGGCCGTCGGCTATGGCGCGCCTTGCGACCTCGCGGACCGCATGCCGGGCCTAGCCTCTCTGGCCGGATCCCTCGATCGGGGCGAGGACTGCCGCGCCGCGATCGCTCTCCTACATCTGCGCCTGTCGCCGCTGCCAGATCTTGCCGCCGGGCAACGTATGGCCAAGGCCGATGCTTTAGGGAAATACAATCCCGACCAGCCACGAGTGCCGGCCGGCAATCCTGGCGCCGGCGAATGGACGACGGCGGATGGCGGGGCGGGGGGAGGGAACCCAGGTTCCGACGCCGGCCCGCGGCTCGCCATGTCGCCTGAATGCCAGGAGGAGTGGGCCCAGGCATACGGAAGCTGCAGAGAATTGGAGGACAAAGGGATGCTCAACATTCCCTACAGCTATTTCGGGCGCAATTACGAGGAATGTGTACGCGGCATGGTGACGGAGCGTTGTGGCGGCAATCCGGTGGGCTGAGCAACCTTTTACGGCGGAGAGCGTCGTGATGAAGAGAACGATCACGGAAATCACCTACGAGCAGCAGATTCTGCGTACCGATCCGCAACGCTATGTCGAGATGATGAGCGCGCGGATTGCGCAGGATCCGGGCGATGCTTCGGCCTATTTCAGCCGTCACCTCGGGTGGGACAGGCTCAAGCGGTTTGATCTGGCGCTGGCGGATCTGAACCAGACGATCGCCCTGGAGGAGAGCCCGATCCGCTATCTGTCGCGGGGACATGTATGGTGCTGCCTCGGCGATCATGCCGAGGCGCTCCGGGATTTCGACCGGGCGGAGGCGCTGGCGCCAGAAAAATGGCTCGACTACTGGGGGCCGCTTTTTCAGGCCAATAGTCATGCGTGCCTGGGCAATGCCAGGGAAGCGCTGGCCGCCTGCGCGCGGCTGCGGGAGGACTTCTGGAGTCCGGGGCTCTATGGCACGCCGGTTGGGAGCAAGCAGGAGATCATCGCCGAAATCCGCCGCCGGCTGGCCAGACGGAACCGGCGCGGCGGCGCCTGAGGGCACATTTCGGCGAGGACGGCGTCTTTTTTCTTGGCTGCGGCCACCACTAAGACAGCCGGCATAAGAACAAATGAAGAACTACAAAAATTCACCGTGCGATCACCGGATGGGACATCACCAGCTTTCAAAAATTGTGCGCATCGCCAGGAATATCAAGGAGATAGGGGGGTATTAGAAATGACATTCGACCGTGTTGCGGCGGCGTCGAAGGCATTGGAACGGCTGCTCGAAATGAAGGGGGAATTCGTCTGGGCCGTTCACCTGAGCGGCGGCAATGTTCTGAGGATGAATTTCGGCGCTCCGCATCTCAAGATTAGAGAACCCAACCCGAACGTTTCGGGAAAGTCTCAGGCGGTCATCGATGCCCTTGGCAGAAGGATGGTTATCCCGAAAGGAATATGGCACCTCTTCATCTACGATGGCGAATGGTCGGTGACGACTAAATATTATGCCTGTAGCCGATCGGATACCGATCCTGAAAAGCTCAATGAGCCCTTGCGTCAACTTGACGGTCAGAAATTAATAAACGTCATTCGACGGAACGAGGAAAACGATTGGATATTCGAATTCGACCTGGGCGGCATCCTGCGCATTTATCCATCGAAAGAGTCAGGAGAAGATTGGTCTGACGAACATCAATGGATCTTGTTTCATGAAGATGGAAACAATGTCTCCTATAAGAATGATGGTTGTTTCGAGTAGAAGCGCCAATAAAAAATGATAAACGGGGGCGCTGGTTTTGCACATGGCCCGGCACTGTCAGGCCCAAAGGATGCGAGTGTCCGGGTTGCCGTATATGCGAACGATCCACAGGGGCTCAAAACGATTGCGGCGGCGGCGTCGAAGGCATTGGAACGGCTGCTCGAAATGAAGGGGGAATTCGTCTGGTCCGTCCGCCTGAACGGCGACAATGTTCTGAGGATGAATTTCGGCGCTCCGCATCTCAAGATCTGGGAGCTATCCCGCCCCGGTCAGGGCGCGGGCGAAGGCTTCCGCGGTGAAAGGTTGCAGATCCTCCGCCGTCTCGCCGACGCCGATGGCATGCACCGGCAAGGCGAAGCGGCTGGCCAGCGCCACCAGGATGCCGCCGCGCGCCGTGCCGTCGAGCTTGGTCATCACCAGGCCCGAGACCTGGCAGACGCTCCGGAACACCTCGACCTGGGCGATGGCGTTCTGTCCGGTGGTGGCATCGAGCACCAGCAGCGTCGAATGCGGCGCCGTTTCGTCGAGCTTGCGGATGACGCGGCCGATCTTCTCCAGCTCGGCCATGAGATGGGCCTTGTTCTGCAAGCGGCCGGCGGTGTCGATCAGCAGCACGTCGAAACCCTCGTCGCGGGCCTGCCTCAGGGCGTCGAAGGCAAGGCCCGCGGCATCGCCGCCGACGCCGCGAGCGATAACCGTGGCGCCGGTGCGGCTGCCCCAGATCTGAAGCTGCTCGATCGCGGCGGCGCGGAACGTGTCGCCGGCGGCCAGCATCACCTTGAGGCCGCGGTCGCGGTATTGTTTGGCGAGCTTGCCGATGGTGGTGGTCTTGCCGGTGCCATTCACCCCCACCACGAGGATGACATGCGGCCGGGCCGGCGTGATTTCGAGCGGCCGCGCCACCGGCTCCAGCAGCCGGGCAATCTCTTCCGCCAGCACCTCGCGCACCTCTTCGGGCGAGATTTCCTTGTCGAAGCGGCTTTTGCGGATCTGCTCCGTGATGGCGGCGGCGGGGCCGATGCCGAGATCGGCCGCGATCAGCAGCTCCTCCAGCTCGGCCAGCATCGCGCTGTCGAGCTTGCGCTTGGTGAAGATATTGGTGATGCCGCCCGAGATCGTGCTGGTCGAGCGCTGTAGCCCGGCCTTGAGGCGGGCGAGCCAGCCGCGCCTGCCGCCATTGCCGCCGCCGCTGCCGTCCCGCTCGCCTTCCGTCGCGCTCATGCCGCGTCCGCTTCCACCAGCTCGCCCAGCAGGCGGTCTGCGGTCGCGCCGGTGATGCGGGCGCGGACCAGGCGGC
>CALCYJ010000329.1 GCA_937905845.1 uncultured Rhodospirillales bacterium
CCTCGGCAACACGCCGGACCATCCCGTCAATTTCTTCGCTGCGCTGAAAGCGGGCGCGCGGATCGTGCATCTCTCCCCGCTCGACGGCGAGATCGCGCTGTCGCACAAGCTCTCTGATTCCGGCGCGCGCGTGCTCGTCACCAGCAATCTGTCGGCGTTGTTGCCGACCGCGCTGAAGTTCCTCGCCAAGGGCCTGCTCGACAGGCTGATCGTCTGCGAGGACGATAGCTGGGGTAAGGTCGGCACGCCGCAGACCGCGCTGCCGGACGATCCTCGCGTGATCACATTCAAGGCGTTCGTCGACGGCGCGGTGAAGCCCGCGCAGTGGCCCAGGATTGACGTCGAGGACGTCGCGCTGCTGCAATACACCGGCGGCACCACCGGCCTGCCGAAGGGGGCGATGCTGAGTCACAGCAATCTCACCTCCGCGGTGTCGATCTATGATGTGTGGAGCGCACCGGGACGCGCGGAACGTGACGCTATCGAGCGCGTGATCTGCGTGCTGCCGCTGTTCCATATCTACGCGCTGACCGTGGTGCTGCTCTCCAGTCTCCGCCACGGCAACCTGATCTCGCTGCATCAGCGCTTCGACGTCGAGGCCGTGATGCGCGACATCGAGGTCAAACGCGCCACCGCATTTCCGGGCGTGCCGACCATGTGGATCGCGATTGCCGCGCTACCCGATCTCGACAAGCGCGACCTGTCGTCGCTCGTGAGCTGCGGCTCCGGCGGCGCGCCGCTGCCGGTGGAGGTCGCGCGCATCTTCGAGCGCAAGGTCGGCATGAAGCTGAAGAGCGGCTGGGGCATGACCGAAACCTGCTCGCCGGGCACCGCGCATCCCAAGGAAGGGCCGGACAAGCCGGGCTCGATCGGGCTGATGCTGCCGGGAATCGAGATGGACGTGGTGTCCTTGGAAGATTCCACGAAAATTCTGCCGGTGGGTGAGGTCGGCGAAATCCGGATTCGCGGGCCGAATGTCACCAAGGGATACTGGAATCGGCCGAAAGAGACCGCCGAAGCATTCGTCGGTGACCGTTTCCTGACCGGTGACATCGGCTACGTGGATACCGACGGCTACTTCTATCTTGTGGACCGCAAGAAGGACATGATCATATCCGGCGGGTTCAACGTCTACCCGCAGATGATCGAGCAGGCGATCTACACCCATCCCGCCGTGCAGGAAGTGATCGTGATCGGCATTCCCGACGATTATCGCGGCGAGGCGGCCAAGGCTTTCATCAAGCTGCGCGCCAATGCCGCGCCCTTCAGCCTCGAGGAATTGCGGTCATTCCTGACCGGCAAGCTCGGCAAGCACGAGCTTCCCGCGGCGCTCGATTTTGTCGATGAACTGCCGCGCACCTCGGTCGGCAAATTGTCACGCCACGAACTGCGCAACCAACAACCCGTTCAACAACCGAAGCAACAACAACTCGCAACAGGAGGTCGCTGATGACCGAAGCCGTTATTGTTTCCACCGCCCGTACCCCGATCGGCAAGGCCTATCGCGGCGCCCTCAATGCCACCGAAGGCGCGACCCTGCTCGGCCACGCCATCGAGCACGCGGTCAAGCGCGCCAATGTCGATCCGAAGGAGATCGAGGACGTGGTGATGGGCGCGGCCATGCAGCAGGGCGCGACCGGCGGCAACATCGCCCGCAAGGCGCTGCTCCGCGCCGGGCTCCCGGTCACCGTGGGTGGCACCACCATCGACCGCCAGTGCGCGTCCGGCCTGCAGGCCATGGCGTTGGCCGCGCGCTCCGTGATATTCGACGGCGTCGAGATCGCGGTCGGCGGCGGCGGCGAGTCGATCAGCCTCGTGCAGAACGAACACGCCAACACCTTCCATGCCCAGGATCCCGCGCTGCTCAAGATCAAGGGCGAGGTCTATATGCCCATGATCGATACCGCTGAAGTGGTGGCGAAGCGCTACGGCATTTCGCGCGAGCGTCAGGACGAGTACGGCCTGGAGAGCCAGCGCCGCACCGCCGCCGCGCAGCAGGGCGGCAAGTTCAAGGACGAGCTCGCGCCGATTACCACCAAGATGGCGGTCGTGAACAAGGAGACCAAGGAAGTCTCCATGAAGGACGTCACGCTGTCGCAGGACGAAGGTCCGCGTCCGGACACCACCGCCGAGGGCCTCGCTTCGCTGAAGCCGGTGCGCGAAGGCGGCAGCATTACCGCGGGCAACGCCAGCCAGCTCTCGGACGGCGCCAGCGCGACCGTCATCATGAGCGACAAGGAAGCCGCCAAGCGCAATCTGAAGCCGCTCGGCATCTTCCGCGGCTTCGTCGCGGCCGGCTGCGAGCCCGACGAAATGGGCATCGGTCCGGTGTTCGCGGTGCCGCGCCTGCTCAAGCGTCATGGTCTCAAGGTCGACGACATCGATCTCTGGGAGCTGAACGAGGCTTTCGCCGTGCAGGTTCTCTATTGCCGCGACAAGCTCGGCATCGATCCGGAGAAGCTCAACGTCAACGGCGGCGCGATCTCGGTCGGTCATCCCTATGGCATGTCGGGCGCACGTCT
>CALCYJ010000330.1 GCA_937905845.1 uncultured Rhodospirillales bacterium
TTCGGCAAGACGCCCTCGACCTTTCATATCGACTGCGCCGACGAGCTGGAGAAAATCATTCGGCTGACCGGGCCACAATATATATCGGCCTTTATTCTGGAGCCGGTTTCCGGCGGGCCGCTTGGAGCCTTGCCGGCGCCGGATGGTTATCTGAAAAAAGTCCGGGAGATCTGCGATCGCTACGATGTTCTGCTGATCGTCGATGAGGTCGTTTCGGGCATCGGCCGCACCGGCCGCAATTTCGCCGTCGATCACTGGGGCGTGGTGCCCGATCTGATCACCGTCGCGAAGGGCGTCGGCGGCGGTTACGTGCCCATCGGTGCGACCCTGGTGCACGAAAGGATCTTCGAGGTATTCGAAAGCTCCGGCACGTCGTTCCGCCACGGGGAAACCTTCACCGGCCATGCGCTGGTTTGCGCCGCGGGACTTGCCACGCTCAACGAAATCGAGGCCGGGGGGCTGGTCGATCGCGCGCGAAGAATCGGCGGCTATCTTGGCGAGGCGCTGGAGCAGCTCCGCGCCTTGCCGATCGTGGGCGACGTGCGCGGCAAGGGCTTGCTCCGCGGCATCGAACTCGTGCGGGACAAGAAAAGCAACGAACCTTTCCCGCGCGCGCGGATGATTGCCGAACGCATCGCATCGGAAGCGGCAACCCTGGGATTGCTGGTCATCGCGGGCACGGGCTGTGTCGATGGCATCAACGGCGATACGATTGCCATCGCCCCGCCGTTCATCACCACGGAAGCGGAAATCGACGAGATCGTCGCAACGATCGCCAAAGCGATCACCACCATCGCTTCAGCGGAGACAAGCGCCCGACCATGACCGGGAAAGCTTTCTTCGCACGCGTCAGCCGGCCGGACTGGCGCATCCAGGCCGCGTAAGATCGAGAATGGCGTCCCCGACAGGATTCGAACCTGTGGCCCCGAGATTAGGAATCTCAAGCTCTATCCTGCTGAGCTACGGGGACGTAGGACCATTTATAGCAGCGCCGGGACCGGCGGGAAAGCCGGGCCTGATGCGCCGGCCCCGCTTGCTCCATGTCCTCCGCTTGCTCGTGCCCCCATCCGGCCCGCGCCGGTGCTATTCGCCGGTGAATTGCGGCGGCCGCTTGGCCAGGAAGGCGGCGATCGCCTCGCGGTGGTCGGCGGTTGCGTGCGCCAGGGACTGCATCGCCGCCGAGAGTTCGAGCAAACTGTCGAGCCGCATGTGGCGGCCTTCCTGGAGCAGCCGCTTGGTCATGCGCACGGCATGCGGCGGGTTGGCGGCGATGCGCAGCGCCAGCGCCCGCGCCGCGTCGAGCAATTCGCTATCCGGCACCACCTTGGAGACGAGGCCGCAGGCGAGCGCCTCGCTGGCATCGATCGGATCGCCGGTGAGGGCCATCTCGCAAGCCTTGGAAAAGCCCACAACCCGGGGCAGCAGCCAGGCGCCGCCGTCGCCCGGGATGATGCCGAGCTTGACGAAGCTTTCGGCAAAGCGCGCGCTGGTCGCGGCGATGCGCAGGTCGCACATGCAGGCGAGATCGCAGCCGGCACCGATTGCCGGCCCATTGACGGCGGCGATCACCGGCACTTCCAGCGCCTCGAACGCCAGCGGGATGCGCTGAATGCCGGTGCGGTAATTATAGCGCGTGCGAACCGGCAGCCCGTCGGCCAGGCCGCCGGATGCGCCCATCTTCTTCACATTGCCGCCCGACGAGAAGGCGGTGCCGGCGCCGGTCAGGATCGCGACCTGCACATGCCCGTCGCGATCGAGCCGGTCGAGCGCCGCCAGAATCGCCTCGATCATCGCCGGATCCGAGATGGCGTTGCGGATATCGGGCTGGTTCAAGGTGAGGGTGACGACGCCCCCATCCTGGGCATAAAGCACGGGCTCAGTCATGCATTGTCCTCTCAAGCGTGTGGCGTAGATCAAGGGGCGCCGGCGGTGAAGTCTAGTCCGCCGTGCCGGTGAGCAGGGGCCAGAAGGCTTCCGCGCCGGCAGCGGCGATCCGCCGGCCCAGCGCTTCCTGCCAGTAGCTTTCGGCGCCGAACTCGTCGCGCCACGACCACAGCCTGCGGGTGCCGTAATGCAGCGCGTGCTCGCGGGTGAAGCCCATGGCGCCATGCACCTGGTGGGCGATGGCGGCGCCCTGCCCGGCCGCTTCGCCGACCCGTGCCTTGGCGATCGCGCCGACGAAGGCGATATCCCCGCCCGCCGCCAGCGCTTCAAAGGCGGCATCGACCGCCCGCCCGGCCGCCGCCGTCTGGCCGGCGAAAATCGCAAGCTGCTGCTGAACCGCCTGGAAGCGCCCGATCGGACGGCCGAACTGCGAGCGCTCGCCGGCATAGCGGACGGTGAAATCGAGGCTGCGTTCCAGCGCCCCCGCCATCTGCGCCGACCGCATCACGGCGCCGCGCAAATGGAGCGCCGCGCCATCCACGCCGGCCGGAGCCGGCGCCACCTGACCGGGTTTCACGGCAAGGCCGGTGAAGGTGAGCGTGTCGCGCGGCTCGCCGGCGAGGTTGCGGGCCGGGGTCAGCGCGAAACCGCCCGGCTCGACCAGCACCACCTTGAGCCCGTCGGGTGCTGTCGCCAGCACCGCCAGCGCCCGCGCATCGCGGCCCCAGGGAATGCGCGTGACCCGGCCGTCGAGGCGGAAGCCGCCGCCGGCATTGGCGCTCAAGGTAAGGTTTTCCTCGGGCCGGACCGGCGCGATGCTCAGCGGCCCAGCCGGAATCTTGAGGCCGCAAGCCCAGAGCAGCCAACCCGCCAGCATGGTCTCGGGCAGCGGCACGGGCGCCGCATGGCTCCCGGCGGCGCGGACGATGGCAAGCGCGTCGAACGCCGTGCCGCCGGCGCCGCCCTGTTCCGCCGGCACCATGGGCAGCGTCAATCCCGCCTCCTCCAGCGCACTCCACAGCGCCGTCGGAAACGTCCCGGCCTCGGCCGCTTCCAGCACCGGCCGGTTCACCTGCTGGGTGAACAGGCGATCGAGGGAATGCCGCAGCAGATCGTGGTTCTCGCTCATCTCGCTCATCGCAACCCCAGCCCCCGGGCAATGATGCCGCGCAGGATCTCGCGCGTGCCGCCGCGAATGGAAAAGGACGGCGCATAGAGCATGGTGCGCGAGAGCGCCGCAACGAAGGCCTCGTCGCTGCCAAGCTCCGGCTCGCAAGCGATCAGGCTGCGCGCGATCTCGGGCACTTCCTGCTCGAACAGGGTGCCGAGGTCCTTCACCACCGCCGCCTCCTTGTCGGGCAGGATGCCGGCCTGAAGCATGCCGGCGACCGAAAGCGACATGCGGCGCAGCGTGGCGATATGGGCGGTCAGGCGCCCGAGCGCCACCGCCACTCGCTGATCCGGCGCCGGGCCCGCAGCCCGGACCAGCTCGACCAGCACGGCGAAGGCGGAGAGGATGCGTTCGGGCCCCGAACGCTCGAAGGCCAGCTCGCTCGTCACCTGCTGCCAGCCGCCGCCCTCCGTCCCCACCAGGCGGGTTTCGGGAACGAAGACATCCTCGAACACCACTTCGTTGAAATGATGCTCGCCGGCCAGATCGAGGATCGGGCGGATTTGCAGGCCCGGCGTCTTGAGATCGACGATGAACTGGCTCAGGCCGCCGTGGCGGTCGTCACCCGCCTCGCCGGTGCGGGCGAGCAGGATCATGTAATGGGCGTGATGGGCATTCGAGGTCCAGATCTTGGTGCCGTTGACGCGCCAGCCGCCCTCGACCCTGACCGCCCTGGTCCGCGCCGCGGCGAGGTCGGAGCCTGAATCGGGCTCGCTCATGCCGATGCAGAAATAACAGTCGCCGGCGGCGATCTTCGGCAGGAAGAAGGCCTTCTGCTCCTCGGTGCCGAAGCGCAGGAGCAACGGCCCGCTCTGGCGGTCGGCGACCCAGTGCGCCCCCACCGGCGCGCCGGCGGCCAGCATCTCCTCCAGCATCACATAGCGTTCGAGCGCGCTGCGCTCATGCCCGCCATAGCGCTTGGGCCAGATCATGGCGATCCAGCCGCGCCGCCCCATCGCCTGCGAGAATTCCGGCGAAAAGCCCGACCAGGAATGCGCCCGGCGCCCGGCGGGATACTCGCCTAGCTGCTCGCGGAGAAAGGCGCGCACGTCGGCGCGCAGCCCGGCCGCTTCCGGCGGCAGATCGACTGGATCGAATCGAAACGCTTGCCCCATCTCGCTCGCACCCTTCCGAGCCTTGTTCCACCTTTGCAACCCGGGTAAGGCTAGAGCATATCCTTGGAAAAGTGTGAGCACTTTTCCAAGGAAGGAGAGGCGTCAAAACAGCGGGTTAGGAGCGTTCCGCGAAGGCCCGGCCGGCCGGGAAAGGCGCCCGGGCCTTCGCGAGTTGCGGGGTTCAGGCTTGGGGCGCGAGCGTGTCGAACCAGGTCCTGGTCGCCGCGGCGATCGTCTCGGCGTTCCACAGCGGCGCCTCGCGCCAATAATCGATCGCGGCCAGGACGCGGGCGACACCTTCCTCGAAACTCACCTTGGGCTGCCAGCCGAGGTTGCGGCGGATCTTGGTAATATCGGCGAAGGTGCAATCGGGCTCGCCGGGCCGTTTGGGAATATGGACCGCTTCGCCGCCCAGCAGCTCGACCAGGCGGTTGACCGAGCGGGGATCGCCGGCGCCGACGTTCCAGGCCTCGCCCGAAAGGGGCGTGAGCGCCGCGGCGAGGAATCCTTCCGCGACATCGGTGACATAGAGGAAGTCGCGCCGCTGGGTGCCATCGCCCACGACGGTAAAGGGCTTGCCGCCGAGCTTCTGGCGCAGGAAGACGCCGAACACCGCGCCATAGGCGCCGGAGGTGCGCGAGCGCGTGCCATAGGCGTTGAAGATGCGGATGGAATTGACCGGCAGGCGATAGACCTGATGCCAGTGAAAGGCGCTGACCTCGCCCAGGTACTTGCTCAGGGCATAAGGATATTGCGGCTGGATCGGATGGGTCTCGGCGGTCGGAACCTCCGCCAGCCCGTAGCAGGACGAGGAAGCGGCATAGACCAGCTTCTCGACCCCCGCCGCCCGCGCCGCCTCCAGCACATGCACCGTGCCCTGCACATTGGCCGACAGATAGTCGATCGGCCGCTCGATCGAGGGCACGATGTCGCCGATGCCGGCGAAATGGAAGACAAAGCGGGCGCCGGCGAAGAGCGCATCGCCCGGGGCGAGCGCGCGGATGTCGCGCTCGTCCAGCACCACGTCCGGCCCGCTGCCGTGATGCGCGAGGTTGGCGGCGCGCCCGCCGACCAGATTGTCGATGACATGCACGCGGAAGCCGCGTGCGACCAGCAGGTCCACCATGTGGCTGCCGATGAAGCCGGCGCCCCCCGTGACCACGGCCAGCGGCCGCACCGCCGTCACGACACACCCCTGGGTTTCAGCCGATCCATCCTGCCGTCCGACACGCGATCCTCCGTAATCCCTGATGCGCCCGCGCCCGGGCCGCGGGCCAAGGCCAGCCCAAGGCAATAGCGCAAGAAGGGTTAAGGCCGGCTAAAGATCCTTCAAGCCCGCGGGATGATCGAGGTACCAGCGCACGGTTTCGCGCAAGCCTGCGGCAAAATCCCGTTGCGGCCGAAAGCCGAGTTCGCCTTCGATCTTCGCCGGATCGACCGCGTAGCGGGCATCGTGCCCCGGCCGGTCGGCGACGAAGCGGATCAGCCGCCGGTGCGGCGCGCCCTCCGGCCTCATCTCGTCGAGCAGGGCGCAGATCCGCTCCACGAGGTCGATGTTGCGCTGCTCGTTGCGGGCGCCGACGAGATAGGTCTCGCCGACCCGCCCGCGCGCGCAGATGAGGCGGAGGGCCGCCGCGTGATCCTCGACATGCATCCAGTCGCGCACATTCTCGCCCCGGCCATAGACCGGCAGAGCGCGGCCGGCGCGGGCGTCGAGCACCATGCGCGGGATCAGCTTTTCGGGAAATTGCCGCGGGCCGTAGGTATTGGAGCCATTCGAGATCAGCACCGGCAGGCCGTAGGTCCGCTGCCAGGCCCGCGCCAGATGGTCGGCGGCGGCCTTGCTCGCAGCATAGGGCGAATTGGGGCGATAGGGCGAGGTCTCGGCGAAGCGACCCTCCGGCCCGAGCGCGCCATAGACCTCGTCGGTCGAAACCTGGAGGAAGCGGAAGCCCCGCGCCGCGGCCTCATCCAGGCGCCGCCAATAATCCAGCACCGCTTCGAGCAGGGTCGCGGTGCCCATGATGTTGGTCGCAAGGAAGGGGGCCGGCTGTGCGATGGAGCGATCGACATGGCTCTCGGCCGCGAGGTGATAGAGGGCGGCCGGCCGCTCGGCGGCAAACAGCGCGCCCATCGCCGCCCCATCCGCGATATCGGCCGCAACGAATCGATGCGCCGGATGGTCCAGGACGCCGGCGAGATTGTCGCGGCTGCCGGCATAGGTCAGGGCATCGACGGTGACGACCCGCTCGCCCGCGGCCAGAAGTTGGCGCACCAGGGCCTGGCCGATGAAACCCGCGCCGCCCGTCACCATCACGCTCATCGCGCGCGCTCGTCGGCAAAGAACGGCGGCAGGTCCGCCAGGGACGGCCAGGCGCGGTCCGCCGCGGCGATGGTCAGGGCGGCGGCGGGCAGCGGCCAGGCGATGGCGAGCGCCGGATCGTCCCAGCGGATTCCGGCAGCGGATTCCGGCGCCCAATATTCCGTCACCTTGTAAAGCACCTCGGTATCGGGTTCGAGCGTGCAATAGCCATGGGCGAAGCCCGCCGGGATCCAGATCTGCCGCCAATTGTCGCGCGAGAGATGCGCCGTGACATGGCGCCCGAAGGTAGGCGCGCCGGCGCGGAGATCGAGCGCGACATCGAAAATCGCGCCCCTTAGCACCCGCACCAGCTTGCCCTGGGCATGCGGCGGCGCCTGAAAATGCAGCCCGCGCAGCGTGCCGGGCCTGGGCGAGCAGATGTGATTGTCCTGCACGAAAGCGGCCCCGATCCCGGCGGCCGCCAGATCGCGCGCATTCCAGGTTTCGGCAAAGACGCCGCGCTCATCGCGCCGGCGCGCCGGGACGAGAATCGAAACCTCAGGGATGGCGGTGGCGATGATCTCCATGCCGCGAGCTTGCCCCGCCGTCAGGCCGGCGCGCGGGAAGGCGCGGGCGCGGTGCGCCGCTCCACCTCGCGGCAGAGATAATGATAGAGGCAGAGGTGCAGCTCCTGCACCCGCGGGGTTTCGCGCGACGGCACGTCGAGCAGCAGATCGCACAGGGCCGCCAGGGCGCCGCCGCCTTCGCCGGTCAGGCCGATCGCCGTCATCTGGCGCGCCTGCGCTGCCTTGACGGCCGCGATCACATTGGGCGAATTGCCGCTGGTGGAGATCGCGAGCAGAACGCCGCCCGCCTCGCCATGCGCCTCGACCTGGCGCGCGAACACGCTCTCATAGGAAAAATCGTTGCTCCAGGCGGTGAGCACCGCCGGGTCGGCCACGAGCGCCAGAACCTTGAGCGCCGGCCGGTCGAGGAGAAAGCGCCCGACCAGCTCGCCCGCGATATGCATTGCATCGGCCGCCGAGCCGCCATTGCCGCAGATCAGGAGCGGCAGGCGCCGGGACAGCGCCTGCGAAATCGTCTCGATCGCCCTCTCGACCCGCAGGCCGAGATCGCCCTCGGCAGCCTCGCCGAAAAGCGCCGCCGCCTGACGCAGATAATGTTGAAACCCGTCCGCCATGATCATCCCCGGCCGCCCGCGCTGGCTGCTTATATAGGGCATGGCGCCCGCCCTCGCCAGCGCCAGGGCGGCGGCGGCTTAATGCAGGCGCAGTTCGGACGCGCAGCGCAGCGCCGCCGGTCCGATCCGCTCGCAGCGGGCGATGCGCACGGAATGCAGGCGCCCGTCGATGGAACTTTCCCAGAAATGCAGGAAACGGCGCAGCACCGGGAAATGCGGCGAGAGATCGAGCGTCTGCCAGGTGAAGCTTTGCAGCAGCGCCGGATGGTCGGGCAGATGATAGAGGATCTCCGCGATGGTCAGGCGGTAATCCTGAAGCTCACGGGCCAAATCGCTCATCCCGGCACCTCCGGCAAAGACCAACGATTATGGCCAGTGTCACGCCGAAAGCTTAAAAAATCAATAATTATCCATTATATTACAACAAGTTAGCAGCCTACACCCGAGATTGCTGCCAAAGGGCACGCCCGCCCGCGTAAATCCGGCCCCCCGGCTTGCACGGATTTACGCGGGCGGGTTTCGCACCGGCCGGCGCTACTGCATGAACCAGCCGTGGCTCACCACCATCGACTGGCCGGTGAGGGCGTTGGAGCCGAAGGCGGCGAAGAAGAGCGCGGTTTCCGCCACGTCCTGCACGGTGGTGAATTCGCCGTCCACCGTATCCTTCAGCATCACGTTCTTGATCACCTCCTGCTCGGAGATGCCAAGTTCCTTGGCCTGTTCGGGGATCTGCTTCTCGACCAGCGGCGTGCGCACGAAGCCCGGGCAGATCACATTGGCCCGGACGCCGTGGGCGGCACCTTCCTTGGCCACCACCTTGGCCAGGCCGATCAGGCCGTGCTTGGCGGTGACGTAAGGCGCCTTCAGCATGGAGGCTTCCTTGGAATGGACCGAGCCCATGTAGATGATGCTGCCGCCGGTGCCCTGCTTGTACATCTGGCGCAGCGCGGCGCGGGTGGTGAGGAAGGCGCCGTCGAGATGGATGGCGAGAAGCTTCCGCCACTGGGCGAAATCGAACTGGTCGAGCGGCGCCACGATCTGGATGCCGGCATTGGAAACCAGGATGTCGAGGCGGCCGAAGGTCTTGATCGCCTCGGCCATGCCGGCCTCGACCTGCGCCTCGTTGACGACATCCATGGCGACGCCCGCGGCATTGCCTTCGGGGCTGAGTTCGCGCGCCGTGGCGGCGGCGCCGTCCTTGTTGAGATCGGCGATCACCACCTTGGCGCCTTCGCGCAAGTAGGTCCGGGCGATCTCCTTGCCGATGCCGCTTGCCGCGCCGGTGACGACGGCTACCTTGCCTTCAAGACGCATTATCTTCTCCTTCACGAGAGCCTATTTCCAAGAAAAGCCACGCGGCGGCCGATCGCCCGCCACGGCCGGAAGCAGCCTACGCCATCGGGGAAGAGAGCGCGAGACGGGAGGCGGCGAAGCCGCTATCCTGCCACGGCGTCCGCCCTCACCGGGGCTTTCACCCGCACCCCGATTGCACCCTCACCCCGATTGCACCCTCACCCCGTTTGCGTCCCGCCATGCCGAAAACCGCGATCGCCATCCGCCATGTCGCTTTCGAGGATCTCGGGTCCGCCGCCCGGAGCATCGCGGCCGCCGGCTATCGCTGCGCCTATCTCGATGCGTTCCGCGACGATCTGGCGCCGGCGGCGAAGGCCGATCTGCTGGTCGTGCTGGGCGGGCCGATCGGCGTCTACGAGGAAGCGGCCTATCCGTTCCTGAGCGCCGAGCTGCGGCTGATCGAGCAGCGGTTGCGCCAGGGCCGCCCGACGCTCGGCATCTGCCTCGGCGCCCAGCTCATGGCCCGCGCCCTGGGGCAGCGGGTCTATCCCGGCGGCCGCAAGGAGATCGGCTGGGCGCCCCTGCTCCTCACGCCGGAGGGGACGAACTCGGTCCTGGCGCCGCTCGGGCCGGGCCGGCCTTCGGTGCTCCATTGGCATGGCGATACCTATGACCTGCCGCCGGAAAGCCGCCATCTCGCGGCCAGCGCCCTCTATCGCCAGCAGGCTTTCGCGCTCGGCACCCACGCGCTCGCGCTGCAATGCCATCTCGAAGTCGCGGCGCCCGGAATCGAGGCCTGGCTCGTCGGCCATGCGGTGGAGCTGGCGGCGGCGGGGATCGATCCCGCCGCTCTCCGGGCCGAAAGCCGCCGCCACGGGCCGGCCCTGGCGCCCAAGGCCGATGCCATCTTTGCCCGCTGGCTGGCCGAACTCGATCCCTGAAGATTTGTCCAGCCTCAGACGAGGTGGGCGCCGCCGTCGATCGGAATATCGGCGCCGTTGATGAAGCCGGCGCGCGGACTGGCCAGGAACGTGACGAGATCGGCCACTTCCTCGCGCCGGGCGATGCGGCCCAGCGGATTGGGCATTGCCTGCTGGGTGAGGCGTTGCTCGATGTCCGCCCATTCGTCGGGCAAGCCCTGCCGGGCGGCGCGGGCACGCCAATCCGCTTCGACCTCCGCCGTGCGGATCAGCCCGGGGCTCACGATATTGACGGTGACGCCGCTTCCCGAAAGCTCGCGGGCGAGCGAGGCGGTCAGGGCCACGAGCGCCGCCTTGGCCGCGTAGTAATGCGGCATGCGCGCCGCCGGCCGCCGGCTGCCGATACTGCCGATCTGGAGGATGCGGCCAAAGCCCTGGACCCGCATCGGCGCGAGAAACAGGCGGACGAGACGCACCGCCGAAAGCGTATTGCGCTCATAAGCCGCGACCCAGTCCGCAGCGCCCAGATCCGGCCAGCGGCCGGGCGCGGCGGCGCCGAAATTATTGACCAGGATGTCGATGCGTCCGGCATAAGCCAGCGCCGAGGCTGCAATCTGCGCCGCACCGGCATCGCTCAGAAGATCGCCCGCCAAGGCTTCCGCCGTCAGCCCCTGCGCCCGCAGGCGCTCCACGACCGGCTCGGCATCGCCCGCGGCCGGCCCATGCACCAGAACCCGCGCCCCTTCGCGCGCCAGCTCCTCCGCGATCGCTTCGCCGGTTCCCCGGTTGGCGCCGGTGACCAGCGCGATCCTTCCCGCCAGTTCGAGGTCCATGCGGGCTTTACCGCTTCGGGGGCTTAGGCGCGGCCATAGACATCGTCGAGCCGGACGATATCGTCCTCGCCAAGGTAGGAACCCGACTGCACCTCGATCAGCCGCAGCGGCAGCTTGCCCGGATTATGCAGCCGGTGCACGGCACCGAGCGGAATGAAGATCGATTCGTTCTCCTTCACCAGCAGCTTTTCCTGGTCGCGCGTCACCTCGGCGATGCCATAGACCACGACCCAGTGCTCCGCCCGATGGAAATGCTTTTGCAGCGACAGGCTCTCTCCGGGCTTGACCATGATGTGCTTGACGCGAAACCGGTCGCCGAGATCGATCGTCTGGTGCCAGCCCCAGGGCCGGTGCTGCTTGCTGTGAAGATAAGGCTCCTCGCGGCCCAGCCGCTTCAGGCGCTCGACCACGAGCTTCACGTCCTGCGCCTTGGATTTGGCGGCGACCAGAACCGCGTCCTCGGTCGTCACCACCAGCACGTCGGAGAGGCCGACGACGGTGGTCAGCATCCCCTCCGAACGCACGTAGGAGGCGGTGGTGTCCTGCACCAGCACATCGCCCAGCAGGACATTGCCGTCCGCGTCCTTGCCGGCGATCTCCCACAGCGCCGAGAAGGAGCCAACGTCGGTCCAGCCGAGATCGGCCGGCACGACGGCCGCAGCCTTGGTCCGCTCCATCACCGCGACATCGATGGAAAGGCTGGCGGCGGCGGCGAAAGCGGGCCCGTCGAGGCGGCAGAAATCGAGATCGGTGAGGGATGCGGCAAGAGCGGCGCGCGCCGCCCGCAGCATCTCCGGCTCGAAACGCTCAAGCTCCGCCAGCAGCCGGCCCGCCTGGAACAGGAACATGCCGCTGTTCCAGCAATAGCCGCCCTCGGCGAGATAGGCTTGCGCCCGCGCGCGGTCGGGTTTTTCCACGAAACGCTCGACGGCGAAGGCGCCGGGCGCACCGGCCAGGGCGGCGCCGCGGCGGATATAGCCATAGCCGGTTTCGGGCGCCGAGGGCGTGATGCCGAACGTAACGAGCGATCCGGCCGTGGCCGCCGTGGCCGCCACGTCAATGGCGGCGATGAAGGCCGCTTCCTCGCGCACCAGATGATCGGAGGGCAGCAGCAGCAAAAGCGCCTCCGGCCCTTCGGCTGCCGCCAGGAGCAGCGCCGCCACCGCGGCGGCCGGCGCGGTATTGCGTCCCGCGGGCTCCAGCACGATGGCGCGAGGCTTGACGCCGATCTGCTGGAGCTGTTCGGCGATGACGAACCGATGTTCCTGGTTGCAGATCACGAGCGGTGCGCCGAAACGCCCGGGCGCGCCGGTCCGCCGCACCGTCTGCTGAAGGAGCGTCCCCTCGCCGGTCAGCGCCAGAAGCTGCTTTGGATAGAGTTCGCGCGAGAGCGGCCACAGCCGGCTGCCGGCGCCGCCCGACAGGATCACCGGATGGATCAGGCCGGATGCGGTCGTCCCCGCCGCCGCGCCGACCTTGGCCTTGGCCCGCCCTTTCGCCTTGCTCACCTGCGCCCCCGAACCGGCTTTGAGATTTGCCGCCAGTGTCGATGCTTTTCGGGAACTTGGCAATCGGCCTCAATGCCCGATCGGCGGCGGGCCCGGATCGGCGGCCGGGTCGAGGAAGGGGGCGAGGCGCGCCAGAACGCGGTCCAGCACCGCCGCCTCGCTCAGGGCATAGGCAGCGGCCGCCGCCGCCATCGCCACCCGCGGCGCCGGTGACCCAAAGAGCAGCGCTTCGAGCGCATCGCCCAAGGACGCGGCATCGGCGACGGTGCGGCTGCCGCCGGCGGCGGCAAGGCCCACGGCGATCTCGGCGAAATTCGCCATGCCGGGGCCATGGAGAACGGCCAGGCCGAGGCGGGCCGGCTCCAGCGGATTCTGCCCGCCATGGGCGACCAGCGAGCCGCCAACGAACGCGACCCCGGCCAGGCGGTACCACAGGCCAAGCTCGCCGATCGTATCGGCGATATAGATCTCGGTTGCGGGCGCGATCGCCTCGCCGGCGCCACGGCGCGCCACCGACAATCCCGCCGCCCTCAGGGTGCGGGCGATGCGCTCGCCGCGTTCGGGATGGCGCGGCACGATCAGGGTGAGAAGATCGGGATGGCGGGCCTTGAGGCGCCGATGCGCCTCAAGGATGATTTCCTCCTCGCCGGGATGGGTGCTGGCGGCGAGCCAGCGCGGTCGCGGGCCGAGCATGGCCTCGGCCTGCCGCAGGATTGCTTCGTCCACCGGCAGCGGCGGGGCGGCGAATTTGAGATTGCCGAGATATTCGACCGGGTCGGCGCCGAGGGCCTTGAAGCGCGCGGCATCGGCCGGCGTCTGGGCGAGGCAGAGGTGGAAGGGCTTGAGCAGCGCGCGGCCGATCCCGCTCGCCCGGCGCCAGCGGCGGAAGGAGCGCTCCGACATGCGGCCGTTGAGCAGCACCATCGGCACCGCGCGGTCGGCGAGCGCGGTGACGAGCACCGGCCATAATTCCGATTCCGTCCAGAGGGCGAGGTCGGGCCGCCAATGATCGAGAAATTCCCTCGCGGCCTGCGGCAGATCGACCGGGGCGTAATGATGGATGACGCCCGGCGGCAGCCGCGCCGCCAGAAGCGTGGCCGAGGTCACGGTGCCGGTGGTGACCAGCAGGCCGAGCGCCGGCCGCGACGCCTTGATCCTGGCGATCAGCGGCAGGATCGACAGCGCTTCGCCGACGCTCGCCGCATGCAGCCAGCACAATCGCCCGGGCGGGCGGGGCTGCGATGCGATGCCGAGCCGCTCGGGCAGGCGGGCGGGATCCTCCTTGCCCCGGCGGGCGCGCCGGCGCAGGTGCCAGCGCACGAGAGGCGCCAGCGCCGCCGCCAGAACGCGATAGGGTGTGATCAGCCTCACGCCATGCCCCAGCGCTCGGCCCAGGCCTGGTACATGAGGACGCACCACAGCGGATATTGCCAGTTGCGGCGGCCCGAGAGATGTTCGGCCCAGCGCTCGCGCACCGGCCCGGGCGCGATCAGCCCACCCTGGCGCAGGCGGCGTTCGTCGAGCAGCGCCTCCGCCCAGTCGCGCAGCGGCCCGCGCAGCCAGTCGCCGATCGGCACGCCGAACCCCGTCTTGGGCCGCTCGACCAGGCCCGGCGGCACATGGCGGTGCAGCACCTGGCGCAGCACCCGCTTGGTCTCCCCACCCTTGAGCTTGAGCGCGGCCGGCAGGGTCCAGGCGAATTCCACCACCCGGTGGTCGATGAGCGGCACCCGCGCTTCCAGCCCCACCGCCATGCTGGCGCGATCGACCTTGGTCAGGATGTCGTCCGGCAGATAGGTGATCGTATCGAGGAACTGCATGCGCTCGACGAAATCGGGGATGTCGCGCTCGATGCACTCGTCCCAGAGCGCCGTCGCGGGCTCGCTCACCCCCGGCATCAGCAGGGAGGGATCCTCCCACTGGCTGACCAGGCGGCGATAGAGCGCCGCGGGACTGTCGAGGGCGAGCACGCCGGCAAGCTTGTGCAGCTTGTCGCCGACCTGCCGCGGCTTCCACCGCTGAGGCAGCGGTGCCAGCAACCCATCCCAGGCCGACGGCGGCAGCGCCCGCAGCAGATGTCCCGCATGCCGGCGCAGCGTCAGCGGCAGGGGTGATGGCCGAGGCCACAGCGCGTCGCCCCATAGATAGCTTTTATAGCCGG
>CALCYJ010000331.1 GCA_937905845.1 uncultured Rhodospirillales bacterium
TGGCGCAGCGAATTCTTCTCCAAATACCCCGGCGAGGAAGGCACCGACTGGCATCAGGCCGATACGTTCGCCATGGCCTCGGGCAAGCCGCAGATCATCTGGCCGGGCTCGGTCAAGGACGCCGTCACCCACTCCCCCTTCGGCGGCACCATCACCGTCTGGACCGCCACGACCGACACGGACCAGGAGACCGGCTGCCTGCAATTCATCCCCGGCACCCATCGCTCGATGTACTACGACGAAGCGCAAGGGATGAAGTACGACCCCACCCGCATCAACAAGATGGAAAAGGGCGGCATGCGCCGCGGCTTCTGGGGCTACGACTATCGCCAGCTTCAGATCGATCCGGACTGGGAGCCCGATGAATCCAAGGCCGTGTCGGTGCCCTGCCGCGCCGGGCAGAGCATCATCTTCTGGTCGCAGCTCATGCATGCCTCGCACGTTCACGAGGGCAAGACCCGGGATTACCGCATGGCCTTCGCCGCGCGCTACGTGCCGACCGCGGTGCAGATCTATCCCGGTACCAATTACCTGGAGGAATACGGCGCCAAGGTCAGCCTCGACCGCTACGGCGCCATCCTGGTCGCGGGCCGCAACGAATTCACCCACAACCGCATCGTGACCCATACGACCGGGGGCAAGGCCTTTGCCCACATCGACAGCTAGGACAATTCCGGTGCCGGCAGGGGCGCCCCCAACCGATGGAGAAGCCTGAAATGGACGCAGTTGCAACGCCGGAGCATGACGAACTCTACCGGCTGGACAAGCGGACGCACGAGCTGCTGATCGCCTCGGCGCCGCTCATGGCCCAATGGGCGGAGAGCGAATGCAAGCCCAAGGTCGTGGGCGGCATGGAGGAATGGGCCAAGAAGCACAAGCACGAAGAAGTGCATACCGACGAGGGCTGCGGCTGGTACCACAGCACCTGGCAATATCTCCGCCTGCTGAACATGGTGGCGGTGCCGCCGTGGTACAAATTCTACAACCGCGCCTTGAGCGGCATCCTGCGCAAGAAGCCGAATGCGCGGGTCCTTATCTCGGCCTGCGCCGATTGGGGCATGCTGGCGACCTTGCACGAAGCCATCGAGACCGCCGGCGCCAAGCCGCACGTCATGATCTACGATATTTGCCGCACCCCGCTGCTCGCCTGCCAATGGTATGCCGAGCGCCACGGGCTCGATATCGATTGCGTCTGCGACAATATCCTCACCAGCCCCAAGATGCCGCTTCATTCCTTCGATCTGATCGTGACCGATGAATTCCTGACCGTGCTCAAGGCCGAATACAAGCCGCAGATCCTCACGCGCTGGAACGAGCTTCTGGCGCCCGGCGGCTCCGTCGTCACCACCGCCATGCTGGGTGGTCCGACCAATCAGGCGTTGCGCGACAATTACGCCGCCCGCGCCCGCCAGCGCCTTGGCGAGCATGCCGAGGACTTCCGCCAGATGGCCGCCGATCCGGCCGATATCGTGTCGCGCTTTGAACGTTTCGCCCAACTCCACAACCGGCACATGCTGAAGGACGAGGCGGAGATCCGCACGCTCTTCAGCGATTTCTACCTGGGCTTCATGTCGCTGACACCGACGCCTGGAGAATGTGTCAATCCGACTGATTCCTTCCAGATCGTCGCCGCCGTCCCCCACACCGGCCGTCCTTGACGTCCTACGGCACGCAGCGATCCGGGCCGCGCGGCAGCCACTCGATCGGCTGCCGCGCGTGCTGTAGCGAGCAGGAGCAGGGGGATGGAAGCACAAAAGATCGTCTCTGGCGCCGCCGTCGGCACCTCGGGCCGCGCGGAAGGCGCCCGGCCCGGGCGTGAGGGCGGAGGCCTTGCCGCCGCGAGGGCGGCCGACCCTTCCATCCATCGCCTGTTCGAGGCGCAGGCGGCGGCGCGGCCCGATGCCACCGCCCTCGTCCAGGGCGACCGGCATTTCAGTTATCGCGAGCTAAACGAGCGCGCCAACCAACTCGCCCATGCCCTCATCCGGCGCGGCGTCGGGCGCGACCAGGCCGTCGGCATCTGCATGCACCGATCGAGCGAAATCATCATCGGCATCCTCGCCACGCTGAAGGCGGGCGGCGCCTATATTCCCTTCGATCCGACCTATCCGCGCGAGCGCCTCGCCACGATGTTCGGCGATATCGCGGTGAAAGTGCTGCTGACCAAGGCGGATGTCCGCGCGTTCATTCCCGATCAGGCGGCGCCCATCCTCATGCTCGATGACGACTGGCCGGAAATTGCCGGCGAAAGCGCGGAAAACCCCGATCTCGCGAGCGATCCCGACAGCCTCGCCTATGTCATCTTCACCTCGGGCTCGACCGGCAAGCCCAAGGCCGCCGCCGTCAGCCATCGCGGCTGGAGCAACCTGATGCTGTGGTTCGCCGGCGAGTTCGCCATCCAGCCGGTGGACAAGGTGCTGGTCATCAGCTCCTTCAGCTTCGACATCACCCAGCGCAGCATCGCCATGCCGCTCGTCGTCGGCGCCGAACTGCATCTGCTCGGCGCCAACCTGTTCGATCCCGGACTGGTGCTGCGGACGGTCGCCAAGCAACAGATCACCATCACCAATTGCCCGCCGATCATGCTCTACCTGATGCTGGAGAGCGCCCGGGACAAAAGGCTCGAGCAGCTGCGTTCTCTCCGGCTGCTGTTCCTGGGCGGCGAGGCCATCTCGGCGTCGCGGCTGGCCCCCCTGGCGCAGGCGGAAGCCTGCGGCCCGGACGTGGTCAATGTCTATGGCGTCGCCGAATGCACCGATGTTTCCTCCTTCTACCGGCTGAGCGACTATCAGCGCTATATCGGCTCCTCGGTGCCGATCGGCCGGCCGATCCGCAACACGACCCTGCATCTTCTCGACGAGCAGATGCGCCCGGTGGCGGACGGTGCGCCGGGGGAGATCTGCATCGGCGGCATCGGCGTCGGCCGCGGCTATCTCAATGACGCGAGGCTTTCGGCGGAAAAATTCGTGGCCGATCCCTTCAGCCCGACGCCGGGCGCGCAGCTCTACAAGACCGGCGATCTCGGGCGGTGGGGGGCGGATGGCAATCTCGACTATCTCGGGCGCAGCGACCATCAGGTCAAGCTGCGCGGCCTGCGCATCGAGCTTGGCGAGATCGAAGCGGCGCTGCGCCGGCACGAATGGGTGCGCGAGGCGGTGGTCCTGAGCGTGGAGGGACCGGCGGGCGATCCGCTTCTCGTCGCCTTCCTCGCCCTTCATCAGGCATCGGCGCCCAAGGATCTGACGGCCGGCTTGCGCGCCTTCCTGAAGGAACAGCTCCCGAAATACATGATCCCGGGAACCTTCACCGTTCTGGCCGAGATGCCTTTGAACCCCAATGGCAAGATCGATCGCAAGGCGCTGCTTCAGCGCGCCGCGGCGGGCCTGCCGCCCGCATTACTCCCCTCCTCCCCGTGAGCAGGCATCAGGAAGGACAGGCTATGGGTTTTGATCTCGACTTCGACCAGCGGCGGGCGCTCGGCTATCAGCTCATCGACCTGCTCAATGATTATTACGCGAGCCTGCCGACCCGGGCGGTGCAGCCGCCGCCGGTCGGCTCCCCGCCCGACGCGGCGCCGCGGCCGCTGCCCGAACGGGGCGGCGATCCGGCCCTGATCATGAAAGATCTGGCGGTGGCGCTGATCGATCAGGGCTTCCATACGCCGAGCGCGAATTACTTCGGCCTGCAGAATCCGACGCCGACCTATATGTCGGTTCTGGCCGAAGCGCTGGCCGCGGCCCTCAATCCGCAGCTTGCGAGCCTGGTCCATTCCCGCGCCGCCGCCGATATCGAGCGCGAGACGGTGCATTGGATCGGCGCGCGCGTCGGCTGGCCGGGCGCATTCGACGGCACGTTCACCAGCGGCGGCAGCGAAGCCAATTTCACCGCTTTGGCCCTGGCGCTGGCGACGCATTTCCCCGATTGCGTCGAGCAAGGCGTCGCCGCCCTGGATGCAAGGCCGGTGCTCTATACCTCGGCCGAAGCGCATCATTCCGTCGACAAGGCGACCAGCCTGCTCGGATTGGGGCGCCAGGCGCTGCGCCGCATCCCGGTGACGCCGGCGATCCAGATGGATGCCGCCCTGCTCGAAGCCCGCATCCTGGCCGACCGGGCGCAGGGCTTCACCCCCTTCTGCATCATCGCCACCGCCGGCACCACCAGCTCGGGCGCGGTGGACGATATCGCCGGGCTTGCCGATGTCGCCCGCCGCTTCGGCCTGTGGTTTCATGTCGACGGCGCCTATGGCGGCGCCCTCGTCCTCTCGGATCGCCACCGTGACCTGATCAAGGGCATCGAGCACGCCGATTCCATCACCATGGATCCGCATAAATGGCTGGCGACCTCGATGTCGGCCGGGATGGTCCTGACCTCGCACCCCGACGCGCTGCGCAAGGTCTTCGCCACCATCAATCCCTTCATGCCCAAGGCCCGCGACTATCAGCGGATCGACAATTTCGACCTCGGCCTGCAATGGTCGCGCCGGATGAATTCGCTCAAATTGTGGCTGACGCTGCGCACGCACGGCCGCGAGGCCTATGAAGAGCTGATCGACCGCCAGATCAGCCTCGCCCGGCGTTTCGCGCAATGGCTGGAGGGGTCGGGCGCCTTCGAGCTGGCGGCGCCGCAGATGCTGCCGGGCGTCATCTACCGGGTCCGGCTGCCCGGCGCCTCGGAAGACGCGGTCCGCGCCGCCAACGAGGCTGTCGTCGCCCGCGTCAATGCCGGCGGCGAGCGCTGGATTTCCACCGCCATCGTCAACGGCCGCTCGGTCATCCGCACCCTGGTCATCAGCTACCTAAGCCAGACGCGCCATCTGGAAGACTTGCAGTCGGCGCTGCTGGAGGCTACGGCCGAAATCGGAAATGGCGCCGTGCGGGACAAGGTCTCCCTCTCCGCCGAAAGCCCGGCCGCCATGATCACATGAACATACGGCCGGATGTTCCCCGGCCGGCCCGCGGGGAAGACGGGCTCCTGCTGGCGCTGGCGGTGATCGCGGGCGGGTTTGCGGGCGTGGCCGTCGCGGGCTTTCGCCTCGCCATCGATTGGAGCAGCCGGTTGCTGCTCGGGGCCCATCTCCGGCCGCATTCGCTGTCGCTGCTGATCGTGCCCTGCCTCACCGGCCTGGTGATCGCCGGGCTGACGATGCACCTCTTCCCGGCCAGCAGGCGCAGCGGCGTCAACCAGACCAAGGCCGCCCTCTATCTCCACGGCGGCTATCTGTCGCTGCGCTCGGCCGTGGGCAAATTCGTCACCGCCGCCCTTGCCATCGGCTCCGGCCAGTCTCTGGGCCCGGAAGATCCCGCCCTTCATATCGGCGCGGCGATCGGCTCCTGGCTCGGGCGCCATGGCGGCCTTGGCGGCGAGCGGCGCGGCCTGATGGCCCCGGTCGGCGCCGCCGCCGGCCTTGCCGCCGCCTTCGGCGCGCCGGTCTCGGCGGTGCTGTTCGTGATCGAGGAGATCACCGGCGGCTGGTCGGCCTTAAGCCTTGGCGCCGCCATGCTCGCCGCCGCCGCCAGCATCGCCACGACCCATGCGCTGCTGGGTCCAGGGCCGCTGCTGCACCTGGACGCGCCGGTCGTCCTCGGGCCCGAGGAACTGGCGGCCTATGCCGGGATCGGCGTCGCCGGCGGGCTCCTGTCGGTGCTCTTCGCCCGCCTGCTGGCCTGGCTGCGCCGCAGCCTGCAAGCCCTGCCGCGCCCGACCCGCTATCTCCAGCCCGCCCTGGCCGGCCTTCTCATCGGCGGCATCGGCTATCTCGGCGCGCCGCAGGTGATGGGCGCGGGCTATGGCGTGATCGACCAGGTGGCGCAAGGCGGCTTTCTGTGGGAGATGCTGGGCCTTCTCGCCCTGCTCAAGCTTCTCGCCACCACGCTCTCGCTTGGCAGCGGCACGCCCGGCGGCATGTTCGCCCCGACGCTGGTCATCGGCGCCCTGCTCGGCGCATCCTTTGGCGGCGCCGGACGGGCGCTGCTCCCAAGCCTCGATCTCGCGAGCGGCACCGCGGCGCTGATCGGCATGAGCGCGCTGTTCGCGGGCTTTCTGCGGGCGCCGATCACCGCCATCTTCATGGTAGTGGAGGTGAGCGGCGATTATCCGGTCGCGGTGCCGGCGATGATCGCGGCGACCCTGGCCTATCTCGTTTCCCGCCGCTTGCAGAGGGAGCCGATCTTCGATCTGCTTGCCCGACAGGACGGGCTGGTGCTGCCTTCGATGGAAAGCGAGCGGGAGGGGGCGCGTTTTCGTGCCGGAGACGGTATGCTGGCGCCGTCCGGCCGATCCCATGATAGGATGCCGGCCGGACCTGCAACGCAAAGTGCCCCCGCCGCGGGGTGGGGCGAGGATGGCGGGTAATGGATGCAGTCGATCTCAAGATCTTCGCGGCGGTGGCGCGCACCGGCGCGATGAACCGGGCGGCGGCGGAACTTCATACCGTGCAATCGAATGTGACGGCGCATGTCCGCCTGCTCGAAACCGAACTCGGCATGGCGCTGTTCGACCGCCACAGCCGCGGCGTCACCCTCACGACCGCCGGGCGGCGGCTTTTGCCCTATGCCACGCGGATCGGGCAGCTCATGGTCGAGGCGCGCCTGGCGGTCGCCGACGAGGGCGAGCCCGGCGGGCCGCTGACCATCGGCTCGCTGGAAACCACGGCGGCGATCCGGCTGCCAAAGGTCCTCGCCACCTATTCCAAGGCCCATCCCGCCGTCGATCTCGTGCTGGCCACCGGCACGACCGCGGAACTGGTCGGCGATGTGCTGGAGCGCCGCCGCGAAGGCGCCTTCGTCTGCGGTCCGGTCGATCATCCCGAACTTGAGGAAGAGGTGATCTTCCGCGAGGATCTGGTCGTCGTCACCGCCCGCCCGCTGCACAGCCTGGCCGATCTCGGCCGTACCGGCGATCTCAAGATCGTCGTCCTGCGCATCGGCTGCTCCTATCGCCAGCGCCTCGAAGCCCTGCTCGCCCGGCGCGGCATCGTCGGGCTGCGCCGGCTCGAATTCGGCACGATCGAAGGGCTCATGGGCTGCGTCGCCGCCGGGATCGGCCTGACCCTGCTGCCGAAAAGCCTGGTTGCGGCCGCGGCGGCGGAGGGCCGGGTCGCCGTTCATGATCTGCCGGCCGCCGAGGGCCAGGTGTCGACCGTCTTCATCCGCCGCCGCGATTCCTTCGTTTCCAGCGCGCTGGCCGCCTTCCTGCAATGCGCCCGGCCCGAAACCGCCCGCTCCGCCGCCGCGGAATGATGATCTATCTTCATAAAAGATAACTTTTATCATTTAAATGCGTTTTTCCAGATGGCGTAGCCCCTTTAGTCTCATCTCCGAACCGATCCCGGAGGAGACATGTCAGCGGACGTCCTGGCCTATCCCGGCGGCAAGGCCCGCGGCTTCTGGCGCGGGACGATCTCGGGCCTTTGCGCCTGCCTGATCGGCATCGGTCTCGCCCGCTTCGCCTATACGCCGCTCCT
>CALCYJ010000332.1 GCA_937905845.1 uncultured Rhodospirillales bacterium
GTCGCGGGCTACACCACCGGCCGCATCCTGCAAAAGGCGCTGGCGACGACCCCTAGCACTGATCAGCTCGCGCTGCGACAGGCGATCGGCGCCTTCTCGGGCAAGCTCAAGACCATCGACGGCACCTTCACGATCGACGATACCGGCGCGCAGATCGGCGAGATCACGCCTTTGGGCCAGGTCGTTCCCGACGGCAAGGGCGGCGTCCGCTTCGTGACCATCTATCCGCCGGATGTTGCAACCGGCAAGCCGGTCTATCCGGCGCCCTGATTACGCCAGCCCGTCCGGCCACGTCCATTGGTACGATCCGCTTGGGCCCGCCCGCTTGGCACCCCCAAGCGGATCCTACCCGCCGCCGAGCCCGCCTTTGCGACCCCGACCTCCAGCCGATGGGCGCCGCTGCCGCGAATGGATGACCAGGCCATGATGCCATGATCGAATATACCCTGCTGGCCGGGCTGCTTTTCGGTCTCTATTTCAGCCTGGTCGGGCTCGGGCTCAACCTGATCTTCGGCGTCATGCGCATCGTCAATCTGGCGCATGGCGACTTCCTCATGCTCGGTGCCTTCTTCGCCTATTGGCTATTTCATCTGCTCGGTCCCAATCCGCTGATCTCGCTCTTCCTGGCCTTCCTCCTCTTCGCGCTCATCGCCTATCCGCTCTATTTCCTGCTGGTGCCGCGCCTGCTCTCCGCGCGCGATCCCGAGATGCTGTCGATCATCCTGTTCTTCGGCCTGTCGCAGGTTCTGGAGGCGCTGGCGGTGATCGGCTTTGGCACCAGCGAACGCTCGCTGCCCGGCCAGCTCCTGGGCCACGGGCCGGTGCAGATCCTGGGCCAGAACTTCCCCGCCGCCTGGGCGACCAGCGGCATCGCCAGCGCGCTCGCCGTGGTTTTCGTCTATTTCTATCTCTACCGCACGCGGCTTGGCTATCTGACCCGCGCCGTCATGGTCCATCACGAGGAGGCGGTCAGCACCGGGATCAATGTGCACCGGGTTTCTGCCATCGCCTTCGGCATCGGGCTGGCGCTCGCCGCCGTGGCCGGGGTCTTCGCCCCCTTCATGCTCGGCAGCATCACGCCGGCGATGGGGATCGACATCACCATCACCTCGTTCGCGGTGATCGTCGTGGGCTCGCTTGGCAATCCGCTCGGCACGGTCTTGGGCGGCATCATCTACGGCATCTCGCTCATGATGATGCAGACCTATCTTAGTAGCTGGGCCAACCTCCTGCCCTATCTCCTGCTCATCGGCATCCTGCTGGTGCGGCCAAGCGGGCTGCTCGGCCGGCAGGTGCGGCGTGCCTAAGGCGCTCCGCCACGTCCTGTTCACCCTGGTGCCGGTGGTCGTCGCTTTCGCGCTGCTGCCCTCCGTCTATAGCAACCAGCTTCTGCTGTTCAATTTCGTCATCTACCTGGCGCTGACGCAGGGCTTCAACATCATCTACGGCTTCACCGGCTATCTGCCCTTCGGCTATGTCGGCTTCTTCGGCGCCGGCGCCTATGGTTTCGCGCTGGCGGTGATGCACCTGCATTTTCCCCCCCTCGCGGCCTTGGGGGTCGGCGCGGTGGCGGCGGTGCTGCTGGGGCTGGTGCTGACGCCGCTGCTCCGGCTTTCCGGCGCCTATTTCGCCATCGCCAACCTCGCCGCCTCCCAGGCCGTGTTCCTGATCGTCTCCAACCCCAATCTCACCGCGATCACCAAAGGCCCCTACGGCATCAGCCTGTCGGGCGTGTTCAGCCCGGGCTTCACCTATGGCGTCGCGGTGGCGATCCTGGCCGCGACGCTCGGCCTCGTCATCTACCTGCGCAATTCGCGCTTCGGCCTGGCGCTGCAAGCGATCCGCGAGGATGCGATCAGCGCCGGCATGGCCGGCATCAACGTCGTGTTGAGCCGCACCATCGCCTGGCTTCTGAGCGCGCTGGTAGCCGGCCTCGTCGGCGGCGTCTTCGCCTGGTATATCTCGGTCTTCTATCCCGAGACGGTGTTCGATCTCGGCGTCAGCATCTTTGCTATCGTCTTCGCCCTGTTCGGCGGCACCGCGACGATCCTGGGCCCGATCCTGGGCGTCATCATCCTCTATGGCATCTACAACGTGATCGGGATCTCGACGCCGCAATATTTCCAGCTCATCTATGGTGTCCTGATCGTCGGCCTGGTTCTGTTCCTGCCCGAAGGTCTGGTCTCGATCTTCAAGCGCCGGGGCATCGATGTCCCCTGAACCCGACACCGACACCGAGGCCGACACTGGCACTGGCACCACCGGCACCGGCACCGGCACCGGCACCGCCGCCGCGCCGCTGCTCCGCATCGTTGGGCTGGTCAAGCGCTTCGGCGGCTTCCGCGCGCTCGACGGTTTGAGCTTCCACCTGAAGCCTGGCGAGATCCTGGGCCTCGTCGGCCCCAACGGCTCGGGCAAGACCACCTGCATCAACGTCATTTCCGGCCTCTACCGGCCCGACGGCGGCCAGATCCTTCTCGATGGCCGGGCGATCGGCGGCCTGCCCTCGCACCGGCTGGTCCATCTCGGGATCAACCGCACCTTCCAGGTGCCGAAGCCCTTCATGACGCTGACGGTGCGCGAGAATGTGGAGGTCGCGGCGGCCTATGGCCGGCGGCGGCCGGGCAAGACCGATATCGAGGCGCTGTTGCACTCGCTCGAACTCGACAGCCACGCCAAGCGGCCGGCTTCCGAGCTGAACAGCGTGCAGCAGAAGATGCTCGATCTCGCCCGCGCGCTCGCCACCGCGCCCCGGATCCTGCTGGTGGACGAACTGGCCGCCGGCCTCAATCCGGCCGAGCTGGAGCGGGTGGGCGAACGGCTGAAGGCGCTGGCGGCGCAAAATATCGCACTGGTGGTGGTCGAGCATCTGATGGGCTTCATCGACCAGGTGACCGACCGGGTGATCGTGTGCAACGCCGGGCGGGGGATCTTTGCCGGTCCGCTCAGCGCGGCGATCCGGGACCGCCAGGTGGTCGAAGTATTCTTGGGGGCGGAGGATGACGGCGGAGCTGCTTGAGGCGCAGGGACTCGAAGCCGCCTATGGCCGCGTCCAGGTTCTCTGGGGCGCCGGCCTGAGCGTGCGCGAGCGCGAGACCGTGGTGCTGCTCGGCGCCAACGGCGCCGGCAAGACCACGCTGCTCAAGGTGTTGATGGGGCTGATCGCGGCCAGCGCCGGCGAGGTCCGCTTCCAGGGCCAGGACATCACCCGTCTGCGCACCGACCGGCGGGTGCGCCTGGGCATCGTCTATATGTCGGAGACCTCGGGCTTTCCCGGCCTCACCATCGCGGAGAACATCCGCATCGGCGGCCAGTTCGTCGGCGCGGCCGAGCTGCGCCGGCGCACCGCCGAACTCTACACCGTCTTTCCCGCCCTCGCCGAACGGCGCCGCGCCCTGGCTTCGAGCCTCTCGGGCGGCCAGCGCAAGATGCTGGGCGTCGCCAAGGCGCTCGCCGCCGGGCCGAAGCTGCTCGTCATGGACGAACCCTCCGCCGGCCTGTCGCCGCTGTTCGTGAAGGAGGTCATTCACGTCCTCGCGCGTTTCCGCGAGCAGGGACTTTCGCTGCTCATCGCCGAGCAGAACGTGAAGTTCCTCGAACTGGCCGATCGCGTCTATACGCTCGACGGCGGACGCATCGGCTTTGCCGGCACGGTGCCGCAGATGCGCGCCGACGACGCCATCAGGCGGGCCTATTTCGGCCTGAAATAGCGCGGATCAGCCTCTCCCTCAGCCCGGCCAGGCCAGGCCGAACAGGTGATAGGCGAGCAGCAGGCTCATCACCACCAGATAGGCGCGCAGGATCATCAGCGAGACGCGCACCAAGGGGCGCATCGGCATGCGGCCGAGCCCCGTGAGGTCGATCTTCGCCTCCGGCTCGTCGTCGAGCGGATGGGTGACGAGGAAGCCGAGCAGGCTGTGCAGCCAGGGATTGCGGACCATGAGGCCCGGCGCCGTCCGTACCTCCGGCATCGAATTGCGGATCATGACCGACCTCTCGGAGCACGGGCGGCGCTGCCCCCCTGGTCGTGCGACCGGGGGGGCGCCGCTCATGCCCTATTTCAGGAACGGGGAGAGACGAGTTGCGGAAAATGGCGACGCGGCGGGCGATCCGCCCCCAGCCCGCGCCCTCAGCTACTCGGCGGTTCCAGAGATCGTTTGGCGCAAGCCCGGCTCAAGGCGCCTGATCGCCAGCCCGGCTTGCGGGAAGCAGGCAACAGCACAGACGTGTCGAGAGCATTCATCATGGCTCTACCATTCGCGGCGCCCGGGACGGGCGCGGACGGCGAGCCAGGATCGGCGGCGTCAGATCACGCCGCAGAACCTTGTCGCGCCGGGCCACCCCTGAACCGGGTCGGCTTCATGAAGCTGGCCGCGGCGGACAATCGCCAAGGCAATCGCCACCGCAGCCGATCTACTGGAGCTATCCATCTGTATTCCGTTGCTTGGCGGCCGGGAGAAGGCTCGGGGGCCTGCAAGCCGCCGCCGTCGCTTGCCTACTCTTGCGGCCAGCACCTGTCAACCCCCTTCCCGCTCCCACGAGCGGCCGGTAACCAAGATGTCCGATTTATGATGGTTGCGCCGGCCAGCCGCCTCCTGTAATTGGCTGACAGTCCCGCTGGTGGTTCGGGTCGGCGCGCCTCAAGCCGGAAGGGCCGCAGCCCAATCGCAAGCATCCGCATTCGGCGCGAGCCGGCACTGGTGGCGCGGCATGACCTATGCGACCCATCTCCCCGCCGGCGGCTCGGTCCGCCGGCTGCTGCCGAACCGGTGGGACCTGGTGGCCTTCCCGCTGATCATCGGCCTCCTCGTCGTCATGGGGCACGGGGCGCACGAGACGCTGGCGCCGATCGCGACGCTGGAGGGACCGCCCATCTCCCTCAACCCGGCCCATCTGCCGGAATATGCGCTGCGCACCACGCTGCGCATGCTGGCCGCCATGGTGGCCTCCCTTCTCTTCACCTTCGTCTATGGCACGCTGGCGGCGAAAAGCCGCAGGCTCGGACAGGTGCTGGTGCCGGTTCTCGACATTCTCCAGTCGGTGCCGGTGCTGGGCTATATCTCGTTCAGCGTCGTCTTCTTCATGTCGCTGTTCCCGGGGCGGGTCGCCGGCGCCGAATGCGCGGCGGTCTTCGCAATCTTCACCTCGCAAGCCTGGAACATGACCTTCAGCTTCTACCAGTCGCTGCGCACGGTGCCGCACGATCTGGACGAGGCCGCGCGCAGCTTCCGCTTCTCCGCCTGGCAGCGCTTCTGGCGGCTGGAAGTGCCCTTCTCCATGCCGGGCCTGGTCTGGAACATGATGATGAGCATGTCGGGGGGCTGGTTCTTCGTCGTCGCGTCCGAGGCGATCACCGTCGGCGACAAGACCATCACCCTGCCCGGCGTCGGCTCCTATCTCGCGGCCGCGATCGAGGCGCGCAACCTTGCCGCCGTCGGCTGGGTCATCCTGGCCATGACGCTCGTCATCCTGATTTACGACCAGCTCATGTTCCGCCCGCTGGTCGCCTGGGCCGACCGTTTCCGCAACGAGCAGACGCAAAGCCAGATGGCGCCCGAATCCTGGTTTCTCAACCTGCTCCGGCGCGCCCGGCTGGTGCAGCAGGTGCTGAAGCCGGTCCACCGCCTCTCCGCCGCCATCCTCCGCCTGCGCTTCCGCCTTCCCGCGATGCCGGCGCGCGCGCGCCGGCGCGCGCCGATCACGTCGGGGGCCAATGCGGCGCGGATCCTCGATCTCCTGTGGTTTGCCCTGGTTCTGGCCGGCGCACTTTGGGCCGCCGTGACCATCCTCGCCTACTTGCGCGGCGCGCTCGGCTTCGGCGATCTCCTGACCGTGCTGAAGCTTGGCACCTATACGCTGATCCGCGTCGTGGTGCTGATCATCGTGGCCTCCCTGATCTGGGTGCCGCTCGGCGTCCTCATCGGGCTCCGCCCCCGCCTGGCCGAGAAGATCCAGCCGCTGGCGCAGTTTCTCGCGGCCTTTCCCGCCAATCTGCTGTTTCCCATCTTCGTGGTCGGGATCGTCACCTTCCATGCCAATCCGGACATCTGGCTCAGCCCGCTGATCATTCTCGGCACCCAATGGTACATCCTGTTCAACGTGATCGCCGGGGCCAGCGCCTATCCCAACGACTTCCAGGAGGTGGCGGCCAATTTCCGCATCCGCGGCTGGCAATGGTGGCGCAAGGTGATGCTGCCCGGCATCTTTCCCTATTTCGTCACCGGGGCCATCACCGCCTCGGGCGGGGCCTGGAACGCCAGCATCGTCGCCGAGGCGGTTTCCTGGGGCCCGACCAAACTCACCGCCCACGGGCTTGGCGCCTATATTGCCGAGACGACCGCGGCCGGCGACTATCCCAGGATCGTTCTCGGCATCGTCGTCATGTCCTTGTTCGTCATCGTCTTCAACCGGCTGCTCTGGCGCCCGCTCTATGGCTATGCCGAGAGCCGCCTGCGCCTCGACTGAGAAGGAAGGGGTTCCCATGGCGACGAACACCGCACCGCCGGGCAGCACGGCCGCAACCGGACGGGCCGCGCCGCTTTTGACGGTCCAGGGCGTCGGCCGCGGCTTTGCCCGGCCGCAGGGCGAGCTTCTGGTCCTCGATCAGGTCGATCTCACCTTGAAGGCGGGGGAGATCGTCGGCCTGCTCGGCCGTTCGGGCTCGGGCAAATCGACGCTTCTGCGCATCATCGCCGGGCTGATCGAGCCTTCGAGCGGCAGCGTCATCTACCGCGGCGGCCAGGTGCAGGGGCCGGCGGCCGGCATCGCCATGGTGTTCCAGACCTTCGCGCTCTTTCCCTGGCTCACGGTGCAGCAGAACGTCGAGGCCGGGCTCGAAGCGCAGGGCGTGGCGGCGAAGGAGATGCGCAAGCGGGCGCTGGCGGCGATCGACCTCATCGGGCTCGACGGGTTCGAGAACGCCTATCCGCGCGAGCTTTCGGGCGGCATGCGCCAGCGGGTCGGCTTCGCTCGCGCGCTGGTCGTCGATCCGACGCTCCTGCTGATGGACGAGCCCTTTTCCGCCCTCGACGTGCTCACGGCCGAAACCCTGCGCACGGACCTGCTCGACCTGTGGACGGAGAAGCGGCTGCCGATCAAGGCGATCCTGCTGGTGACGCACAATATCGAGGAGGCGGTCTTCATGTGCGACCGCGTCCTGGTCTTTTCCTCCAACCCCGGGCGGGTCGCAGCCGAGATCACCGTGCCCTTCCCCCATCCGCGCAACCGGCTCGACCCGGCCTTCCGCCAGCTCGTCGACGACATCTATGCCAAGATGACGGCGCGCGCTGGCACCGGCACCGCGCGCAAGGCGGCGGAATTCGACCTGGGCTTCCGCCTGCACCGGGTCTCGACCAATATCATGGCCGGCCTGATCGAGACCGTCGCCGGCAAGCCCTATGACGGCCGCGCCGACCTGCCGGAGATCGCGCGCACCCTGCAATTCGAGGTCGACGACCTGTT
>CALCYJ010000333.1 GCA_937905845.1 uncultured Rhodospirillales bacterium
GCTGAGCGTTTCGGCCTGCTCGGCACGCCAGACCTACCAGGGCTATTCCTTCGACAACAAGAAGCTGTCGGAGATCAAGCCGGGCGTGCAGGACCAGAGCCAGGTGGAGGCCATTCTCGGCAGCCCGAGCACGCGCGCCACTTTCGCCCGGGCCAACGACACCTGGTATTATATTTCCAAGCACACGAGCGTCATCGCCTTCTTTCCCCCGGTGGTGAAGAACCAGCGCGTCGTCGCCATCGATTTCGGCCCGAACGGCAAGGTCAAGGACCTGCGGGACTATACGCTCAAGGACGCCAGGAACATCGAGCCGCTGACCCAGACCACCCCTTCGACCGGCCAGCATCTCACCTTCTTCCAGCAGCTTTTCGGCAGCGTCGGCCGCTTCAACAGCGTCGGCCCGACAAGCCCGGGCCAGATCGTCCCCACGATGCCCTGATGGTCGAACCGGCGCCTGAGCCTGAGGCCTGATCCGGCCTCGGGTCCAAGCGGCGCGGCATAGAAAACCCCGCCGGCCATCCGACCGGCGGGGTTTTTCGTCTTTCAGCCCGGCTCGGGGCCCAGCGCGAGAAAAGCGCGATCCGCCTTCCCCGAGCGCGAACTCAGTGGGCCAGGACGGCCAGCAGCAGCAACGCCACGATATTGGTGATCTTGATCATGGGGTTGATCGCGGGGCCGGCCGTATCCTTGTAGGGATCGCCGACGGTATCGCCCGTCACCGCGGCCTTGTGGGCGTCCGAGCCCTTGCCGCCGTGATGGCCGTCCTCGATGTACTTCTTGGCATTGTCCCAGGCGCCGCCGCCGGCCGTCATGGAGATGGCGACGAACAGTCCGGTGACGATCACGCCCAGAAGCATGGCGCCGAGCGAGGCGAAGGCATTGGCCTGGCCGGCGATGGCGCGGATGACGAAATAGAGCACGATCGGCGAGAGCACCGGCAGCAGCGACGGGATCATCATCTCGCGGATCGCCGCCTTGGTCAGCAGATCGACGGCGCGGCTGTAGTCGGGCTTCGCCGTGCCGGCCATGATGCCCGGGATCTCCTTGAACTGGCGGCGGACCTCGACCACGACCGAGCCCGCGGCACGGCCGACCGCCGTCATGCCCATGGCCGCGAAGAGATAGGGCAGCAGGCCGCCGATCAGCAGGCCGACCACGACGTAAGGGTTGGAGAGCGCGAAGTCGATCGCCTTCACCTTGAGGATGCCGGTTGCGATGAAGTGATGCAGATCCTCGGTATAGGCGGCGAACAGCACCAGGGCGCCGAGGCCGGCCGAGCCGATCGCATAGCCCTTGGTCACCGCCTTGGTGGTATTGCCGACCGCATCGAGTGCGTCGGTGGTCTTGCGCACGTCCTTGTCGAGTTCGGCCATTTCGGCGATGCCGCCGGCATTGTCGGTGACCGGGCCATAGGCATCGAGCGCGATCACCATCCCCGCCAAGGCCAGCATGGTGGTGACGGCGATGGCAATGCCGAACAGGCCGGCCAGGATATAGGTGACGATGATGCCGGCGACGATGACGAGGGCGGGCAGCGTCGTCGCCTCAAGCGAGACGGCGAGGCCCTGGATGACGTTGGTGCCATGACCCGTGGTGGAGGCCTGCGCCACGCTCTGCACCGGGCGGTAGTTGGTGCCGGTGTAATATTCGGTGATCCAGATGAGAAGGCCGGTCACCACCAGGCCGGTCAGGCAGCAGAGATAGAGGCTGGTGCCGTTGAAGCTCAAGCTGCCGATGGCAAGCTCGGTCTTCATGCCGACGATATGGGCGGTCAGCGGCCAGAGAAGAATGGCCGAAAGGACGGCGGTCGCAATGAACCCCTTGTACAGCGCGCCCATGATGTTCTTGGAGGCGCCGAGGCGGACGAAGAACGTGCCGACCACCGAGGTGAGGATGCACAGGCCGCCGATGGTGAGCGGATAGAGCATCATCCGCGCGGCCAGGCTGGCGTTGGCGGCGAAGAAGACCGAGGCCAGCACCATCGTCGCCACCAGCGTCACGGCATAGGTCTCGAACAGGTCGGCCGCCATGCCGGCGCAATCGCCGACATTGTCGCCGACGTTGTCGGCGATCACCGCCGGATTGCGCGGATCATCCTCCGGGATGCCGGCCTCGACCTTGCCCACCAGGTCGGCGCCGACATCGGCCCCCTTGGTGAAGATGCCGCCGCCCAGACGGGCGAAGATCGAGATCAGGCTGGCGCCGAAGCCGAGCGCTACCAGCGGCTCGGTCAGATCGCGCCCGGAAAGGCCCAGATGCAGCAGGATGCCGTAATAGACCGTGACGGCCAGCAGCGCCAGGCCGACCACGATCATGCCGGTCACCGCGCCGGCGCGGAAGGCGATGCCGAGCGCATGCGCCAGGCCCTGCCTTGCGCCCTCGGCGGTGCGGACGTTGGCGCGCACCGAGACATTCATGCCGATATAGCCGGCGGCGCCCGAGAGGATCGAGCCGATCAGGAAGCCGATGCCGACCTTCACCCCTAGCAGAACGGTCAGCAGGATGAAGATCACGACGCCGACCATGGCGATGGTGCGGTACTGGCGGTTCAGATAGGCCTGCGCACCCTCCTGGATGGCGGCGGCAATCTGCTGCATCCGCTCATTCCCGGGAGACGCCTTGAGCACGGAGCGCGAAGCCCAGACGCCGTACAGCAGCGCAACGATGCCACAGGCGATCACCAACCATAGTGCAGCACTCATCAGATTGTCCCCTCGCAGATATAGACCGCCCCCTCACGGGCACGACGGATCGCTGTCTTGCTGGGCGCAAAACCCGGTCACCGGGAACCGGGATCGACGCCCCTCTCACATTCGGAGCCTGTCGCAGGATGGCGAAGCGGCAGCCACTTCTCCCCCTCATGCTCCAGGGCAGCGCACGGCGCGACTCGCCCGCACGCCGGGAAAGTCCGGAAATCCGCGCGTATATGCCAGACTTGCGCTAGGCGCGCAACAAATCTATGCCGGTGAGGGAGGCAAGGCTTCCCGCGGGCCGCCCTTGAAGGGTGGTTGGATCCAGGGCTCTAGCGCGCTTTCCGACCGGCTGGAATCAGCCGGTCGATCAGAATTCGCGC
>CALCYJ010000334.1 GCA_937905845.1 uncultured Rhodospirillales bacterium
CGAAGGCAAAGATGCCGTGCTTGAGCAGGATCAGACCTTCACAATCGGGCGACGTCTCGAACACCTCGCGCGCGAGCTTCGCCAGGCCGAAGCCCGGCATGAGATAGGGCACCAGCGCCGCCCGCTTGCCATAGACGGCGGCGCAGATCTCGGCGCCGTCCGGCTGGTCGGTCAGGGCCAGCACCGCGTTGGCATGGGTATGGGTGATGAATTTGTGCGGCAGGAAGGCATGCAGCAGCGTCTCGACCGAGGGGTTGGGCGCGGCGGCATCGAGCAGGTTGCAGCGCTGCGTATTGACCATGTCCTCGTCGCTCAAGGCGGGCAGACCCGCCAGCGCCTGCAAGCCGGCCAGCCGCACCGCCGGCAGGCCGTGGGGCTCGATCACCGCCATGTCGGCCCCCGATCCCTTGACGCACAGGACCTCGACATCGGCGCCGGTGACATCGCGCATCATCGTCTTGACGGAGGTATTGCCGCCGCCGTGCTGCACCAGCCGCGGCTCGGACCCCAGAAGCCGCGTGCCATAGACGCACAGCGCGACATCCTGATTGACGCCTGCCCCCTGATAGCGCCGGGCCATTGCCCTTGCGTCGCGCTCAACCCACAGATTGTCCATTCCGCTTCCTCTTGCAGCCTTGATCGGTTCCGGCGATTTTGATGAACGGGGCTCCATCCCGGAACCCGGATTCGGAACCAGGCGGCCCTCGCCTATCCTCCGGCGGCGCGGGCGGCCTGTTCGGGATAGAGGGCGAGAAGGCCGGGCCTGCTCGCCTCGGCGATGCCGCGCTCGGTGACGAGGCCGCTCACCAGGCGGGCCGGCGTGACATCGAAGGCGAAATTGGCGGCCTTGCTCCCTTCGGGCGTTACTTGCACCCGCACCACGCTGCCATCCTCCGCCAGGCCGCTCACATGCGTGACTTCCTGCCCGTCGCGCTGCTCGATGGGCACCCTTCGGCCGCTGTCGAGGCTCCAGTCGATGGTGGAAGAGGGCAGCGCCACGTAGAACGGCACGGCATTGTCGTGCGCCGCCAGCGCCTTGAGATAGGTGCCGATCTTGTTGCAGACATCGCCGTTGGCGGTGGTGCGGTCGGTGCCGACGATGCAGAGATCGACTAATCCCTGCTGCATGAGATGGCCGCCGGCATTATCGACGATCACCGTATGCGGCACGCCGTGCTTGCCAAGCTCATAGGCGGTCAGCGCCGCCCCCTGGTTGCGCGGCCGGGTCTCGTCCACCCAGACATGCACCGGCACGCCGGCATCATGCGCCATATAGATCGGCGCCAGCGCCGTGCCCCAATCAACGGTCGCGAGCCAGCCGGCGTTGCAATGGGTCAGCACCTGCACCGGGCGGGCGCGGCCGGTGCGGGCATGGGCGGCCTCGATCAGGCCGGCGCCGTGGCGGCCGATCGCCTGGTTGATCGCAACATCGTCGTCGGCGATCGCAGCCGCGCGGCGATAGGCCGCCGCCGCCCGCTCTTCCGGCGCCAGGCGCCTGAGCAGGGAACCCACATCCTCCAGCGCCCAGGCAAGGTTCACCGCCGTCGGCCGGGTGGCGAGCAGGGTGGCGCGGGCCCGCGCCAGGCTGGTGTCGGACGCATCCTCGCGCATCGCCAGCGCCAGGCCATAGGCCGCGGTGACGCCGATCAGCGGCGCGCCGCGCACCAGCATCGCCGCGATGGCATGCGCCGCCTCCTCCAGGCGGCTGAGCCTGGCGATCACCAGCCTATGCGGCAGGCGGGTCTGATCGATGATTTCCACCGACCAGCCGTCCCGGGCCAGCCAGATGGTGCGATAGGCTTTGCCGTCTATTTTCATGACTGCAACCATAACGAGAGTCCTTGAGTGGATCAACACCCTATTGCATCGGTATTGCATGAATTGCGCATTTCAGGCCGATCCCGGGCGGCCAATCGGCAATCCTTGGCCATTGCGTTCTAAACGATTGATCCTTCGTCCGTTTCGAACGCAAAATCGATCCTCGTCCCGGGAATTTTGCGGAGCTTTGGTCCATGGTGCGTGCCGTCGTCTGCCGAACGCTGGGGCCGCCCGAGGGGCTGCGGCTGGAAGAATTGCCGCCGCCAGCGCTCGGGCCGGGGCAGGTGCGGGTCGCCGTGCACGCCTGCGGGGTGAATTTTCCCGATATATTGATGACGGCGGGGGGCTATCAGCTCAAGCCGCCGCTGCCCTTCACCCCGGGGTTCGAGGCGGCGGGCGAAATCATCGGCCTGGGTCCGGGCGTTGCCGGCATGGAGCTTGGCGAGCGGGTGATCACCCGCCACCGCTACGGCGCCTATGCCGACGAGGTGGTGGTGGAGGCGGCGAGCGTGCTGCCCATGCCCGCGGGTTTCTCCTTTGCCGAGGGCGCGTGCTTTGCCGTCGCCTATGGCACGGCCTATCACGCGCTGGTGCAGCGCGGGCGGCTCCAGCCGGGACAGATGCTGCTGGTGCATGGCGCGGGCGGTGGTGTCGGCCTGGCGGCGGTGGAGCTGGGCAAGCTGCTCGATGCCAGCGTCATCGCCACGGGATCAAGCCCGGCCAAGCTCGCGGTGGTGCGCCTGCGCGGCGCCGACCATGTCATTGACTATGCGCAGGCGCCCTTCCCCGCCCTGGTGCGCGAACTGACCCAGGGCAATGGCGCCGACGTGATCTACGACCCGGTGGGCGGCGATGCGTTCGACCAGTCGCTCTCCTGCATCGCCTTCGGCGGCAGGCTGCTGGTGGTGGGCTTTGCCGGCGGGCGCATCCCAAGCGCCGCCGCCAACCGCATCCTGCTCAAGGGCTGTACCATCGTCGGCGTGCGGGCGGGCGAGTTCGGCCGCCGCCGGCCCGAGCCGGCCCGGGAGAATATGCGCGCCATCCTCGATCTCGCCGGGCGCGGCCTGCTGCGGCCGCATATTTCGCACATCCTGCCGCTGGAGCGCCATGCCGAGGCGATGCGGATCCTGATCGAGCGCAAGGCGGTCGGCCGCGTCGTCCTGACCATGGGACGATGAGGAAGGCGCCGGCGAACCGGACATTGAACAAGGGGAGGACATAATGTTTCAGAGCGATCTTCTGGCCGGCAAGCGCATCCTGGTGACGGGCGGCGGCACCGGCCTTGGCAAGGCGATGAGCGAGCGCTTCCTGGAACTCGGCGCCGAAGTCATCATCGGCGGCCGCCGCAAGGGAGTGCTGGAAGAGACGGCGGCCAAGCTTCAGGCCAAGACCGGCGGCCGCATCCTGCCCCTGGTCATGGACATCCGCGTCGCCCAGGCGGTGGAGGAAGCCATCGACGAAATCTGGGCCGGCGGCCCGCTCGACGCGCTGGTGAACAATGCCGCGGGGAATTTCATCTCCCGCACCGAGGATCTGAGCGCCCGCGCCTTCGATGCCATCGCCAATATCGTGCTGCACGGCACCTTCTACGTCACCGCCGCCTGCGGCCGGCGCTGGCTGGCGGAAGGGCACAAGGGGAGCGTTCTCTCCATCCTTACCACCTGGATCAGGACCGGCTCGCCCTATGTCGTGCCCTCGGCCATGTCGAAGGCGGGGGTCGCGGCCATGACGCGGAGCCTCGCGGTGGAATGGGGGCGGCGCGGCATCCGGCTCAATGCCATCGCGCCGGGGCCGTTTCCAACCGAAGGCGCCTGGGCGCGGCTGTCGCCGACACCGGAACTGGCGGCCCGCTCGCTCGACCAGATTCCGATGGGCCGCGTCGGCGAGCATAGCGAGCTTGCCAATCTCGCCGTCTTCCTGCTGGCCGATCAGTGCGCCTATATCAACGGCGAGATCATCGCCATCGACGGCGGCCAGTGGCTGAACGGCGCCGGCACGTTCGGCCGGCTGAGCGCGCTGAGCGATACCGATTGGGAAAATATCCGCGGCATGATCAAGAAGACCACCGCGAAGGACAAGGCGAACCAGGGCGGCTGAGCCTATCCGGCCCCGCCCGCCCTGGCCTTGCGCTCAATGCGCAGCCTTTAGTTCACGATATGCCATTTGCCGTCGGCCCGCAGGCAGGCGGTGCCATAGAAGGGCTGGCTCGATCCGTCGATGATCGCGTCGCCATGATAGGTGCGGCATTCGGACGCCGGCCCCGGCGCGGGCGCGGGCGCCACGACGGGAACCGGAGCCGGCACGACATAGGCCGGCGGCTGATAATAAACCGGCGGCGGGGGCGGCGCGTAATAGACCGGTGGCGGCGGCGCGTAATAGACCGGCGGCCCGAAATAGACCGGTGGTCCGAAATAGGCGCCGACGCCGATCGATACGCGGGCCTGCGCCAGGCCCGGCAGAATCAGGAGAGCGCCGAACAGCGCGAGCGCCAGCAACCGTACCGCCGGTAACCGGATGGGAGCAACAGACCGAAAGGCCGAAAACGGGAACACGGGAGCCTCCTGTATGCTGTACGCGACCCAAGTCAATCCTTACACGCCGCACCGCGCCACTTCCTGCGCGATGAGGCCGTAGACGACAGGGCCCGCCTCCGCCCCACCATATGGGTATGGGGGCCGGGCGCGGCAATCCCCCGCATATTTCCCGGCGGGCGTGTTTCCCGGCGGGCGTGTTTCCTGGCCCGGCGGTTCCCGGCCTTTCAGCCCAGGACGGCCTCCGCCGCCATGGCGGTCTCGCCGTCGCAGCGCTCGGCATGCAGCGCCACCCGGCCTCCGGCGCCGGGCTGCCCGATGACGCGGAAGGGCGCGGTATCGAAGAGCGGCGCCTGCGCCTTGAACTGGAAGCTCAGGAGCGGCCGGGCGCTATGCCGGCGCACCAGTTCGAGCAGCAGCATGGCGATGAGCGGCCCGTGCACGACCAGCCCGGGATAGCCCTCGACCCCCGTCGCATAGGGACGGTCGTAATGGATGCGGTGCGCATTGAAGGTCAGGGCGGAATAGCGGAAGAGCAGCACCGGGTCGGGCCGGATAACGCGCACCCAGGTGCCGGGTGGCGGATCGGGCAGGGTTGCGAGCGGCACCGGCGTCAGGGTCGGCGCGCCGGCCTCGCGATAGACGGCGTTCTGCACCTCTTCGACGCAGAGACGCGCCTCGTGGTAGATCCGGTGCCGCAAGGTGAGAAAGACGAGGTGGCCGCTGCGTCCCTTCTTCTCGCTGATGTCGGTCAGGGTCGAGACCCGGCGCAGCCGGGCGCCGATGGGAAGCGGCGCCAGCACGCGCAGGCTGCCGCCGGCGAACATGCGCCGCGGCAGGCCCATATCCGGCCGGAGTTCGTCGGCATCCGAAACCGGATGGCCATCGGGGCCGAGGCTTGCCTGAGGCGAGCGCGGCAGAAAGCCGAGCCAATGCCACATCGGCGGCAGGGCCGCACCGGCCGCAAGCGTGCTCGCCCCGTCATCGCCCGCCCTGTCGTCGCCCGCCCCGTCATCAAAGGTCGCCAGCAGCCGGTTCACCGCGCCGGCCTCGATGCAATCCTCGCGCTCGCGCTCGCGGCCGATCCAATCGGCATAGGCGGTCCCGACCAAATTCTCGCTCATCCTCGCCCTCTCCTCTGACCCTGCCGCCGACTATACCGCCATTAGCGCGGCGGGAAATCGGCAACCGGCGCCCAGAGCACATCCTCGATATGCCCGGCGCCGGTGGCCAGCATGACCAGCCGGTCGAAGCCGAGCGCGATGCCCGCACTCTCCGGCAGGCCGAAGCGCAGGGCGGCGAGGAAATCCTCGTCCACCGGATAGGCCGCGCCGTGGCGCGCCCGCCGTGTCGCCTGGTCCTGGGCGAAGCGCCGCGCCTGCTCCTGGGCATCGGTCAGCTCGCCGAAGGCATTGGCGAGTTCGAGGCCGCAGACATAAAGCTCGAACCGCTCGGCAAGCCCGGGGTCGGAGGGTTTGGGCCGGCTGAGCGCCGCCATATGGATCGGATAATCGCGCAGCACGGTCGGGCGCGGCGAGCCGAGGCCGGGCTCGATCCGCTCGAGGAAAATCCGGAAGAAGACATCATCCCAGCGATCCGCCGCCGCCGTCCGGATGCCGATCCGCTGCGCGGCCTGGGCCAGCGCCGCGCCGTCGGGCTCGCCTGAAGACGAAAGGGTCGATCTGAGATCGATGCCGGTCGCCCGGGCAAAGGCCTCCGCCACCGTCACGACTTCGAGAGGCCCGGGCACCGCCTCCCGCCCGCGCCAGCGGAAGCACCGCCCACCCGGCACCGCCGCCAGCGCCGCCGCCAGAAGCGCCTCGCAATCCCCGATCAGCCGCTCGTAGGAAGCCTCGGGCCGATACCATTCCAGCAGGGTGAATTCGGGATGATGGGTATCGGAGCGCTCGCCGTTGCGATAGGCGCGGGCGAATTGGAAGATCGCGCCGGCGCCGGCGGCGAGCAGCTTCTTCATCGCGAATTCCGGCGAAGTCTGGAGATAGAGCGGCCGCTCTTCACCCCCCGGTGCCGCGATGCGCGTGGCGAAGGCCTGAAGCTCGGGTTCGAGCCCGGGCGAGACCTGCAAGGCCGGGGTTTCCACCTCGCTGAAGCCTTGGGTCGCGAAATAGTTCCGCAAGCCCGCCTGGATGGCGGCGCGGGCGGCCAGATAGGGACGGCGGCGACGAAACCTCTCGGGATGCCACCATGGTATTGCGCGTGTCATGCCGGCACCATATCCCTCGAAAGTTGCATCGCCCGCGGATGGTTCCGCAAGCCCGATCCGCCCGCCCCGGGTGCGAAAGCGAAATCCAATTCCAAAGAGCCGGGTTTCCCTCTAGTGTACGGCGCATTTCGCGATGGCATTAAGGCATAGTCCCGACCATGAAAGTAAACGCAAGCGCGCTGCGCGCCGGCAATGTGATCGACCACAACAGCAAGCTGTGGGTGGTGGCGAAGGCGCAGAACGTCACGCCGGGAAAGGGCGGCGCCTTCATGCAGGCGGAGCTGCGCGACATCCGCGCCGGCACCAAGCTCAACGAGCGCTTCCGCTCCACCGAGCAGGTCGACCGCGTCAGCCTGGACGACCGGGAATACCAGTACCTCTTCCAGGAGGGCGAGAAATACACGTTCATGGACATAGAGACCTACGAGCAGCTCGAAGTGCCGGTAGCCGTCATCGGCGATCAGGCGGTCTTCCTGCAGGAAGGCATGCGGGGCAACATCCGCACTTTCGAGGGCACGCCGCTCGTCGTCGAACTGCCGCAGACGGTGGTGATGGCGGTGGTGGAAGCCGACCCGGTGGTGAAATCGCAGACCGCCGCCTCCTCCTACAAGCCGGCGAAGCTCGAAAACGGCGTGCGCATCATGGTCCCGCCCCATATCGCCACCGGCACGAGGGTGGTGGTGAATATCGCCGAGGGCACCTACCTCGAACGCGCCAAGGATTGAGCGCCCGGGCGACCGGGCCCAACCCGCCGGCACCCAACCCGCCGGGGCCCGCGCACCGGCCCGTCACGGGAGGCCCGAACCCATGCCTGAGCCCATTCCCTTCATCCGCGAACTCGATTTCGCCTATGGCAAGCCTAAGGCCCTGTCGCCCCTGATCCGCCGGGTGATCGCGCATAATCCCAGCCCCTTCACCTTCCATGGCACCGGCACCTATATCGTCGGCCGGGGCGAGGTGGCGGTGATCGATCCCGGCCCGGCGATCCCTGAGCATGTGGCGGCGATTCTGGCGGCGCTGGAAGGTGAAAAGGTGAGCCATATCCTCATCACCCACACCCACAGCGACCATTCGCCGGCCTCGGCCCTTCTCAAGGCCGCGACCGGCGCGCCGACCCATGGTTTCGGGCCGCACCCGCCCGGGCGATCCGGCGTCCGGGTGGAGGAAGACGGCGATCATGCCTTCGTGCCCGACGTGATCCTGCGCGAGGGCGATGTCGTCGCCGGCCGCGGCTTCCACCTCGAAGCGCTCCATACGCCGGGCCACATCTCCAATCATCTCTGCTTCAGCCTGGCGGAAGAGAAGGCGCTGTTCTCGGGCGATCACGTCATGGGCTGGTCGACCACCGTCGTCTCGCCGCCGGATGGCAATATGCGCGACTATATGGCGGCGCTGCGCCGGCTGCTGCCGCGCGAGGAGAAACGCTACTATCCGACGCACGGGGCGCCGATCGAGGAGCCCGCAGGCTTCGTCGCCCGGCTGATCGCCCACCGCGAGGAACGCGAGGCGCAGATCCTTCTCGCCCTCAAGGAAGGCGCCCGCACCATTCCCGATCTGGTCGCGATCATCTACCGCGACGTGCCGCGGCACCTGCATCCCGCCGCCGCCCGCTCCGTGCTGGCCCATCTCATCCATATGCACGACAGCGGGCGCGTTGCGACCGCCGGCACGCCCGACGAAGCCGCCGTCTATGAGGTGCCGGCGCGCGCCTAGCGCCTAGAGCGTGTTCGTCTTAGATTGAAGCATATCCTGAGTTTTGGATATAATTGG
>CALCYJ010000335.1 GCA_937905845.1 uncultured Rhodospirillales bacterium
CGTCCGCCTTGGCGCGATAGAGCGCGGTATCGGCGTTCTTGAGCAGATCGTCCGGCGTCTGGGCGTCGGAGGGAAAAAGCGCGATGCCGATGCTGGTGCCAATCACCATCTCCTGGCCGTCGAGATCGAAGGGCAGCGCCATCTCCTTGACCAGGCGATGCGCCAGAGAGGCCGCGTTCTCGGGCTGGCGGAGGCCGACCTGGACGATGGCGAATTCGTCGCCGCCAAGGCGCGCCACCGTATCCATCTCGCGGAGCGTCTCGGTCAGCCGCGCCGCCACTTCCGCCAGCAGGGCATCGCCAGACGGGTGGCCGAGCAGGTCGTTGACCGACTTGAACCGGTCGAGATCGAGGCAGAGGACGGCGACCGCCTCGCCCGAGCGCGCCGCCCGCGCCACCGCCTGGGTCAGGCGATCGCGGAACAAGGTGCGGTTGGGCAGGCCGGTGAGCGCGTCGTGATGCGCCATATGGCGGATCCGCTCTTCCGCCTGCCGGCGCTCGGCGAGATCGCGGACGGCGCTGACGCGGGCGCTGCGCCCCTGATAATTGATGGCCCTGCCGCGCATCTCCACCGGGTGGCGATTGCCCTCGCGGTCGATCAGGTCGATCTCGATCAGCTCGGCGTTGCGGAAGGATTCGGGCGTCGAAACCAGCGGATGGTGCTCGGGTGCTACGATATCGAGCGCCCTTGTGCCGATCAGCGCCTCGGGCGTCGATCCGACCAGGCGGGCGAAAGCCTCGTTGGCATCGACGATGAGCCCGCGCGAATGGATGAGGATGCCTTCGAGCGCGGCACTGGCCAGCGCCTCGAAGCGGCCGGCCTCGACGGCGAAGCGGGCGGCGATGCGCCGGTCGATGGCGGCGCCCAGGATGCCGAGCGACAGGACGGCGATGGAGGCGGCGGCGATATAAAGCGAAAGCCAGGCCGGCGAGAGCAGGCCCGGCGGCATCACGATGGCGGGGTTGGGCGTGAGCACCGCCGATGCCATCGCGGTGAAATGCATGCCGCAGATTGCCAGCATCAGCAGCAGCGCGCCGACGATGAGCCGGGTCAGGCTCAGCTTGCGAAAGGCGGTATGGAGCGCAAGCGCCCCGAAGACCATGCCGATGATCAGGGCGGCGGTCGCAAGCGTTGGATCATAATGGATGTCGGCGGGTATGCGCAGCGCCGCCATGCCGATGAAATGCATGGCGCTGATGCCGAAACCCAGAACCGCGCCGCCCGCCAGCAGCCGCTCGGACTGCGGATCGCGCCACAGCGCCAGCCACAGGCCGGCAAAGCACAGAACCATCGCGATCACGACCGAGAGCACCGTGAGGCCCAGGTCATAGCCGTGCGGCAGGCCGGGGCGGAAGGCGATCATCGCCACGAAATGCGTCGCCCAGATGCCGATGCCGGCGGCAAGCGCCCCGGCGGCGATCCAGGCCAGCCGCACCGACCGCTCCGCCGCGACGGCGCGGGCGGCAAGACCGAGCGCGGTGATGGCGGCAAACAGGCATACCACGGCGGCGAGCACGACCAGGTAGGGATCGTGCTGGGTGGTGATGCAGGTAATGACCCGGAACATGCAGCGGTCTCCCGATTCCGAACAGCCCTTACCGCGATCATGAAAATGCGCATATCGAAAATGCGCATATCAGGTCCGGCGATCGAGCACATCGCGGGCAAGCGCGACGGCGGTACGATCCGGGACCGCGGCTATTTCTTATAGGGGCGAGACCATTCACAATTCGTTAAAGCGTTGGCCGGGCGCGCAGGTCCGGTCAAGGATCGGGGCCCTTTCCCGCCCTCGCGGTAGGCCCGGCTGCCCGCGGCGGAAAAGCGGACTCGCTTTTCCGATGGTAATATGCGTAAAAACAACGCGTTAGGAGCTTTTCGCGAGATCGATCCAGCGCCGGATGCCCGGGCCGGCAGGCCGGGCGGATCGTCCCGGCGCCGGTGCCGTCAGAACAGCAGGACGATATGACCATTGCCAAGGATGCGACGGGTTCCGCCGCGACGATATTCGGCATCGGCCAGAGGGTGCCGCGCGCCGAGGATGCGACGCTGCTGCAGGGCCAGGGCCGCTATACCGACGATCTCGCGCTGCCGGGACAGCTCCATGCGGTGATGGTGCGCAGCCGCCATGCGCATGGCATCCTCGGACCGATCGACACCGCCGCCGCGCGCGCCCTGCCCGGGGTGCTCGGCGTCTATACCGCCGACGATCTCGCCGCCGCCGGCATCGGCACCATCGCCTGCACCGTCTCGCTGCAGAATCGCGACGGCTCGCCCATGCGCTGTCCGCCGCGTCCCCCCCTTGCCCGCGACCGCGTCCGCTTCGTCGGCGACCCGGTCGCTTTCGTCGTGGCCGAAACCGCCACGGCCGCGCGCGATGCCGCCGAGGCGGTGGAGGTCGCCATCGACCCCCTGCCGGCGGTGACGGAGGCAGCCCATGCCGCGGCGCCTTCGTCGCCGCTGCTCTACGACGAGGCGCCGGGCAATATCGCGCTCGATTACCATTTCGGCGACGAGAAGAAGGTCGCCGCCGCCTTCGCCGCCGCCCGCCATGTCACGCGCCTGTCCATACGGAACAACCGCGTGGTGGTCTGCGCGATGGAGCCGCGCTCGGCACTGGCCGCCTATGACGGGGCGAGCGGGCGCTGGACGCTGCATCTGGGCTGCCAGGGGGTCTTCGGCCTGCGGGCCCAGATCGCCCGCGACATCCTGCATGTCCCCCCCGACCGGGTGCGTGTTCTGACCGGGAGCGTCGGCGGCTCGTTCGGCATGAAGGCCTCCGTCTATCCGGAATATGCCTGCCTGCTCCACGCCGCCCGCGTGCTCGGCCGCCCGGTGAAATGGACCGACGAGCGCAGCGAGAGCTTTCTCTCCGACCAGCACGGCCGCGATCTCGACGTCGTGGGGGAGCTGGCGCTCGATGCGGACGGCCGCTTCCTCGCGCTTCGTTTTACCGGCCATGCCAATATGGGTGCCTATCTCGCCAGCGTCTCGCCGATGATCCCGACCCTCAATCTGGTCCGGAACGCCATCGGCCCCTATCGCACGCCGCTGATCGAGGTGGCGACGAAATGCGTCTTCACCAACACGAGCCCGGTCGGCGCCTATCGCGGCGCCGGGCGGCCGGAATCGAACTATTTCATGGAGCGGCTGGTCGATACCGCGGCCGCCGAGACCGGGATCGACCGGGTGGAACTGCGCCGGCGCAACCATATCGCGCCGGCCGAGATCCCCTATCGCGCCCCCTCCGGCTTAAGCTACGACAGCGGCGAATTCACCGCCCTGATGGAACAGGCCATCGTCATGGCCGATTACGCGGGCTTCGCCGCCCGGCGGCGGGAAAGCCGCGCGCGCGGCAAGCTGCGGGGCCTGGGCCTTGGCAGCTATCTCGAAGTGACGGCGCCGGTTGCAAACGAGATGGGCGGCATCCGCTTCGAGGCCGACGGCAGCGTCAGCATCATCACCGGCACCCAGGATTTCGGCCAGGGCCATGCCAGCCCCTTCGCCCAGGTGCTGAGCGAGCGGCTCGGCATTCCCTTCGCCCGCATCCGCCTGCTCCAGGGCGACAGCGACGAGCTGATCGCCGGCGGCGGCACCGGCGGCTCGAAGTCGCTGATGGCAAGCGGCGGCGCCATCGTCGAGGCGAGCGCCAAGGTGATCGCGCAGGGCCGCGAGATCGCGGCCTCCCTGCTCGAAGCTGCCGCCGTCGATATCGAATTCGACCGCGGCCGCTTCCGCATTGCCGGCACCGACCGCGCGATCAGCATTCTCGATCTGGCGCAGCGCCTGCGCGAACCCCGCGCCCTGCCGCCCGGAACGCCCACAACGCTCGATGTCAGCCATGTTTTCGAGAGCGCGCCGGCGGCCTTTCCCAACGGCTGCCATATCGCCGAGGTCGAGATCGATCCCTTGACCGGCGTGACCCGCGTGGTGCGCTATGCGATGGTCAACGACTTCGGCACCCTGGTCAATCCGCTGCTGGTCGAGGGCCAGGTGCATGGCGGCATCGTGCAGGGCATCGGCCAGGCGCTGCTGGAGCGGACGGTCTATGACGATCAGGGCCAGCTCCTGAGCGGCTCCTACATGGATTACGCCCTGCCGCGCGCCGACGACGTGCCCTTCTTCGCCTTCGCCAGCCGCCCGGTGCCGGCGACGACCAACCCGCTCGGCGTCAAGGGCTGCGGCGAGGCCGGCTGCGCCGGCGCGCTGCCGGCGGTGATGAATGCCGTGGTCGATGCGCTTTCCGTGCTCGGCATCCGCCATATCGACATGCCGGCGACGCCCGAGCGGATCTGGCGCGCCTTAGAGGAAGCCGGCGCGCCCGATCCTGCCTGAAAAGGACGGGGTCCAGGCGATGCTCCCGCCGATCACCACAGTGTGAGGCGATGTGATAAGGATCAGACAGGATCTTCGTGCTAGAAGTCGGGGCAAGGAGAAGGATTATGAGACCCTGGCTCGACCGCACCGGACATTTGTCTCCCCTCAAGGCGATCGTCTTCGCCGCCCTTTTCGTCCCCGCCCTGTGGGTGGCGGGCGCCTTCGCCCTGGGCGCACTCGGCGGCCGGCCGCTTCATGCGGCCCTGCTGCAGATGGGCGTCTGGACGGTCCGCCTGCTGTTCCTGACTCTCATCGTCACGCCGTTACGGCAATCGCTGCAATGGCCGCGCCTCATCTCGGTGCGGCGCATGCTCGGGGTCGCGACCTTCGCCTATGCCGCGACCCATCTCACGCTCTATAGCGCCGATCAATCCTTCAATCTTGCCAAGGTGGCGAGCGAGATTATCTCGCGGATCTATCTCACCATCGGCTTCGTCGCCCTCCTGGGCCTGGCGACGCTGGCCGCGACCTCGACGGACGCGATGGTCCGGCGCCTCGGCGCCCGCGCCTGGCGCCGGCTGCATCAGCTCGTCTATCTAATCGGCGTGCTGGCGGTGACGCATTTCTTCCTGCAAAGCAAAGCCGATGTCGGCCAGCCCATCATCATGGCCGGCCTCTTCGCCTGGCTCATGTTCTACCGCGTGCTGGGCAAGCTGTTCGGCAAGGGCGGCCGCGTGCCGCTATGGGCCGTCACCCTGCTCGCCCCGGTCGCGAGCCTGCTGACGGCGCTGGGCGAGGCGCTCTATTTCTGGCTGAAGGTCGGCGTCTCGCCGCTACGCGTGCTCGATACCGATCTTTCGCTCATCGCCGGCATCCGCCCCGCCCAGGTGGTGCTCGCCATCACGCTCGCCTTCGTCGCCATCTGCCTGCTGCGCCTCCTTGCCAAGCCGGATGCCGGCTGGCGGCAGCGCTGGCGCCAGCGCCTGAACCCGCGGCCGGCTTAAGGCGCCCGCGCCAGCCAGGCGATGCCGCCAAGCAGGAACAGCGGCAGCAGCAGGGCGGCGATGAAGGGGCGCCCGCCGGCCTCCAGGGCAAGATCGAGCCCGACGGCGAGCGCGATCAATCCCAGCGTGCGCCAGCCGCCGGTCAGCATCGTGAACATGGCTTTCATGCGGCTGGATTCCCCAACGGATGGCGCCGCCACCAGGCGGCAAGGCCAAACCCGCCCAGCAGATAAAAGAGAAAGAGGGCGGGCAGGCTCCAATCGCCGATCGGCCAGGCCGCAAGCCCGCCGAGCGCTTCATGGGTCCAGAAAGTGCCGCCGGCCAGGATCATCGCGCCGACCACGAACTTGATGGCATTCTCCGGCACCCGGTGGAACGGCGCCTGAAGCACGGCGCCGGCCGCCACCACCGCCAGGAGCGCCAGGAGGGCGGCGGCGGCGACGCCCAGCGGGTGTTGCGCCTTCACGCCGAGGCTCACCACGATCATCCAGACTTCGAGCCCTTCGAGCAGGACGCCCTTGAAGGCGATGAGCCAGGCGGCGCCGCGTTCGCCCCGCGCCAGCGCCGCCCGGGTCGCGGCGAATTCCGCCGCCTCGTCGTGCCGCGCCTTCAGGCCCGCCTGGCGCGCCACCGCCTTGGCCAGCCAGCGCGCGCCGAACAGCAACAGAAACACGCCGATGGCACCCTGCAACCAGACCAGGCCGAGACCGAGCCGCAGCACCCCGCCGGTCACCGCCGTCATGACCCCGAGCAGCGCCAGCGCGGCCGCGGCGGCCCCGGCGGCACGCGCCCAGCCGATGCTCAGGCTTACCGCCAGCACGATGGTGAAAGCCTCCACCCATTCGACGGCGGCGGCGAGAAAGGCGGGCAGGTAGAGGCCCCAGTCGCTCATGGCCGAAACTCCTCACAGGCGCCGGCCGGCGTTATCGCGGCGGCGAGGCATAAGGCACCCAAGATCCGGTGGCGGCAGGCGCCGCCATTGCCTATTGTGGCCGCACCGGCTCCTGTCCGCCGTCCGTCACCCGCCCCATTGTTTCGCACAAGGTTCCGCCCATGACATTTCCGGCCGGCGCTGCCGTCACCGTCATCTCCCATCCGCTGGTCCAGCACAAGCTCAGTCTGATGCGTACCCGCGAGACGTCGACGGCCGGCTTCCGCCAACTCCTGCGCGAGGTCGCCCTGCTGCTCGGCTACGAGGTGACGCGCGATCTGCCGCTCGCCACCCGCAGCATCGAGACGCCGATCACCACCATGCAGGCGCCCTTCATCGACGGCAAGAAGCTCGTCATCGTGCCGGTCCTGCGCGCCGGCCTCGGGCTCGCCGACGGGCTTCTCGACCTTCTGCCCTCCGCCCGCGTCGGCCATATCGGCCTCTACCGCGACCCCCAGACCCGCGACGCCATCGAATATTACTGCAAGCTGCCCGAGGATATCGCCGAACGCTCGACCATCGTCTGCGACCCGATGCTGGCGACCGCCCATTCGGCCATCGCCGCCGTACAGATCCTCAAAAAGCGCGGCGCGGCGCGGATCAAGTTCCTGGCTCTTCTCGCCGCGCCCGAGGGCGTCGCCGCCTTCACCGCCGCGCACCCGGACGTGCCGCTCACGCTCGCCGCCATCGATGAGCGCCTGAACGATCACGCCTATATCGTCCCGGGCCTGGGCGATGCCGGCGACCGCCTGTTCGGCACGAAATAGCCCTCGCCACGGCCGAACGCGGGACGGCCCGCTTGACCGGGCCTCCTTGCTGCGGGATCCTCGATTAGACCGGCGTCGGCGCGGCGCGAATAAACGTGCGGGAGGCGGCATGGGCATGCTGAAGGGTGGACTGATCCAGATGGGCCTGAAGGGCGACACATCGATGTCGCCTGAGGAAATCCGCGAGCACATGGTGGCGGCGCACCTGCCGCTGATCGAGCAGGCGGGCCAGGCCGGCGTGCAGGTTCTCTGCCTGCAGGAGGTTTTCACCCAGCCCTATTTCTGCCCGAGCCAGGATGCCAAATGGTATGCCGCGGCCGAGCGGATTCCCGACGGTCCGACCACCAAGCTGATGCAGGAGCTGGCGGCGAAGCACCGGATGGTGATCGTGGCGCCGATCTACGAGGAAGACATCACCGGCGTCTATTACAACACCGCCGCCGTGATCGACGCCGATGGCCGATACTTGGGCAAATACCGCAAGAACCACATTCCCCAGGTCGCGGGTTTCTACGAGAAGTTCTTCTTCAAGCCCGGGAATCTCGGCTATCCGGTGTTTCAGACCGCCTATTGCAAGCTCGGCGTCTATATCTGCTACGACCGGCATTTCCCCGAGGGCTGGCGCGCGCTGGCCCTGAACGGGGCGGAATATATCGTCAATCCTTCCGCGACCGTCGCCGGCCTCAGCCAGTATCTCTGGGAGCTGGAGCAGCCCGCGGCGGCGGTGGCCAACGGCTGCTACATCGGCGCCGTCAACCGCGTCGGCACCGAGGCGCCCTGGAGCATCGGCCGCTTCTACGGCTCGGCCTATTTCGTCGATCCGCGCGGCCAGATCATCGCCAAGGCCAGCACCGACCAGGACCAGCTCCTGACCGCCGAGATGGATTTCGACAAGGTGCGCGAGGTGCGCAACCTGTGGCAGTTCTTCCGCGACCGCCGGCCCGAAACCTACGACCCGCTGACGCAGATCTGATCGCGGCGCCCTAGCCCGGCCGGCGGCGCCCCGGCGCGGCCACCGCCGCCGGCACCGGCGCCCTCGCGCCCGCGCGGGCGCCCTCGGGCAGGCAGCCGTGCAGGACGAGCGTGGTGATCGTCTCCGCGGCGGCCGCGAAATCCGCCTCCGTCAGCTTCTCGCGGCCGAGCACGGCCCGCACCTGCACTTCGAAATCGGCGTAATGCTGCGTCACCGCCCAGAGGTGGAAGATGAGGTGCTTCGGCTCGACCGGCACCATCTTCCCCGCCTTGATCCATTGGCGGATCACCGCCGCCTTGCCCTCCACCCGCCGGCGCAGATCCAGCGTGAGATAGCCGCTGAGGAAGGGGGCGCC
>CALCYJ010000336.1 GCA_937905845.1 uncultured Rhodospirillales bacterium
CTGCCAGCGCGCGCTCGAATAGATCTCCTTGTAGAGCTGATAGGTCAGCTTGGCCTGAAAGCGCTTCTGGATGAAGGCGGCGATGCTCAGGCCGAACCCGGTATTGTTGATCTGGAATTCCTGGGCCGTCCGCTCGTCGATGAAATTGCCGAACTCGTCGGTGCTGAGGAAGCTCACGTCCTGCGCCGCCAGCCCTTCCGTCGTCGCCTCATCCTCCGTGTAGCTGGCGGAGAAGATCGCGGTCGGGGTGATTTTGTAGGCAAAATCGCCGGTCGCGTAATTGCGATTGTAGCGATGGTTGTATTCCGCCGTGAGGCTGGTGCGCGGTCCCGGGCGCAGGCGGAAGCCGACGCTGCCGATGGCGCCGTCCGGCTTGTCGGGCACGGTCGGATCGTTGATCTCTTCCCAGCCGGCGGTGGCCAGCAGCGCGACGTAATCGTTGATCACGTATTCCGGCGAAACCTGCGCCAAGCGGTGGGAGGTATTGAGATTGCTCAACGGCAGCCCGTCCAGCACCTCGGTGCTGTTGCCAAGATGGGTCTCGGTATCAAGGGCCTGGGTGGTCCAGAGCAGGCGCGTGAAATCGGTGCCGCTATTGGCCTGCAGATTGATCGAATTGCTGGTCGTATTGGACACCTGGCTGGTGCCGGAAAAGACCTGATTGAACGTATAGCGCAGTTCCGAATCGGCGAAATTGCTGAAATGGCTGCGCCAGTAGGGACTGACGCTATAGGTGCTGACCGTCGTCTGGTTGTTGACGTTGGTGGTCTCGGGCGTCGCCGCGATGGCGCCGGTCGGCGTGATGGTCTGCTGCGACACCGAGGAGGTCACGTCGAGAAAGAGATGGTCGGGTATGATCGCGAGCTTGGCGACGCCGTTCAGCAGGTTGTTGACACGGTCCTGGTCGGTGATCCGGTAGTAGCGAACATCCTCAAGCTGATAATTGAGGTCGAGCTTGAGCCGGTCCCCATCGCCATGGATGGTCACGCCCGGCGTGACCGTGGCGAAAAAGTCCGACTGCGCCTCCCCGCGCGGCGCGTCGGCGGCATTGTCGGTGAAGGCGCCGCCAACCTCGATGGTCGGCGTGATCTGCCAGGCATTGGGCAGCGGCTGCTCCGGCGTGCCGTTGGGCGAGGCCGGCTTCGAACCGATGGAGGTGGCGGTCCCCGACGTGATGCCGGGCGTGATCAGCCCGGGACCAAGCTCGGAGGAATCGGCCAGCGCCGGCCCCGACAGAAGGCCGGCGGCGATGAACGCGCCAAGCGATGCCAGCCGAAAGCCCGGCGGCATGACGCGCCCGGCCGCCTTCCGGCCGCCCCCTTTGCCGCCCTCGTGCTGCGCGCCGGTCCCACCCCCGGCGGCATGCTTGCGTCGACCCCTCATCTACCTGTTGCCCGCCCTGATCTTGCCCTGCCCGGTGACATGATCCTGCCATCCTCCACCCCGATGGCAAAGACAATCGTATCGCGTGATCGACCGGCGAGGAGCGCAATTCAGACCCGGCGGGCGAAACGCGGCGTCTGGCAACCGCGCCCTTTGCCGGTTCATTTGTTCTCCTTGGCGGCGCCGTATCCATAATAGGTGCCGAACTGATCGGCACCAAGCCAGCCCGGCCGCTTGTTCAGAACCAGGCTGATGTTCGGACAGGCGCTCAGCAGCGACAGTCCCTCGTTCACCGCACGCCGGTTGGTCGCCGACGCCTCGACGACGAAAACGATCTGGCCGACATGCATGGCCAGCACGCCGGGCTCGCTGGAGGCTAGAACCGGCGGGCTGTCGAAGACGATGACGCGGTCGTTGTAGCGTTCGGCGATTTCCCGGATCAGCCCCGCCATCTCCTGGCTGGCCAGAAGCTCGGTCGCGTTGGATTGCTCGAAGCCCGCGGGCAGGATCGTCAGGTTGCGCACGCTGGTCCTGAGCATGACATCGGCCAGATCGAGGTCGCGCTCGGCCAGCACATCGATCAATCCCTTCTGCGCGCGGAACCCAAGCTGGCGCGGCACGGAAGGGTTCTTGAAATCGGCATCGACCAGAAGCACGTTGAGATGGCGCTCGCTGGCCAGGCTCATGGCGAGATTGAGGGCGACGAAAGTCTTGCCTTCATTGGGCTTGGCGCTGGTCACCATGATGAGGTGGCCGTTCTTCACCCCCGGCTCGCTTCCCCCCGATTCGCTGCCGCCGAAGGCGGTGGTCAGAAGCGGCCGCTTGATGATGCGGAATTCCTCGGCGATGCGCGTCGCTTCGCCGTCGGGCGTGATGAAGCCGCGCGCCCGCAGCCGCGGCAGATCGATCGTCACGCTGCCCTGCTGGCGCCTTTGCGCATCGCCCGCGGATGGGCGGGGCGATGCGGCGGCTACGGGCGTACCGGCCGGCGCCTGTTCCGCCGCCAGCTTCTGCGCCGCGCGCTCGACCAGCGATGTCTCGCGTTCGCGCACCAGCCGCTCGGCCGCGCGTTTGATGAGATCGGGGGACATGCTCATGCCCGCGCTTTCAACTGACGCCGCCCTGGCGTGCCAGGAGCAGCATGATGCCGCCATAGACGATAACAAGAGCAAGGCAGGCCATGGCATAGCCGAACTGCCATTTCCGCTGCCGCTGCACCTCGTCGGGAAGCTGGATCATCGAGATGCTGCCGATGATCGGGCGCATGAAGATCTGGCGCATCTCGTTGACGCTCGTCACCGCGCCCGCAAGCTGGCCCAGGCCGAAATTCACGGCCACGCCGACGCCGATCCCCAGAACCAGAACCAGCGACATGAGCAGCAGCCGGTTCGGGCTCGCGGGCGTCGCCGGCACCTGCGGCGGGTCGATGATGCGGAACTGCACCTTGTCCGCCTTGGTATCCATCTCCTGCGAGAGTTTCGCCGATTCGCGGCGCGCCAGCATCTCGTCGTAGCTTTTCTTCACGACCTGGTAGTCGCGGGCGAGGTCGGCATACTGGGCTTCGACCTCCGGCGCCGTGCGGGCCAGCTCGTCGATCTTCTTCACCTGCACGAGCTGATCGGCATAGCGCTGCTTCATCATGTCGAGTGTGGCGTCGGCATCGACCAGCTTGAGGCGGATCTGCTCATAGACCGGATTGGAGATATGCTGCTTGTTCTGCTTGAGGGCGGCCGCCCGCTTGGCCGCCTCCTCCTTGTCGGCCTTGTCGGCTTCCGCCTTCACGATCTTGAGCTGGCGCGCCGTCGCGATGACGTCGGGATGCTCGTCGGTATATTGTCCCTTGAGCTGGTCGAGCTTCTGCTGCGTCGAGATGACGAGCTGATCGGCGGGGGATGGCCCCTTCTGCCCGCTTTCGACGATGACCGGGGCGGGCGCATCCACTTCGAGGAATTGCGGCACCGTCGCGATCTGCTGGCTGAGCGTGGTACGGCGAACCTCGGCGTCCTCCATCGCGCCGCGGATCTGGGCGAGGCTGTTGTTCGCCGCCGTCAGCGTCGCCGCGTTGTTGGTGATCTCGCCGCCCGAGAAATAGGCGAAGTGATCGCGCTTGAAGGCGACGATGCGGGCGTCCATGGCACCGAGCTGGGCAGAGTATTGCGCCACCTGGGCGTCGATGAAGCGGCGCGCCTGCTCCATGTCCTTGCGGCTGGTCCCGAGATTGCCCTCGACGAAGATGTTGAGCAGCGCCTGCACCACCTTCTTGGCCAGGACCGGATTGGGATCGGTATAGGCGACGGTGAAAAGATTGCGCGTCTGCGCGCGGATCTCGGTGTGCCCCGCAAGCTGCTGGATCAGTTCGTCGTGCTTGAGCGGCGTCGTCGCCTTGAGCGCGAGGTCGGTGGTCTGCAGCACGCTTTCGAGATTGGGCTTGCTGAGCAAGGTGCGCTGCATCACCTCGACCTGCTGATTGACGTTCACGTCAACCGTCATGCCCTTCATCAGCGGCCCGAGCAGCGTATCGGTATCGACATAGATCCGCGTGCTGGCCTCGTACTTGTTGGGAATGAGCATGACCAGAGGCCAGCCGATCAGGCACACGAGCCACGCCGCGCCGAGCGTATACCAGCGGCGGCGCCACAATTGCGCCAGCACGGCCCATATCTGTACCTGGATATCGTTCATCCGCGGCTTCCCGGCATGCTCACCGAATTTCCCCTGGCCGCCTCACCGCCGCCGGGCGCAACCCTCAGGTCCGGCGCCCCGCAGGCCGGCGGGCGCCCGACCGTCCGGCCCATTCCCGCACGGGTCTCTTGGAGAAGGCGCGAAACCGGCAAATAAGCTCATTCGCCGGCGCCGCCACCCTAGAACCAGCTCTTCGGTATCACCAGCACGTCACCCGGCCTCATCGGCATGTTCGCCGAAAGGTCGCCATCCTTGACCAGGCTCGCGACATTGACCGGGATCGCTTCCTGCTTGCCATCCACCGTGCGCACCACTTCGGCGCGGTTGCCGGCGGCGAACTGGGTCAGGCCGCCGACCTGGATCATCACGTCGAGCAGCGACATGTTGTCCCGGTAGGGAATGGCCTGCGGATGCGCCGCCTCGCCGATCACCCGCACCTGCTGGGAATAGGTGCCGACGAAATTGGTGACGATCACCGTCACGACCGGATTCTGGATGAAGACCTTGAGCTTCGACTCGATCTCGCGCCCAAGCTCGGTCGGCGTCTTGCCGTCGGCCTGGATATCCTCCACCAGCGGGATCGAGACGCGGCCGTCCGGGCGCACCGGCACCGTCACCGACAGTTCGTTATTGCGCCAGACGAAGATCTGCAGCGTGTCGCCCGGCCCGATCAGGTATTCCGGGGCCGCGCTCGCCATCGTCGTCGCAGACGGCGCATTGCCCGCATTCCCGGCGCAGGCCGTCACCAGCAGCGCCAGCCCCATGACCAGGAAGGTCGCAAGCCTCCAGCGATTGTTGCCCCCGACGACCACGAACCACCTCTTGTTCTGAATTGCTTTATCCCCTGCGCCGCGGCGTTCTCCGCCGCGACCGATCCCTGCTACAGCGGCGACCTGCACAACGGCGCAACACGCTGCCCGACCATACTCCCCGCACGCAAGCCAGGCCCCTAAACCGCACAGACCCTCAAACCGCAACCCGCCGATCGGGCACATCCCACCGCCCGGCCGTCGCGGCCAGCGCTACCGCCTTAAATATCAGACAATAACGAAATGAACAATGGCGCGCATAGGTTAAGCAACGATGAAGCCACGACAAAACCGGGCTGCGGGCCAAGCATCCAAGGGCGTGAACACCTCAGAGAAAGCCGCACAGCAAGATGACAACCATCCAGACCACAGAAGCCGCAACCACCCACAGGCCGACAGCCAGAGCGGGCGGCCACCGCCCGCCTTCGCGCCGGAACGCTGGGGGCTGGCGGCGGAACAGGCCTTCATCGAGCAGACGATCCTCGCTCGTCATCCGCGGGACCTCCCGGTTCTCCCGTGAAAATCCTCGATCCCACAGCTTTAGAAGACAAGGTGGGATTTGTCAATATTTTGCGGCACTACGCCACAATACCAGCATATCTTGTGGTAGCAACCTGGCTGGGGCGGGAGGATTCGAACCTCCGAATGTCGGTACCAAAAACCGATGCCTTACCGCTTGGCGACGCCCCAACAGCCTGTGATCCGGCGCGTGACCATAATACGGCCGGATCGGGGTTTCCAGCCTTCCGCGCGGATGGGCCCAGCCTTCCGCGCGGATGGGCCTTCAGAGACGGGTCAGCTCAGGGAATGAACGGCGTCGCCGTGATCCACCAGGCGGGATAGCGGCGGCGGAGCGCCGCCGCGCCGGCCTTCGCCTCTCTCGCGCCGGCAAAGAGCGCAAAGCAGGTGGCGCCGCTGCCCGACATGCGGGCGATCAGCGCATCCGGCAGGGCGGCCAGCGCCGCGAGCCCCTCGCCGATCACCGGACAGAGGCCGATCGCCGCCGCTTCGAGATCGTTGCGCCGCGCCCGCAAGGCCGCCGCCAGGTCCGTCGCGCTCGCCGGCATCGGATCGAGCGGCGCCGGGCCGGTGAACGGGCCGGCAAAGCGGCGGAACACGGAGGCCGTTTCGAGCGGCACGCCCGGATGGGCCAGGACCGCCCAGGCCGCCGGCAGAGCCGGCGCCGGCCTCACCTGCTCGCCGATCCCGGCCATCTGCGCCGGTCGTCCGGCGAGGCAGACCGGTACGTCGGCGCCAAGATTAAGGGCGATCGCGGCCAGATCGGCCTCGCCCGGATCGAGCCGCCAGAGCGCCACCAGGAGATGCAGGGTCGCCGCGGCATCCGCCGAGCCGCCGCCGATGCCGGACGCCGGCGGCAGGTTCTTGGTCAGGGTCAGTGCCGCCCGGGGCGCCATCCCGGCTGCCGCCGCCAGCGCACGCGCCGCCCGCAGCACCAGATTGTCCTCAGCCGACGCCAGCGCCGGGCCGAAGGGTCCTTTTACCTCGAGCGTCAGATCGTCGGCCGGAGCCGCCGCCACTTCGTCTCCGACCGAAGCGAAGGCGACGAGACTGTCGAGCCGGTGATAGCCGTCGTCGCGGCGGCCGGTGACGTGCAGATAGAGGTTGATCTTCGCCGGCGCGGCACGGGACAACGGCACCGACGCCTCAAATGCCCGAACGGCGATCGTGCGGGGCCTCGCCCATCCGGGTGAGGCCGTCGGCGATCTTCGCTTTCAGCTCCGGCACCTTGTCGGCATCGGGCTTGAAGGTCAGCGCGCGCTGCCACTGATAGCGCGCCTCCAGCCGCCGGCCGACCCGCCAATAGGCATCGCCCAGATGCTCGTTGACCGTCGGATCGGCGGGCAGCAGCGTGACCGCGGTCTCAAGCTCGCTCACCGCCTGGTGATAGCGGCCGAGGCGGTAATAGGCCCAGCCCAAACTATCGACGATATAGCCGTCCTTCGGGCTCAAGGTCACCGCCTGCTCGATCATGCCAAGCGCCCGCGTCATGTGCTCGCCCCGCACGATCCAGGAATAGCCGAGGTAGTTCAGCACCATCGGCTGGTCGGGCTCGAGCTTCAGCGCGGTGAGGAAGTCGGCTTCCGCCTGCGGCCATTGCTTCATCTGGTCATAGGCGATGCCGCGGGTATAGAACAGCGACCAGTCGCTTTCCTCAGGCGGGCCGGCGGCCTTCAGCGCGGCGGTATAATGCGCGACGGCATCGGCGTATTTGCCGTGATCGCGCGAGATGTCGCCCATCGTCCCCAGCACATTGACCTGATCGACCGGGTGGCTCCGGGCGAGCTTTTCCAGCATGGCTTCCGCCTCGTCGGGACGGTTGAGCTGATTGAGCAGCCAGGCGATGGAGATCTGCACATCCTCGCCGAAGGGCGACTTCGGATCGATCGAGCGATAGGCGGCAAGCGCCTCGGGCAGGCGGTTCTCCCGCGTATAGATCGTCGCCAGCATGATCTTGGCCTTCGCCAGATCGGGGCGCAGATAGAGCGCGATCTGGAAGAAGAGCTGCATCGTATCGCTGTTGTTCTCGGGCGGCATCACCGAGGCGATGTCGTAGAACACCTCGGCCGCGCCGTCGCGGGCGTTGCGCACCATGGGCGGCAGCCGCCGATGCGCCGTCACCTCGACCATCATCATCCGCAGCGGCGGATTCTCCCCGCTTTGCAGATAGGTTCGATAGAGGGCGGCAGCCTCGGCGAACCGGTTCTGACGCGAGAGGAAGCGGCCATAGGCCTCGACCACCAGCGGGTCGCCACTGTCGGTCGCGGCCATGGCAGTGCGGTAGGCCGCATCCGCAGCCGCCGTGCGGCCGGCCGTGTCGTTGACGAGCGCGGTGTAATAGGACGCGAAGCCGGTGATGCCGCTATAGCTGTTCAGCACGGCGACCGAGGCCAGCGCGCGATCGACGCTCGCCGGCTTGCCCTTGCCCGCACCCAGATCCGCCCAGGCCGAGAGCAGCGGCACCATCACCTTGTCGAGGCCGCTTTGCGGTACGTGGGACAGCACCTTGCCCGCCGCGGCATCATTGCCGGCGCCGAAATCGAGCGCCGTCTGGACGAGGCTGGCGGCGGGATCGGCGGGATCGGCCGCCAGGATCTCTCTTGCATAGGGCGCGGCCTGCGCCATCTCGCCGCTTTTCACCAGCAGCAGCATCGTCGCCCGTTGCAGCATCGTGTCGCGGCCATCGGCGTTGAGCGCCGAGGCGAAATAGCCGGCGGCCGCCTTGTTGTCGTGCACCGACTGGGCATAGCGCCCGGCGAGGAAATCGCCGAACGCCGAGGCATGAAGAGCCGGCGGCGCGGCGGCGGCGCTGCCCGGCCCGTCGCCTCCGGCCTGGGCGCAGGCGCTAAGCGCCGCACCGGCGACGCCCAGGATCACGACCCGGCACAGCCCGCGCCAGCCGCGGCCCCGCCTTCGGCCGCCCGGGCGCGATGCGGGCGCACTCAATTCCTGCCCGGCCGTATCCAGCCCGCGCCCCATGCCAACCCGCATTTCTTCCATCTCCGTATCAAATCAGGGCCCGGGCGCTTTGCGTCATCAAACGACCGCGCCGGCGGCCCAAGGCACCGGGAGGCTCTTCCCGGCTCTTACATATTGGGATAGTTCGGACCGCCGCCCCCCTCGGGTGGCACCCAGTTGATGTTCTGGGTCGGGTCCTTGATGTCACAGGTCTTGCAGTGCACGCAGTTCGGCGCATTGATCTGGAGGCGAGGGGTGGCGCCATCCTCGGGGCGCACGATCTCATAGACGCCGGCCGGACAATATCGCTGCTCCGGCGCATCATAATAGCGCAGATTGACCGTGATCGGCACTTCGGGATCTTTCAGCTGCAAATGCACCGGCTGATCCTCCTCGTGATTGGTGTTCGAGACGAACACCGAGGAGAGCTTGTCGAAGCTGATCCGCCCGTCGGGCTTGGGATAGGCGATCGGCCGGGCGAGGTCGGCGCGGTAGAGCGTCTCGTGGTCGGCCTTGTGATGCTTGAGCGTCCAGGGCACCAGGAAGCCTAGCCCGAGATTGTTCAGCCACATGTGCAGGCCGCCGTGCAGCGTGCCGAGCCAGAGGCCGTATTTAAGCCCGGGCTTCACGTTGCGCACCTGGTGAAGGTCCCGATAGGCCCAGGAGCGGCGCCAGGCTTTCGGATAGGCGTCAAGCTCGTCGTGGCCCAAGCGGCCCTCTTGCAACGCCGCGAAGGCCGCTTCCGCCGCCAGCATGCCGGTCTTCATCGCATTGTGCGACCCTTTGATGCGCGGCAGGTTGACGAAGCCCGCGGCGCAGCCGATCAGCGCGCCGCCCGGAAAGACCAGCTTCGGCACCGATTGCAACCCGCCCTCGTTGATGGCGCGGGCGCCGTAGGACAGGCGCTTGCCGCCCTCGAAGGTCGGCCGGATCGAGGGATGGTGCTTGAAGCGCTGGAATTCCTCGAAGGGCGAGAGATGCGGGTTCTGGTAATTCAGATGGACGACGAAACCCACCGCCACCTGGTTGTCTTCGAGATGATAGAGGAACGAGCCGCCGCCGGTATGCGTATCGAGCGGCCAGCCCTGGCTATGGAGTACGAGGCCCGGGCGGTGCTTTGCCGGATCGATCTGCCATAATTCCTTCAGGCCGATGCCGAACTTCTGCGGCTCGACGCCGTGGCGCAAGTCGTAGCGCTCGAACAGGCCCTTGGTCAGCGAGCCGCGCGCGCCTTCGGCGAAGAACGTGTATTTGCCGTGCAGCTCCATGCCCGGCGTGAAGCTCGGCTTGTGCGTGCCGTCGCGGGCGACGCCCATGTCGCCGGTGGCGATGCCCTTGACGCTGCCGTCCTCGTGATAGAGAACCTCGGTGGCGGCGAAGCCCGGATAGATCTCGACCCCGAGCGCCTCGGCCTGTGCCGCCAGCCAGCGGCAGAGATTGCCAAGGCTGACGATGTAATTGCCGTGATTGCTCATCAAGGGCGGCAGCAGCAGGTTCGGGATCCGGATATGGTTGGCTTCAGTCAGGATTAGGAAACGGTCGTCGGTGACCGGCGTATGGAGGGGTGCGCCCTTCTCGCGCCAATCGGGGATCAGCTCGTTCAGCGCGATCGGATCGACGACGGCACCCGAGAGGATATGGGCCCCGACCTCGGAGCCTTTCTCCACCACGCAGACCGACAGATCGACCGCGCGCTCCAGGGACAATTGACGCAGCCGGATCGCCGCGCTCAGCCCCGCCGGGCCGGCGCCGACAATCACCACGTCGAACTGCATGGCTTCGCGTTCCATTCCTACCCCTCAACGCCAAATCGGGCAATTCCGCCAGCATAAGGCTCCGGAGTAACGCCGTCGCGCGACAAATGCAACCGCTCCCGTGCAACCGTTCCTCTGCCCCGCCCCCGCGCCCCTTGGGCCGGCCTTGCCCGCAGACAGGCGCGCTCGCCATGCTATTCTGCCGCCATGACGCCTAAGCCGACATGGACAGAACTTCTGCGCCTGCAGGTGGAAGCGGGTGCCGACTGCGCCATTGCCGCCGCGCCGATCGACCGCCTGGCCCGGCCCGCAGCCCCGCTCCCCTCGCCGCCGGCGGAACGCCCGCTTTCTCTGGAGGCGCCGGAGGCGATCGGGGAAAGCGGCCCGGGGCTGGATGTGCAAAACTGCGGGACGCTGGCGGAACTGGCGGCGGCGATGGAAGCTTTCGAGGGCTGCGCCTTGCGGGCGAGCGCAACCAGGCTCGTCTTTGCCGACGGCAACCCGCAAGGCCGGCTCATGCTGATCGGCGAGGCGCCCGGGCGCGAGGAGGACCGGATCGGCCGGCCCTTCGTCGGCGAGAGCGGCCAGCTCCTCGACCGCATGCTGGCGGCGATCGGCCTGACCCGGAAGGATGTCTATATCACCAATATCGTCCCCTGGCGGCCGCCGGGGAACCGGGCGCCCTCGCAGGAGGAAACGACCGCCTGCGCTCCCTTCGCCCGCCGTCATATCGAGCTGGTGGCGCCGCGCGTCGTGGTTCTGCTGGGCGGCGTCGCGGCCGGAACCCTGTTGCAGCAAAGTGCCGGCATCACCCGCCTGCGCGGCCGCTGGTTCGATTATCTCTGCGCCGGCCGCCCGATTCCCGCCATGGCCCTGTTCCACCCCGCCTATCTCCTGCGTCAGCCGGCCCTGAAGCGTGAAACCTGGATAGATCTGTTGGAAATCAAGGAGAAGCTGGCCGTTCTTACGTAATTTATGAGCATTCCAGCTAAACTCCCCACTGTCAGGGAGGAATCCCGGTTATCCACAGATAATTTCCTGGTTAATCATTTGTTAGGGTTGCGCTGGCCGCATCCTTCCTGTACTACGGCCGACCATGAGACCCGCACCCTTCATAGCGGTCTCGCCGAAGTACTTGTCGCGACTTTCCGCTCCCCGGGCCTCTTCGTTGGTTTGGGCGGGTGGTACCTCACCAGGAGATTTCCGGCCTTCCGGGGATTTCCGACAATCGGAACCTTCCCGGCAATCCGGGAGATCGATTGGGTGGGCGGTGGTGGTTGCGGCGGCCTTCCTGGGCACCGCCCTGGTCGGCCTAGCGTCCCTTAGCACCGGTGCTCTTGCCGCTCCCTCGGAAGCGGTGCCGGTTGTGTCGGGGCCGTCGAATATCGGCGAGGGGGCCACGCTGCCGGAAATCCTGTCGGCGGGGGATCGTGCGCGTTATCACGCGATCTTCGCTTTGCAGCGCGCCGGCAATTGGGCGGCGGCCGACCGCGAGATGCGGGAGGTCAAGAACCCGATCCTGATGGGCGCAGTGCTGCGTCAGCGTTTCCTGGCTCCGGGATACCACAGCCGTTATGGCGAGCTTGCCGAATGGCTCACCCATTATGCCGCCGAGCCGCAAGCCGACGAAATCTACGCGCTGGCGGAACGGCGCAAGCCGCGCGGCGACCGACCGACGCCGCCGCGCGCGCCCGAACTCGGCCAGTTCACCTTTGGCGGAACCTCGGCGCACGGCGGCACGGCGCCGGGAACCGAACCCGCGGCGGCGACCCGCCCCGACCATCCGCCAGGCACGATCCGGCCGCTGGAATGGCGCCTTGGCCTCGCGGCCTGGCTCAAGCACGATTACCCGGTGGCGGCCAAACATTTCGCGGCGCTGGCGCGCTCCTCCGATGCTTCCGTCTGGGATGTGACCGCCGGCGCCTTCTGGGCCGCCCGCGCCTATGCCAGAAGCCGCGACCCCGGCCCGGTGGACGACATGCTGGTGCTAGCCGCCAATTACCCGCGGACCTTCTATGGCCTGCTGGCGGCGCGCCAGCTCGGCCAGGATGTCTCCTTCAGCTGGGATATCGACCCCAGCCGCTACGATGATTTCGCCAAGCTGGCACGGATTCCGGGCGTCGAGCGCGCCATCGCCCTCTATGAGGTCGGCGAGCCGGCGCTGGCCGGCCAGGAAGTGGAATGGCTCTACGAACATGCCAATCCGGGACTGGCCAAGCTGCTGCTGGCGCTGGCCGGCCATATCGACGTGCCGGCGGCGGCCATCCGCATGGGCGAGGATTGGCGGCTGGCCCATGGCGAGGCGATCGATTCCGCGCTCTATCCCGTGCCGCCGTGGCGGCCGAGCGGCGGCTTCACCATCGACCGCGCCCTGCTCTATGCCTTCATGCGCCAGGAATCGGCTTTCGATGCCAAGGCGGAGAGCCATGCCGGCGCCAAGGGCCTGATGCAGCTGATGCCGGCCACGGCAAGCCTCATCGCCGGCGACCACAGCCCGCGCGACGACCGGCATGCCCAATTGTTCACGCCGGAATATAATATCGACCTTGGCCAGCGCTATCTGCAACGCCTGCTGGCCTGCGATGCCGTGCACGGCAATCTTCTGCTGCTGGCGGCCGCCTATAACGCCGGTCCGGGGACGATCCGGCGCTGGCAGAAGACGGCCGGTGCGACCAAGGATCCGCTGCTGTTCGTCGAAACGTTGCCCTCGGCGGAGACGCGCATCTTCGTCGAGCGGGTGATGGCGGGCTTCTGGCTCTATCAGGAACGGCTGGGCCAGGACCCGCAGACGCTCGATGTCCTTGCCGGCGGCAAATGGCCCTATTACGTTGCCGAGGACGAAACAACGGTCGTGGCCGCCGATTATGCCGGGAATTGACGAGAGCCGACGCTTCATCGCCGTCGGGATCGCCGTCCTCACCATCTCCGATACCAGGACGCTCGCCGACGACCGCTCGGGCGACGTGCTGGTCGAGCGCATCGCCGCCGCCGGCCACGAGCTGGCCGCCCGCGCGCTTGTTCCCGACGATACCGGCCATATCCAGGCGCAGGTCAAGGCCTGGATCGAGGATCCCGCCATCGAGGTCGTGATCGCCACCGGCGGCACCGGCGTCACCGGGCGCGACGTGACGCCCGAAGCCTTCGAGGCGCTCTACGACAAGCCGATCCCGGGCTTCGGCGAATTGTTCCGCATGCTGAGCTACGGCAAGATCGGCACCTCGACCATCCAGTCGCGCTGCACGGCGGGCGTTGCGCGCGGCACCTATCTTTTCGCCCTGCCGGGTTCGCCCGGCGCCTGCAAGGATGCCTGGGACGACATCCTGAAAAGCCAGCTCGACTACCGGTTCCGCCCGTGCAATTTCGTCGAGCTGCTGCCCCGCCTGCTGGAGCACGAGCGGCGGGGCGGCGCCGCGGGCTGACCGCTCGCTCCTCCCCTGCCATCATCCAACCCGGCCGTCATCCAGCCCGGCCCGCTTCCGCCTGCCGCCGCCGCCAGGAGGCATAATCCGCCGCATCGTCGATATCGCGCAGCGCGGCGACGAAGCCCACCTGTCCGCCCCTGATCGTGGCCAGCGTGTCGCTCAGGGCCTGCGGGCTCGACCAGCGCACCCGGGCGAAGAGGTCGCGCTCGGACCGCCGCCGCGCCAGGCCGACCAGCCAGTAGCCGCCGTCGGCCGCCGGCCCGAACACCGCCGCCCGGCCGCGCAGCAGGCGGAAGGCGGCGGCGATCGGCTCCGGCCCGACGTCGGGAATATCGGCGCCGATGAGCACGGCCGGCCCGGGCGGCAGCGCATCGAAACAGCGTTTCATGCGTTGGCCAAGATCGCCGCCGCCCTGGGCCAGGCGCGGCAGCGCGCGGGGCCAGAAGCCGGTGTCGCGGCAGCCATCCGGCGTCACGGCCAGCCACAGGCGCCAGCGGCGGTCGCGCCCGAGGCGCCGCACCAACAAAGCGGTGATCGTGCGATAGAGTCGGGTGGCTTCGCCCGCGCCAAGCTCGCGGCCAAGGCGGGTCTTCACCTGGCCCCGGCGCGGCGCCTTGAGGAACAGGATCAGGTGGCAGGCGGCTTTCATCGGCCATAAAGCCTACGGATGAGAGAGGCCGGCAGGCCGAGGCGGTAGAGCGCCAGGCAGCCGAGGTTGCGCAGCGAACGCCGCCGATAGCCCTCCGCCCGAAAGCGCCCGGCCGAGGTGAGCGCGCGCGCGTCGAGCGGCGTCAGGCGCCGGCGGCCGAGCCGGCGCACAAGATCGACATCTTCCATCAGCGGCAGCGGCCGGAAACCGCCGACCTGATCGTAAAGGCCGCGATGGATCAGCAGGCCCTGATCGCCATAGGGCAGCGCCAGCCAGCGGCAGCGCCAGGCGACCAGCCGTTCCAGCCGCCGCGCAGCCTGGCTCGCATCATCGAGCGCGAAGCGGAAATAGGCCGCGCGGTACGGGCCCTCCGGCCCCGCCATGAAACGCTCAGCCGCCACTTCCCAGCCGGGTTCCAGCCGCGTATCGCCATGCAGGAAGAGCAGCCACGGGCCCTGCGCCGCCGTCGCCCCGGCCACGAGCTGCTGGCCGCGGCCGGCCGGACCCGCCACCACCTTGCAGCCGGTGCGCAACGCCTCCCCCACCGTCGCGTCCGTGGAACCGCCGTCCGTCACGATGATTTCGCCGATCAGACCGCCGCGGCGCGCCGCCGCCAGCGCCGCCAGCACCGCCGGAAGCGTGCCCTCAACATTCAAGGTCGGCAGGACGAGGCTCAGCATCGCCCGCAAGCATACAAAGGATCCGCGGGACCTGTCTCTCCACTCGTCCTTTCCGCTCGTCCTTTTGGTTATTTGTTCTTGATATGTTCTTATCGATTGCTTATTGTGTGTCGATGGTGCGGAAAGGAGCGACAAACGCGGGAGAAAGGGCCGCCCGGGCCGCGGCCGGCGGGGCCGGCACGCGCGACGCGGACGATTCGGGCGACTTGGATGATATGGGTGATGCGGCCGATGCGACCGGCGAGGCCGGGGACGCCGCCCTCACCGCCTTCGCCCATCCCGAAGGCCGTCGCGGCCGCGGCAGCCGCAGCAACCGCAGCGGCCGGTTCGAGGGGCTGGAACGGCTGCGCCTGGACGATGGCTGGGGCGCGCTCGACGCGCCGCCGCCGCCGCTCCGCACCTTCGTCGCCATCGATGCGACCCGCACCATCATCACCCGCAACGCCTCGCCCGACATTTCCTTCGACCGCTCGATCAATCCCTATCGCGGCTGCGAGCACGGCTGCATCTATTGCT
>CALCYJ010000337.1 GCA_937905845.1 uncultured Rhodospirillales bacterium
GGGGAAGGTGTGGTCCGGCGTGGCGGTGGCGACGATCAGCGCGCCGATGTCGGCGCCGCGCAAGCCGGCCGAATGCAGCGCCTGCTCCGCCGCCTTCACCGCGAGATCGGAGGTGCACTCGCCGTCGGCGGCCACATGGCGCTGGCGGATGCCGGTGCGCTGGGTGATCCATTCGTCGGTGGTGTCGATGCGCTGCGCCAGCTCGTCGTTGGTGACGATCCGTTTCGGCAGATAGGCGCCGACGGCGAGGCCGACCGAGCGTCTCATGAAGGCACCACCTGTCTAGAGGGCAGCCGCCTGGGCGCTGGTCTGGGCCTGCAGCAGGGCGAAGTCTTCGCGCATCTTCTCGATCGCCCCGTTGGTGACCATGTCGACCGCGACACCGATCGCATTGGCGAATCCGAATGCATCCGTGCCGCCATGGCTCTTCACGCAGACACCGTTCAAACCCATGAAGATCGCGCCATTGTAGCGCCTGGGATCGACCCGTGCACGCAGTGCGTTCATCGCCGGGCGCGCCAGCAGATAGCCGATGCCGGCGATCCAGGAGCTCTTGAAGGTCTGGCGCAGGAAATGGCTGTAGAGCTTCACCGCGCCCTCGATGCTCTTCAGCGCCACGTTGCCGGTGAAGCCGTCGGTCACGATCACGTCCACCGTGCCGCGGGTGATGTCGTCGCCCTCGACGAAGCCGTAGAACTTGCCCGGCAGCGTCGCCTGCCGCAGGATCCCGCTCGCGACCTTCACCGCGTCGTGGCCCTTGAGCTCCTCGGAGCCGACGTTCAAGAGGCCCATGCTGGGCTCGCGCACGCCCAGCACGGTGCGGGCGAAGACGTTTCCCATCACGGCGAACTGCACGAGGTTCTCGGCGTCGCATTGGACGTTGGCGCCGAGATCGAGCATCACGCTCTCGCTGCGCAGGGTCGGAAAGAACGAGGCGATCGCCGGCCGATCGATGCCGGGCATGGTCTTCAGGACGAACTTCGCCATCGCCATCAGCGCGCCGGTATTGCCGGCGGAGACGACGGCGTTCGCCTCGCCGTTATGCACGGCGTCGATCGCAAGGCGCATGGAGCTGCCGCGGCCGGAGCGCAGGGCCTGGCTCGGCTTGTCCTCCATGGTGACCACGGAGACGGTGTGGCGGAGCGCGCTGACCTTCTTCAGGTCAGGCAGGGAATCCAGCAGCGGGCGAACCTTGGCTTCGTCGCCGAAGAACAGGAACTTCGCCTGCGGAAAACGGCGGCGCGCGATATCCGCTCCGCGCACCACCATCTCGGGCGCGTTGTCGCCGCCCATCGCATCCAGAGAAATCGCCAGGCCGGTACTCAAGAGTTTTCACTCCTTCCCTGGCCGCATTATACGAGCGTCAGGCGGCGCTCGCCTCGCCCTTCGCAACGACTTCGCGCTCGTCATAGTGCCCGCAAGAAGCGCAGACATGATGCGGACGCTTCAGCTCGCCGCAATTGGGGCATTCCATCGACGCCACGACCTTGTGGGCGTGATGGGAGCGCCGCATGCCCTGCCGGGACGGGCTCACTTTTTTCTTAGGAACTGCCATGGTTTTGCTCGCACAAAGAAAAAGGCAGCCATTCGCTGCCACCGAATGGCGGGTTCTTAGCCAATATCCCGCGCCCTGGCAAGTTAAACGCGCGGATCGACGGCCAATGGGACAACCAGGTGCCAGTCTATTTTTTCAATATTGAGAATGGGTTAACAGGGCGTTCCTCGGGTTCCGCCGGTTCCGAGCCCTGCGGCAGCCGCGCCCCCGGCGCGCGCGGATAGGGATCGAGCGCCAAAGACAGGTGCTCGGCCGCCAGCTCGCCCAGGTCGATATGCCCGTTCCGGATCGCCTCGGGCGGGTCGGCGGCATCGAAATCGATCTCTTCCTCGGCGGCCTGCCCCTTGGCCTCGGCGGCAAAATCCGCCGCAAATTCCTCGTCGATCCGGGCCGCGACCGGCTCCAGGGTGACCACGCAGGATTGGACCACGTCGCCCTGCACCCGCCCCTTGACGTGGATCACCCCGTTGCCGGCCCGCCGGAGGCTGAACTCGGCTTCCAACCGGTCGATCTTCCGGAGCTCGAAGCGCTCGGCCAGCGCCGCCCGCTCCTCGGCATTGGCCGAGATCCGACGCTCGATCGGCTTGGCGCCGACGCTGTCCGCCTCGATGAAGCGGGAGAACTCCTGCGAATCGGAATGACGCCGGGGCATCGTCAGTAGTCGAGGCGCTCGGGATCGAGCGTCGGGAAATGCAGCAAGCCGCGCATCAACTGGTCGACCGGCTGCCCCGAGAGCGCGGCAGCGGCCGCGCGCACGTATTCCGCCATGCGCTTGAGCATGTCGTCATGCGGCTCGGTGGTGCCGTAGAGGTTGCGTTTCAAGGCCAGCTCGAGCTCGTTGGGGCCGCCGGCAAGACCCGCGTCATAAGCGGCGAAGCGCCCGGTCATCGCCTCGGTCATGAACTTGATGCGACGGCCGACGCCGAGATCCTGGGCGCCGAGCTCGCGCACCGAGGCATCGAAATCCCCGAACATCACGTCATAGACCGACTGCGCGACGGCGCCCGCCTTCTCGCCCTGGCCCTTCAGGCGGCGGAACAGCAGGAAGGCATGCAGCGCCACCATCTCGAACCGGCCATCGACCGAATCCGGCACGCCGCAGCTCAGGTAGAATTCCGGCCGGCGGGACTGCGTGGCCAGCGCGGCATAGAGGCGCTGGGCGATCACCTCGCGCCGGTCCGGCCCGCTCAGCATCCGGTCGATCAGCTTGCCGATGACGCTCATCGGTACCTCACCCTGGGCGATCTCGCCCTGCTCGATGCGCGATGATACCGCCATGACGTTCTCCGGTTCTCGCAGCCCGCCGACGCGCGCCGTTGACACCCGGGGGACCCGGTGCAATCTTCGCCGAGACCATCGGGGTGGGCCAGCCTAGGCGTCCAGGTGACTGATTCGCAAGGAATCCTAGGCCGCGCCGCAAGGTGGTAAACCGAGATCGGGATGCAGGACTTGAGGAAGATCACTCTTGGAGCGGTGGCGGGGCTCGGCTTGGCCGTCCTCGTCGCCTGCTCGCCGATCAAGCAGCAGGAAGGCAACGTCCCCGACCCGGACCAGGTGGTCCAGATCAATCCCGGCGTCGATGACAAGACCCGGGTGACCCAGCTCCTCGGCTCGCCCTCCACCGTCTCGGCCTTCCAGGACCACACCTGGTACTACATCTCCCGGCGCACCGAGCAGAACGCCTTCCTCGATCCCGACGTCGTCGAGCAGGAAGTCCTCGCCATCAACTTCAACGATCAGAACATCGTCGAGGACATGAAGATCTACGGCCTGGAGAACGGCCGGATGGTCGCGATGGACGACAAGGTCACGCCGACCTTCGGCAACAACCTCACCATCATGCAGCAGCTGCTCGGCAATCTCGGCCGGTTCAACAACCCCAACAAGAAGAAGACGCCGTTCTGACGGCAGCGCGCGCCATGTCGACGCCGAATCCCCTGGTCGGAACCTGGCGCGTCGAATCCTTCGAGCGCTGGGAAGACGGCGTGCTGAAGCAGCCGCTCGGCAGCCCGCCCGCGGGCTATGCGGTGTTCGACGAGACCGGCCACGCCTTCGTCCAGCTCGGCCGCGCGGCCATGCCCGACCGCACGCCCAAGGAGATCGCGCAATCGCTGATGGCGTATTTCGGCCCCTACGCGGTCGCCGGCGACGAGCTCAAGGTCACCGTCGAGGCCAGCAACATGGCCGCCTATATCGGCAGCACGCAGACCCGCCGCTTCAAGCGCGACGGCGACCGGCTGACGCTCGGCGTCGAAGGCCAGTATCAGGCGAAGCTGCGGCGGGTTACCGGCTGAGCCAGAGAAAAACCCCGGCGGATCGCTCCGCCGGGGCTTTCGCTTCAGCCCTGGATCGGATCACATCGACATATGCGCGAGCGCCGCGAGCAGCAGCAGCGCCACGATGTTGGTGATCTTGATCATCGGGTTCACGGCCG
>CALCYJ010000338.1 GCA_937905845.1 uncultured Rhodospirillales bacterium
GGAAGGGGGCGCCATGCAGGATCTCGTTGGCGAAAACCTTCGAGGCATTGGGCCTGACGCGCGACCAGCGCATCTTGGCCACGACATATTCCGCCACCGCCTCGGCCGGGTCGCGGTCGGGCGTGAAACGGTCCAGCTCGTCCAGCCACAGGCTCAGCACATTGGCCAGAACGGCGCGGTAGAGCGCCTCCTTGGTGCGGAAGTAATAATGCAGATTGGCCTTGGGCAGCCCGGCGCAGGTCGCGATCGCGGCCGTCGTCGCCCCCTGGAAGCCGCGCTCGGCAAAGACCGTCTCGGCGGCTTCCAGAAGCCGCGCTTCGTTGTTTTCGCGAATGACGCCGCGCGCGCCGTCGGCCGCCAACGGGATTGGTGCCGCGACATAGGAGGCCGCCCGCGCGGCGGCCGAAGCCGGCGCCGTCGCCCCGGCCGCCCCACCCTTGGGCGGTGCGCCATCCGCCGCTTTCCGAACTCTGCGCTGCTTCGCCATCGTGCCCATCCTCGAAGTATCGGAAATTTTTACGCTCGTGCCATCAAGAAGATCTTGACCATTTGGTCAGATTGTCGTTAGCCTGTCGCATAATTCATAGGGAGGGTGCTCTGAACCGACCGCCCACCCCTCAAGAGGCGCAAGCCTTGAGCGGGATCGAGCGGACGGTGGAACCCAAAAATCTCGTGGCCTGCCCGGCAGGACATTAGAGGGGTTCCAGTGCGCAGAGCAAGCCGGAGGGAACAATCATGGCCGATGCAATGGCCGATCCGCGGACGGCCGATTCGGGCATGGCCGATTCTGGCGACATCGCCGCTAGACGTCTGGCGCCAGGCGAGCTTGGCGAAAATTTCGCCGACATCCATCCGCCGCTCGATCGCAAGCAGGCGCTGGTCGAGGCCAGCCGCTGCTATTTCTGCTATGACGCCCCCTGCATGGAAGCCTGTCCGACCGGCATCGACGTTCCGGGCTTCATCCGCAAGATCGGCAGCGACAATCTCAAGGGCGCGGCGTTGCGGATTCTCGAAGAGAACATCCTGGGCGGCGCCTGCGCCCGCGTCTGTCCGGTCGAGATTCTCTGCGAGCAGGCCTGCGTGCGCACCGCCCAGGAAGCCAAGCCGGTGCGAATCGGCGCCTTGCAGCGCTATGCCACCGACTGGCTGTTCGCCAGCGGCATCCAGCCGTTCACGCGCCAGCCCGCCACCGGCCGGCGCATTGCCGTGGTCGGCGCCGGCCCGGCGGGCCTTGCCTGCGCCCACCGGCTGTCGCTGCTCGGCCATGACGTCACCTTGTTCGAGGCACGGCCGAAAGCCGGCGGCCTCAACGAATACGGCATCGCCGCCTACAAGGTGCCGGAGGATTTTGCCCAGACGGAAGTGGATTTCGTCCTGTCGCTCGGCGGCATCACCCCGCAATTCGGCCAGGCGCTCGGGCGCGATCTGAGCCTCGACCAGCTCCGGCGCGACTTCGACGCCGTCTTCCTCGGCATCGGCCTTGCCGGCGTCAATGCGCTCGGCCTCGAAGGCGAGGCGATCGAGGGCGTGATCGATGCCGTCGCCTATATCGCCCGCCTGCGCCAGGCCACGGACAAGGGCACGCTCGAGATCGGCCGCCGCGTGGTGGTGATCGGCGGCGGCAATACGGCGGTCGATATCGCGGTGCAGGCGAAGCGGCTCGGCGCCGAGGACGTCACCATGGTCTATCGCCGCGGCGCCCCGCACATGAGCGCCACCGGCCACGAGCAGGAATTCGCCCAGACCAACGGCGTGAAGATCAAATATTGGGCGCGCCCGGTGCGGCTGATCACCCGCGGCGGACGGCTCAAGGAAGTCGAGTGCGAATGTACCCAGCTCGACGAGCAGGGCCGCCTCATGGGCACCGGCGACCGCTTCACCCTCCTGGCCGACATGCTGTTCAAGGCGATCGGGCAGACGTTCGTGCCGGCGCCGCTCGAATCAGGCGTGGCCGAGCCGCTCGATCTGGCGCAGGGCCGCATCCTGGTGAACGCGGATCGTCAGACCTCGCTTCCCGACGTTTGGGCCGGCGGCGACTGCGTCCCGGGGCAGGACCTGACGGTGAGCGCGGTGGAAGACGGCAAGATCGCGGCGCAGGCCATCGATCGCGCCTTGCGCCGCGCATAAAGGAGAATGGCCATGGCCGACCTGCGCAGCACTTTCGCCGGCATCCGCTCGCCCAATCCTTTCTGGCTCGCCTCGGCGCCGCCGACCGACAAGGCCTATAACGTCGTGCGCGCCTTCAAGGCCGGCTGGGGCGGCGTGGTGTGGAAGACGCTGGGGGAGGATCCCCCGGTCGTGAACACCGTCTCGCGCTATGGCACGCTCGAAATCGGCGGCGTGCGCATGGTGGGCTTCAATAATATCGAGCTGATCACCG
>CALCYJ010000339.1 GCA_937905845.1 uncultured Rhodospirillales bacterium
GAGGTCGGGCAGCACCAGATGTGGGCGGCGCAGTTCCTGAAATTCGAGCAGCCGCGACATTGGATGACCTCGGGCGGCCTTGGCACCATGGGCTATGGCCTGCCGGCCGCCATGGGGGTGCAGGTGGCCCATCCGGACGCGCTGGTCATCGATGTCGCGGGCGAGGCGTCCCTCCTCATGAACATCCAGGAGATGTCGACGCTGGCGCAATACCGGCTGCCGGTGAAGGTCTTCATCCTCAACAACCAATATATGGGGATGGTGCGGCAGTGGCAGGAATTGCTGCATGGCGGCCGCTATTCCGAGAGCTTCATGGCGAGCCTGCCCGATTTCGTGAAGCTGGCGGAAGCCTTCGGCGCCACCGGCCTGCGCGCGAGCAAGCCTGCCGAGCTTGACGGGGTGATCGCGCAGATGCTGGAGACGAGCGGCCCGGTGATCGCCGACATCTGCGTCGATCCGATGGAAAACTGCTTCCCCATGGTGCCCTCGGGTGCGGCGCATAACGAGATGATGCTGGGCGATGAGAGCGATGGCCCGGCGCGGGCGAGGCCGACGGATGCGGGCCTCGCGCTGGTCTAGCATCGGGGCGGCCGATCGGAGAATTCGCTCCCCCCTGTTCCGGGCCGGGCCCGGGTTTGAGGAAAGATCAAGTGGATAGCGTGCAACAACATGCCATCGCCGTGCTGGTGGATAACGAGGCCGGCGTGCTCGCCCGGGTGATCGGGCTGTTTTCGAGCCGCGGCTACAATATCGAAAGCCTGACGGTGGCCGAGGTCGATCCGGCGGAGAGCCTGTCGCGCATCACCGTGGTCACGTCCGGAACGCCGATGGTGATCGAGCAGATCAAGGCGCAGCTCGGGCGGCTGGTGCCGGTGCATAAAGTGTCCGACCTCACCACCGAGGGCCCCTATCTCGAACGCGAACTGGCGCTGGTCAAGGTCGCGGGCCAGGGCGAGAAGCGGGTCGAGGCGCTGCGCATCGCCGATATCTTCCGCGCCCGCGCGCTTGATTCGACGCCCGCCTCGTTCGTCTTCGAGATATCCGGCTCGACCGGCAAGCTCGATGCTTTCATCGGCCTGATGAAGGGCCTCGGGCTGGTCGATGTCTCCCGTACCGGCGTGGTGGCGATCAGCCGCGGCCCGCAGGGGCTCTGAGCGGCCTCCCACCCCCTCCCGTTCTTCGCTGCGAAAGGAAAGATAGATGCGCGTTTATTACGACCGCGATGCCGACGTCAACCTGATCAAGGGCAAGAAAGTCGCCATCGTCGGCTATGGCAGCCAGGGTCATGCCCATGCCAACAACCTGAACGATTCCGGCGTCAAGGCGGTGGCGGTGGCGCTGCGCCCGACCTCGGTCGGCGTGGCCAAGGCCAAGGCGGCCGGGCTTACGGTCATGACGCCGGCGGAAGCGGCGAAATGGGCCGATGTGGTGATGGTCCTGACGCCGGACGAATTGCAGGGCGATCTCTATCAGGCCGATCTCAAGCCCAATATGCGCGAAGGGACGGCGCTGGCCTTCGCCCATGGCCTCAACATCCATTTCAACCTGATCGAGCCGCGCAGCGATATCGATGTCTTCATGATCGCGCCGAAGGGCCCGGGCCATACGGTGCGCTCGGAATATCAGCGCGGCGGCGGCGTGCCCTGCCTGGTCGCGGTGGCGCAGAACCCGTCGGGCAATGCGCTGGAAATCGCGCTCTCCTACGCCTCGGCGATCGGCGGCGGCCGCGCCGGGGTGATCGAGACCACCTTCCGCGAGGAATGCGAGACCGACCTGTTCGGCGAGCAGGTGGTGCTGTGCGGCGGCCTGGTCGAGCTGATCAAGGGCGGCTACGAGACGCTGGTGGCGGCGGGCTATGCGCCGGAGATGGCCTATTTCGAATGCCTGCACGAGGTCAAGCTGATCGTCGACCTGATCTATGAAGGCGGCATCGCCAACATGAACTACTCGATCTCGAACACGGCCGAGTACGGCGAATACCGCAGCGGCCCGCGCATCATCACCGACGAGACAAGGGCCGAGATGAAGCGCGTGCTGACCGACATCCAGAGCGGCCGCTTCGTGCGCGACTGGATGCTGGAGAACAAGGTCAACCAGACCTCGTTCAAGGCGACGCGGGCGGCGCTTTCCACCCATCCGATCGAGCAGGTCGGCGAGAAGCTGCGCGCCATGATGCCGTGGATCGCCAAGAACCGGCTGGTCGACAAGTCGC
>CALCYJ010000340.1 GCA_937905845.1 uncultured Rhodospirillales bacterium
CCTACACGACGCTCTTCCGGTCTCGTCACCTTGGCGATCGCCTCCGCATTGGCCGCCGGATCGTCCTTGATCGGGATCTGCGCCGCCATTCCGCCCATGGCATGCACGCCGCGGCGATGGCAGGTCTTGATCACGAGCTGGCTGTAGGCGCGCAGGAAATGGCTCGTCATCGTCACTTCCCCGCGGTCGGGCATGACGGATGCGGGCAGGTTGCGGAACTTCTTGATAAAGCTGAAGATATAATCCCAGCGGCCGCAATTCAGCCCCGCCGAGTGGGTTTTAAGCTCCCACAGGATCTCGTCCATCTCGAAGCTCGCCAGGATGGTCTCGATCAGCACCGTCGCCTTGATGCTGCCCGGCGGAACCTTGAGCGCGGCCTCGGCATGGTCGCGCGCCTGGGTCCACAGCCGTGCCTCGAGATGGTTCTCGATCTTCGGCCGGTAGAAATAGGGCCCGCTGCCCTTTGCCCGCAGCGCCCGGGCGTTATGGAAGAAATAGAGGCCGAAATCCAACAGGCCGCCCGAGATCGCTTGGCCGTCGAGGGTCAGATGCCTCTCTTCGAGATGCCAGCCGCGCGGCCGCACCTTGAGCACGGCGGTCTTCGGGTTCAGGCGATAGGCCTTGCCGCTTACGGGATCGTCATAGGTGATGGTGCCGGCGACCGCGTCGCAGAGATTGGCCTGCCCTTCGAGCAGATTGTCCCAGGTCGGCGTGGTGGAATCCTCGAAATCCGCCATGAAGACATTGGCGCCGGAATTGAGCGCGTTGATGATCATCTTGCGATCGACCGGGCCGGTGATCTCGACGCGCCGGTCGAGCAGGTCGGCGGGCAGCGGCGCCACCGTCCAGTCGCCCTCGCGGATGCTGCGGGTCTCGGGCAGAAAGTCGGGCTTCCAGCCGGCGTCGATCCGCGCCTGAATCTCTGTGCGGCGGGCGAGCAGGCGCCGTCGCTCGGGTCCGAACTTCCGCTCCAGATCGATGACGAAGGCCAGCGCTTCCGGCGTCAGGACGCGGGCGAATTCGGGGCGCAGCGGGCGGAGCAGGCGGACGCCGGGTTCATCGGTCAGGGGCTGGGTCACGGGACTCTGGGGCATGGCTGTTTCCTCGATGCTCAGGGGCAGGCTTATGGTATTGCGGCGTCGGCGCGGCGGCGTCAGGGTTGCCGCAGCCGGGAAAGATAGGCACGGATGCGGGCGGCATTGGCGCCGAAATCGCCGTTTCCCCGGCGCGAGACCGAGCGGAGGTCGATCCGGCTGCCGCCTCCCGGCGCGGCGCGGATGCGCACCACGATATCGTCGCTGAAGCCGAAGAGGCGGGTTGTGGCGGTGGCCTCGATATGGCCGGACGCCGCATCCGCCGCGGCGATCCGCCAGCCCATGGCGCGGGCGGTGGCCAGCGCCCGGGCGAAGGAAGCGGCCGGCGGCAGGCCGAGGGTAAGGCCATGGACATCGGGATAGCCCGCCGCCTGCTTCGCCGTCTCGCGCGGGCTGCGGTCGAGCGGATTGGCGTCGACCGCGGCGCGCACGGCGAGGAGGGCGACGAAAGCCGGCGGGTCCTTGAGATCGGTGCTGATGTCATAAATGGCGGGATGCGTGAGCCCCTGATAGAGGAAAAAGAGCGGGAATCCCAGCATCGGCAGCGCCACGACCAGGGCGGCCACGGCATGAACGGTGCCTTTGCCGCCCGGCCCGCGGATCAGCCGGCCGGCCGAGAGCAGGATCGCGCAAAGGCCGGTCAACGCCAGCAGCGCCATGCCGCCGATCGCCGCCGGCGCCCTCGCCACCAGGCCATGGCGCGCGGCCGCGACATCGAGGCAGAAAAGCGCCAGGCCGCCCAGCGCGACGGCGAGGGCGAAAGGGGCGTTGCCGGCATCGCGCGCAGGCGCCGGCTTCGGCATGGCGGGTCTCATCGCGGCCCGGTCGGGGGGAGCGGCATCATGGCGCGATTATCGGCAGGCGCCTCGATCTTTACCAGCGTTAATGCTGCCCGGCGCGGCCCCGACAAGCTGCCGGCGGCCGATAAATCCGCTACCTTGGCGGGCGGAAAGTTGCTACGTCTCCTTCCCTCCCGGTCTTTCCTTCGGGCCGGGCCGTTTTGCAAGCAGAGCGTGACCGATCATGACCTCCGATGCCGATGCCGCCCTGGCCAGCAACGCCTGGCCTTTTCAGGAAGCGGAGAAGCTCGTCGCCCGATTGGCCGGCCGCGCGCCGGCGAAAGGTCATGTGCTGTTCGAGACCGGCTACGGCCCGTCGGGCCTGCCGCATCTTGGCACTTTCGGCGAGGTGGCGCGCACCAGCATGGTGCGCCATGCCTTTACGATTCTCTCCGACGTGCCGACGCGGCTCTTCGCCTTTTCCGACGATATGGACGGTTTGCGCAAGGTGCCGGAGAACGTGCCGCAACAGGACATGCTGCGCCGGCATCTCGGCAAACCCTTGACCCAGGTGCCCGATCCCTTCGGCCGCTTCGAGAGTTTCGGTCAGCATAACAACGCCATGCTGCGCGATTTCCTCGACCGTTTCGGCTTCGAATACGAGTTCCAGAGTTCGACCGACTGGTACCGTTCGGGCCGTTTCGACGCCACCCTGCTCGCGGTGCTGCGCCGCTACGACGCCATCATGCAGGTGATGCTGCCAAGCCTCAGGGCCGAACGCGCCGCGACCTACAGCCCGTTTCTGCCGATCTGCCCGCGCACCGGCATCGTGCTCCAGGTGCCGCTGGAAGCGGTGGATGCCGAGGCCGGAACCATCACCTATCGCGACGAGCAGGGCGGGCTCGTCGAAGTGCCGGTGACGGGGGGCCATTGCAAGTTGCAATGGAAGGCGGACTGGGCGATGCGCTGGGCGGCGCTCGACGTCGATTACGAGATGTACGGCAAGGACCTCATCCCCTCGGCCAAACTGTCGAGCGAGATCTGCCGGCTTCTCGGCGGCCGGCCGCCGGAGGGCTTCGCCTACGAACTGTTCCTCGACGAGCGGGGCGAGAAGATCTCCAAGTCGCGCGGCAACGGCCTCACCATCGACGAGTGGCTGACCTATGCCGCGCCCGAGACGCTCGAACTCTACATGTTCCAGAAGCCGCGCCAGGCCAAGCGGCTGCATTTCGGCGTCATCCCCCGCGCGGTCGACGATTATCTTTCCTGGCTGGAGAAATATCCGGCGCAATCGCCGAGCGAGCGCTATGCCAATCCGCTATGGCACATCCACCAGGGCGCGCCGCCCCGGGAAGCCGTGCCGATTTCCTTCGGCATCCTGATGAATCTTGCCGGCGTGACCAATACCGAGGACAAGGCCGTGCTCTGGGGCTTCATCCGCGGCTATGTCCCGGACGCCGATCCTGAGAGCCATCCGATCCTCGACCGGCTGGTGGAATATGCCATCGCTTATTACCGCGATTTCGTGAAGCCCGCCAAGCGCTATCGGGCGCCCACCCCGACCGAGCGGGCGGCGCTCGAAGATCTGGCATCGACGCTTGGCGCGCTGCCCGATCCAAGTGCCGCCGAAACCGTGCAGAACGAGGTCTATGAGGTCGGCAAGCGCCACGGTTTCGCCAATCTGCGCGACTGGTTCAAGGCGCTCTACGAGGTGCTGCTCGGCCAGGAGCAGGGGCCGCGCATGGGAACCTTCATCGCGCTGTACGGGCTGGCGCCGACGATCCGCCTGATCGAGGAGATGCTGGCGGCCACGGCCAAGGCCTGATCCCTCTTTTCCGGGCCCGATCTCCCTTTATCAACCTGAGCGGGATTGCGGGCGGCGATCGCGCAACCGTCTGGCCGGTTAAGGGGTTTTTCACCACTTGCGCCCTAGAATCCGCCGGTTTCCAACCATAAAGGCGTCATTTGGACGCCATAGGGGATGCCGGGATGGGTCAGGTGCAGCGGTTGGCGGTCTCGCGGGACGGGTCGCCGGAGGTCGATGCCAATCGTCTGATTGCGGAACTGGGCAATCGGATCGGCGCGCTCGGGGTCGAGGTCGCCGACATCTCGGGCAATCTGCAGGAAGTTGCCGGCCGCGTCGGTCAGCAGGCGAACCAGTTCAAGATTCTGCAAGGGACGGCGGAGACGATGGCGGCGGCCAACCGCGCCATCGATGGCGCCGCCCGGGCGGCCCAGTCGGTTGCGGGAAGTGCCGGCGAGGAAGTGGGCGCCTCGCGCACCACCGTCGGCGGCGCGGTGCGCAACATCGCCGAGCTGATCGCCGCCGTCGGCCGTATCGAGGAGAGGCTCGGCACGATCAACACCGTGCTCAAGCAGGTCGCCGGCGTCTCGCGCACCATCGAGGGCATCGCCAAGCAGACCAATCTCCTGGCGCTGAACGCCACCATCGAGGCGGCGCGGGCAGGCGTTGCCGGCCGCGGCTTCGCCGTCGTCGCCGGCGAGGTGAAGAACCTCGCCGAGGAAACGCGCAAAGCCACGCGCCAGATCGGCGATATCGTCGGCGATCTCACC
>CALCYJ010000341.1 GCA_937905845.1 uncultured Rhodospirillales bacterium
GGTGCGTATGCGCTGCACCAGTTCGCTATTGGCAATCGCGGCGCCGCCGGTCGCGTCGCCGTGGCCGCTGATGTATTTGGTGGCGGAATGCACCACCACGTCGATGCCGAACTCGAAGGGCCGCGTCAGGTAAGGCGTGGCGAATGTGTTATCGTCAATGGTGAGGATGCCGGCGCGGCGCAAATCCGCCCGCAGGAAACAGACCGGATGCTCGCGCAGGCTCAGCCCGACATGGCCGTAATCCGCCACCACCTCGCCACCTTCCGTCATCGGCGCGAGCGTCACCGCCGGCTCGCGGATTTCCGGCATGGCCGCTTCGATCCCCGCGGCGGCAGCGGCGAAGAGCGGCAGCGGCGCCGCGCGCAAGGCCCTGATCGCCCATAGCGCCTCGCGCCGGGCAAGGCCGAGGCCGGGGCGGAACGCATCGGCCTGGGCCAGAGGGACCAGGGATGCCGCCGGCACGCCCGCGCGGCACCACAGATCCTCGATCGAAGCGAAGGACTGCCCGCCCCGGGCACAGAGGAGGAGCGCGGCATCGCTATTGGCCAGGCCGCGCACCAGGCGCAGGCCGAGCCGGACGGCGCGGCGGCCATCCTCGCCCGCGGGCTCCAGCGTGCAGTCCCAGCGCGAGGCATTGACACAGACCGGACGCACCTCGACCCCATGCTCGCGGGCATCGTGCACGATCTGGGCCGGCGCATAGAATCCCATCGGCTGGGCGTTCAGGAGCGCGGCGCAGAAGACGTCGGGATGATGGCACTTGAGCCAGCTCGAAGCATAGGCGATCAGGGCGAAGGAGGCGGCGTGGCTTTCGGGAAAGCCGTAGGAACCGAATCCTTCGAGCTGCCGGAAGATCTTCTCGGCGAAATCGGCCTCATAGCCGTTGGCCAGCATGCCGGCGACCAGCTTGTCGTGGAAGTGCGAGACGGTGCCGGTGGCTTTGAAGGTCGCCATCGCGCGCCGGAGCTGGTCGGCCTCGCCCGCGGTGAAGCCGGCGCATTCGATGGCGACCCGCATCGCCTGCTCCTGGAACAGCGGCACGCCGAGGGTCTTGCCCAGCACCTTCCTCAGTTCGGGCTTGGGATAGGCGACCTGTTCCCGGCCTTCGCGGCGGCGGAGATAGGGATGGACCATGTCGCCCTGGATGGGGCCCGGACGCACGATCGCCACCTCGATGACGAGATCATAGAAGGTACGGGGCTTCAGCCGCGGCAGCATGGCCATCTGCGCCCGGCTTTCGATCTGGAACACGCCGATCGTGTCCGCCCGGCGGATCATCGCATAGGTGGGTTCATCCTCCGCCGGGATGGTGGCGAGATCGAGCGCGATCCCCTTGTGCGCCGCCAGCAGGTCGAACCCCCGCTTCATGCAGGACAGCATGCCGAGCGCCAGGCAATCGACCTTCATGAATTTGAGCGCGTCGATATCGTCCTTGTCCCATTCGATGACCTGCCGGTCCGGCATCGCCGCGGGTTCGATCGGCACCAACTCGTCCAGCCTCTCGCGGGTCAGGACGAAGCCGCCGGGATGCTGGGAGAGATGGCGCGGCGTGCCGGTCAGCTCGCGGGCGAGATCGAGCGCGAGCCTGAGCCGCCGGTCGGAAAGATCGAGAGCAAGATCCCCGACCTGCCCGGTCCCGATGCTTTCGCGCGACCGGCTGCGAATCTCGGCGCTCAGAATCTTGACGAGATCCTCGGGCAGGCCGAGGGCCTTTCCGACCTCGCGCAGCGCGCCCTTGGTCCGGTAGCGGATGACGGTGGAGCAAAGCGCGGCGCGATCGCGGCCATAGGTTTCAAACACCCATTGCAGGACGGTCCCACGCCGCTCGTGCTCGAAATCGACGTCGATGTCGGGGGGCTCGCGCCGTTCCTCCGAGACGAAGCGCTCGAACAGGAGATCGTTGTGCTCCGGGTCGATGGCGGTGATGCCGAGGACATAGCAGACCGCGCTGTTGGCGGCCGATCCCCGGCCCTGGCACAGGATGCCGCGCGAGCGGGCGAAGCGCACGATCGCATTCACCGTCAGGAAGTACGGCGCATATTCCAGCCGCTCGATCAGGCGCAGCTCGTGCCTAAGGATCGCCGCCACCTTTTCGGGCACGCCTGCGGCATAGCGTTCGGCCGCCCCTTGCGCGACGAGTCTTTCCAGCGCGGCTTGCGCGCCGAGCCCGGGGATCGCGGCTTCCTCGGGATATTGATAGGCCAGCTCGTCGAGCGAGAAGCGGCAGCGGTCGGCGATCTCGGCCGAACGGGCGAGCGCTTCCGGATAGCGGGCGAACAGGCGCTCCATCTCCCCGGACGATTTCAGGTGGCGGTCGGCATGGCGGGCGCGGCGGAAGCCGGCCTCGTCGATGGTGCAGCCGTGGCGGATGCAGGTCACGACATCGTGCAGCCGGCGCCGCGCCGGAACATGGAACAGCACATCGTTGGTGACGACGGTCGGAACCCGCGCCCGCGCCGCCAGCATCGTCAGATCATGCAGCCGCAGCGCATCGTTCGGGCGCCGGCGGAGCGTCAGCGCCAGATAGGCGCGGTCGCCGAAGGTTGCTTCCATCCGCCGCAGGTTTGCGGCGCAGGCATCGTCGGCCTCCTCGGGCAGCAGGATCGCGATCAACCCGGCGCTGGAAGCCGCGAGATCGAACCAGGAGAGGCGGCATTTCGCCTTGCCGCCGCGCTTCTTGCCAAGCGTGAGCAGCCGGCAGAGGCGCGCATAGGCCGGCCGGTCGGTCGGATAGACCAGCACCGGCAGACTATCGTCGAGATCGAGACGGCAGCCGACGATCAGCCGCACGCCCGTCGCCCGGGCGGCCTCGTGGGCGCGAACGATGCCGGCAAGGCTGTGGTGATCGGTGATGGCCAGCGCCGCGATGCCGAGATCAGCCGCCCGGGCGAAAAGCTCGTCGCACGAACTCGCCCCGCGCAGGAAGCTGAAATGCGAGGTGCAATGCAGTTCGGCATAGCGCGCGCCGCCGCTCAGCGGAAGATCGCTCATCCGAAGATCCCGTGCAGGAACCAGCGTTGCGAGCCGGTCGCGGCATCCTCGCCATCGCCGGCGCGGTAGATCCAGAAGCGCTCGCCCGCCTCGTCCTCGATGCGGAAATAATCCCGCACCGCGCAAAGCTCGGCATCGCGCCGCCACCATTCGCCGAAGATGCGTTCGGGCCCGTCGGCGCGCGCTACACGGCGGCTGACCCCGCGCCAGGTGAAACGGGCCGGCGGATGGTCGGGCAACAGCGCGACGGTTGCGATCGGCTCGGGACGGGCAAGCAGGCGGGAGGGCCGCGGCCAATGGCCGGGCCAGGTCTCGCCCGTCGGCGGCGCCAAGGGCGCGATGCGGCGAAGCGAGCGTTCCGGCACGTCGCTGGCGACAGGCGCGAGGCGATAAAGCCTGGCCGCGCCGATCCGGTTGGCAAGCCGGTCGATCAGGCCGGAGAGGTCGGCTTCGGGCTCCGCCGCCAGCGCGGAAACCATCTGCCGGGGCCCGAGCGGTTCGGCGAGGGCTACGGACAGGCTCATGATCTCGATGCCGAAGTCGGGATCGATCGTTTCCAGCCGGTCGCAGAGCAGCCGGGTCAGGCGCCTGGCATCACGCACCGGCCGCACCGTGCCGATCCGGATGGATTGGATTCTGTTGTCGACCCGGTGGAACAGCAGATCGAGACGGCGCGCGCCCAGGCCCGCCGCCGCCAGCCGCGCGCACAGATCGGCGACCAGAATGCCGGTCTGGCGGGCGAGCGCTTCCGCGGCAGTGATCGGCTCGGCGAAGGCCCGGCGGACCTCGATCCCATCCGGCGGGCGGACCGGGTCGATCGGTTCGTCCCGCCGGCCCAGCGCCTGATCGAGGCGGCGGCCGAGATCGGGGCCGAAGCGCAAGACGAGCGGCGCGCGCGGGCTGGCTGCCAGTTCGCCGATATGCGCGAAGCCGAGCCCGCGCAGACCCTCCACCATTTCTTCCGGCAGGCGCAGGGCCGCGACCGGCAGCGCCAGCAGCGCCGCGGCGCTCTGGCCGGGAGCGACGACGAGCGCCGGCCGACCGCCGTAGCGGGCAAGCGCATGGGCCGCGCCCCGGCTATCGGCCAGGGCGGCCCGCGCGGCGATCCGGCACGCGGCCAGGCGGCCGATCATATCCGCCAGCGCGGCGCCCTCCCCGCCGCGGAGATGGGCGGCGCCGCTCATATCGATGATCAGCCCGTCCGGCGGATCGGCGGCGGCGAGCGGCGCATAGCGTTGCAGCGCCCACAGGGCCAGGCGGTCGAGCGCTTCGGCATCGGCGGCGGGATCGGCGGGGTGAACGGCCACGCCGGGCACGAGGGCCTGCGCCATGGCCGCCGGCAGCCCCGGGCGCAAGCCGGCACGCGCCGCCGCCGCATCCACGGCCAGCACCACCCGCCGCCGACCGGCGCGGCCGATCAGCACCAGCGGCGCGTCAACCGGCGGCGCGGCGGCGCCCATCTGCCGCCGCAGCCGGTCCGTCGGCCAGCGCGGCAGGAACAGCGAGACAACCCTGGGCATCACAGGCTTCCACTTCGAAATCAGCACTTTCCCCGGCGCGGCAGCGCAGGAGTTCGAGCCGCCAGCGCGCGCGCCCGACGCCTGGAACCGGCAACGGCGCCGCGGGCAGCGCCCCCACCCGCCAGCGGGTCATCGCGGCGCCGGGCTGCCCGAACTCGGCCGCCGCGTCCATCCGGCGCCAGCGGCGGATCGCGAGACCAAGGGTCCCGGAGCCTTCGGCGGCAAGCTGAAGCCGGCGCGATGCCGTCATCGGCAGGCGGGCCACTTCCGCCACCACCCCGCCCAGCCCGCCATGGCGCAGGCCTTCCTCGAAACAGGCGAGCAAAGAGGGCTCGTCGCCGGCCTCGACATAGATCACCCGGTCTGGCGCCAGCCCCGCCTGCGCCAGGGCCGGGGCGAAAAGATCCGGCCGCGTGACGCACCACAGGATCTGCCCCCGGGTCCGCGCCGCGATCCCGGCCGCAAACAGCGCCGCCGCCGCCCCGTCCAGTACGCCATCGCCGCCGCCTGCCACCTCATGCAGCGCCCCCAGCACCAGCCCGCCGCCGGGCAGACGGGAATCGATCGCGTCCAGCCCGAAAGGCAGAACGGCAGCGGTGCGCCGCCCTGCGCTCTCGATCTGCCGGACGCGCGCGCGCAACGACGAAAGGACAGGCGATGGCCGCATGGCGAGCCGTAACCCCGGGGCAAGGACGCTTGTTAATGTTCGCTATTTGTTCTAGATTTCGCCGCCCGAGTCAAGGCTTGGGAGGGCCTCGGTCGCAATTGCTGGATGGGGTGGGAAAGTGGAAGAGCTGCCGCTGGCGCGATATCTCAAGGAGATGACATTCGGCTCCCGCTAATACCCCGCGGCGCTCGTCACCGTTTCAATTGAGCTCAATCAGCCATTCCGCGCCCTTTAGCATATAATGATCCCGATTTACAGGCCGCTTGGAAGCGAGCCGAGCACGTCTGCCGGAAGGCGCAGATGAGGGCAGCGTCCTGATCTTCGGCTACTGTAGGATCGTGACCAGGAACCGACTCGTCGCCTCGCCCGCCAGCGGTCGATCATAGTTCTTGGCGAAGGTGCTCCTCTCCCAGCCGGAGCATTTCCTTGACCGGACTTTATCTTTGATCGATCCTCGGGGAGAAGACGCGGGAGGAATACGTTGAGCATTAACAATAGTGGGCGCTTTATCAAGGAGGCAAAGGAACATTCGGAGAATTTCTATGTTATCCATTACTCCTGCCAAAGTTTGTACGACGACAACGAAGCCCTTTCTCCCCGCATTACGTCCATTACCGTAACGCATTACGCAACCGAGCAAACGGTCAGCTTCTCTACCCATTCCATAGCCGAGGAACTTCATATTCCGCGCGAAGCCGTTCGGGATCGCTTTGACGAGGTAGAACGCGAATTACTTCGCGGATTCTATGCCTTTATCCGTGATCGGCGAGACAAATACTGGGTTCACTGGAACATGCGAAACCTCACCTATGGCTTCGAGCATCTTGAACACCGCTATCGCGTTCTTGGTGGCAACGACGCCCCTATCATCCCCGTGGAACGGCGATTAAACCTGAACGACCTGCTAGCCGATCGTTATGGTAGCGGATACGCGCCTCATCCGAAGTTGAAATCCTTGATGGAATTGAACGGCGGCGTCCATCGACATTTTCTCAGCGGCGAAGAGGAAGTCCAAGCTTTTCAGGACAACGAGTTCATCAGAATGCACAACTCGACGCTTTGCAAGGTCGGCTTTTTGAACTCTGTAATACGCAAGCTCTTGAGCGGAAAGCTGCACACTGCGTCACGCGGTTGGGGCATCGCTTTGGACAGGATTTTCGAAGGTAGAACCACGAAAGTCATTGGTCTGCTCGGCACCGCAATCACAATTGGTGTTGGTATTTGGCAAGTCTGCCTTTGGATTGGTGCGCGACGATAGTGTCTGCGCGGTCTGTCGGGGTTCTGTTCGTCACGTTCTGATCTGCCTTCGACCCCCTTGATGACGTGGCAGTCATCAGCTAGGCCACACCGATTAGAGTCTATGCGTGTAGACGGCTAAACGGCCGGTGGAGACGCCGATCTACAAACCCAATAGTCATCAGGCGGAACAGAAGTGGACCGTGGCGATCACGCCAATGCCTGCTCTCCACCGTCAGTCATCGTGTCCGAAACGACCGCCTTGGGCGCAAAGCCGACATCGGCCCGACAAGCCCATCCGTCCCGCTCACCGCCTGCGTCTGTCGGGAACAGAAATTCCAACCATGCCACTCCCCGCTCCCCGGCCGCGCCGGCCGAAGCGCTCCCCCTTTCCCGCGACGCCTTCAGGCGCCCTTGCGCTTCCAACCTGACAAGTGTTAGGCTGATACCAAACAAACGTTAGGCCGGGCGCCGCGGCGGAAAGCGGTGGCGAGGCCGCGGGGCCGGCCGGAGGGTGAGGAAATGCTCGTGCGTTGCGATACCTACGAGGCGGTCAGGCGCGCCTTCCGGTGGGATATTCCCGAGCGCTTCAATATCGCCCAGGCGGTTTGCGACCGGCACGCGGGCTCGGGGCGCGAGGCGCTGGTCTATCAGGATGCCGACGGCCGCCTTGAAAGCTACAGTTTCGCGCGGCTCCAGAAAATGTCGGCGCGCCTTGCCAATGCGCTGACGGCCAAGGGGATCGCGCGCGGCGACCGTGTCGGCATCCTGCTGCCGCAATGTCCCGAAACCGCCATCACCCACATCGCGCTCTACCGGATGGGCGCCATCGCCCTGCCGCTCTTCACCCTGTTCGGGCCGGAGGCGCTGGAATATCGGCTCAACGACAGCGGCGCCAAGGCGATCGTGACCACCGACGCCGGGATCGAGAAGCTCGCCGGCATCCGCGACCATCTGAGCGACTTAAGCTTCATGATCACCCTCGAAACCCACCGCGGGCGCGATGTGTACGGGTTCGACGAGCTTCTGGCGCGCGCCTCGCCTACGCACCCAATCGTCGATACCGCCGCGGCCGATCCCGCCATCATCGTCTATACGTCGGGCACCACCGGGCAGCCGAAAGGCGTCCTCTATCCGCATCGCGCGCTGCTCGGCCATCTGCCGGGGGTCGAGTTCCCGCACGACTTCTTTCCTCAAACCGGCGACCGGATGTGGACGCCGGCGGACTGGGCCTGGGCCGGCGGGCTGCTCGATGTCCTGCTGCCGAGCCTCTACCACGGCGTGCCGGTCCTGGCCTGCCGGCTCGCCAAATTCGACCCCGAGCTTGCCTTCGATCTCCTGGCGCGGCACCGGATCCGCAACGCCTTCATGCCGCCGACCGCGCTCAAGATGATGCGGCAGGTGCCGAACCCGCGTGCCCGCTACGCCTACGACATGCGCAGCATCGCCAGCGGCGGCGAGCGGCTGGGCGAGGAGATGCTGGCCTGGGGACGCGAGACCTTCGGGCTCACAATCAATGAATTCTATGGCCAGACCGAAGTGAATCTCGTGGTGGGAAATTGCGCCACCCTCATGCCGACGCGGGAGGGTTCCATGGGCCGCGCCATTCCGGGGCACGAGGTCGAAATCGTCGATGACGAGGGCCGGCCGCTGCCCGTAGGCGAGAGCGGCACCATCGCCGTCCGGGCGCCCGATCCGGTGATGTTCCTGCACTATTGGAACAACCCGCAAGCGACGCGGGACAAGTTCCGCGGCGACTGGTGCCTGACCGGCGACACCGGCCGCCGCGACGCCGACGGCTATTTCTGGTTTTCGGGGCGCAATGACGACGTGATCATCAGCGGCGGCTACCGCATCGGACCGTCCGAGATCGAGGAATGCCTGATGAAACATCCCGCGGTGGCGATGGTCGCGGTCATCGGCGTGCCTGATCCCGTCCGCGGCGAGGTGGTGAAGGCCTTCGTCGTGCCGCGCCAGGAACAGGCCGCAGGCCCGGATCTCGCCGCCGAAATCCAGGCTTTCGTCAAGGCCCGGCTGTCGGCGCACGAATATCCCCGCGAGATCGAATTCCGCGACAGCCTGCCGATGACCATCACCGGCAAGGTCCGCCGGCGCGATCTGCGCGAGGCCGCGGGCACGGCGGCCGGAAGCGGGCTTACGTAAAGAGCGGCCGCCGCCGCGGCATCCACGACCTGGCAGAGGAAATCCGGCATGGGATATTATTTCGAGGAATTCGAGCAGGATCATCGTTTCGAGACGCCCGGCCGCACCATCACCGAGGCCGACATCGTCAATTTCGCCGGTCTCTCCGGCGACTTCAATCCGCTGCATGTCGACGAGACCTTCGCGGCGGCGAGCGAGTTCGGCGGGCGTATCGCGCATGGCCCGATGGCGATCGGCATGGCGTTCGGCCTCGCCGCGCGCCTGGACCTGCTCGATGGCACCGTCATGGCCCTGCTGTCGGTCGAATGGCAGTTCAAGGCGCCGATCCGCGCCGGCGACACGGTGCGGGCGATCATCGACGTGGCCGAAAAGCGCCCGTCGCGCAAGCCCGATCGCGGCGTGGTCGGCCTCACCTTTCAGATCACCAACCAGCACGATCAGGTGACGCAGGTCGGCACCTGCCGGGTGCTCATGCGCCGGCTTGCGGCGGCGGCCTCATCCGACCACGCGGCGCCATGAGCGCGCGGGCCGCCTCTCGCGCCGCCGTCCCCCCGCCCGAGGCCAAGGCTTCGCGGCGCCAGATCCTCGATTGCGCCGCCCGCCTCTTCCGCGAGCAAGGCTATGCCGCCGTCTCCTTGCGCGACATAGCGGCGGCGAGCGGCATGAAAGCCGGCAGCCTCTACCATCATTTCGTCTCCAAGGAGGAGATCGTCGCCGAGATGCTGAACATCGGCGTGCAGACGGTGTTCGGCGAGGTCCGGCGCGCGATCGAGGCGGCCGGCGATGTCCCGGCGGCGCACTTGATCGAAACCGCGGTCCGGGCGCATCTGCGCTCCATCTTCGAGTTCGGCGATTATACCGGCGCCAGCATCCGCATCTTCGGCCATGTCCCGGCCCGCGTGCGCGATGCCACGATCGGCGAGCGCGACGCCTACGAGCGCTACTGGGTCGCGCTTCTGGCCCGCGGCGCACGGCTGGGGGATTTGCGCGGCGACATCGACCTCACCCTGCTCCGGCTGTTCCTGTTCGGCGCCATGAACTGGGCGCTCGAATGGTACAAGCCGGGCCGGCTGGACCTCGACGGGATCGCGCGCCAGCTCGGCGAGATCATCCTCCACGGCGCGGCCCCCGTCCGCGCGCCTCCCGCCAACCGCCGCGTGCGCCGCACCGGCCAGACCGCGAAACCCTGACATGCCCCAGATCGAAACCCGGATCGACCGCCGCGCGCCCGCCTTCGCCGCCAACCGCGCGCATTACGAAACCCTGCTCGCCGAACTGCGCCGGCGCCAGGCGCTGATCGTCCAAGGCGGCGGCGCGGCGATGGCCGAGCGGCACCGCCAGCGGCGCAAGATTCTCGTGCGCGAGCGGATCGACCTGCTGCTCGACCCGCTCAGCCCGTTTCTCGAACTCTCGCCGCTCGCCGCTTGGGATCTCTATGACGGCGAAGTCCCGGCCGCCGGCCTCGTCACCGGGATCGGGCTCATTCAAGGCGTCGCCTGCATGATCATCGCCAATGATGCGACGGTCAAAGGCGGCTCCTTCTTCCACGAAACGGTGAAGAAGCATGTCCGCGCCCAGGACATCGCCTGGGAAAACCGGCTGCCCTGCGTCTATCTCGTCGATTGCGGCGGCGCCTATCTGCCCGAGCAGGATCGCGTGTTCCCCGACAAGGATCATTTCGGCCAGACCTTCTACAATCAATGCCGCATGTCGGCCGCGGGCCTGCCGCAGATTTCCGCCGTCTTCGGCGGCTGCACCGCCGGCGGCGCCTATATCCCGGCATTGTCCGACGAGGTCGTGATGGTGCGGGGCAATGCGCGCATCCATCTGGGCGGCCCGCCGATCGTCAAGGCGGCGATCAACGAGATCGTCGATAGCGAGACGCTGGGCGGCGCCCAGATGCATACCGAGGTCTCCGGCGTCTCCGATTATCTGGCCGAGAACGAGGCGGAAGCCCTGCTCAAGCTGCGCGACATTATCGGCAAGCTGGACTGGCCGGCGCGCCCGGCGGTGACAGAGGCGGTTGCACCCCCAAGGCATGATCCCGACGATCTTCTCGGCATCGTGCCCGCGGATCCGCGGCTGCCCTATGACGCGCGGGAGATCGTCGGCCGGCTCGCCGATGACAGCGATTTCCACGAATTCAAGCCGGCCTGGGGCGAGACGCTCGTCTGCGGCACCGCGCGCATCCACGGCCATGCGGTGGGCATTCTCGCCAATAACGGCGTGCTGTTTTCCGAATCGGCGCTGAAAGGCGCGCATTTCATCGAATTGTGCAACCAGCGCCACATTCCCCTGCTGTTCCTCCAGAACATCACCGGCTTCATGATCGGCACCGAAGCCGAACGCGGCGGCATCGCCAAGCACAGCGCCAAGCTCGTCTATGCCGTCTCGACCGCCCGGGTCCCCCGTTTCACGGTGATCGTCGGCGGCTCCTACGGCGCCGGGAACTACGGCATGTGCGGGCGCGGCTTCCATCCGCGCTTCCTGTTCGCCTGGCCCAATGCCCGCATCGCCACGATGAGTCCCGAGATCGCGGTGACGGTGCTGACCGATCTGCGCCAGCAGAGCTTGCAGCGCGGCAAAGCCTCCGCGGCCGAAATCCAGGCGCTGACCGAGGAGACCTCTCGCCAGTTCACCCGGCAGAGCGACCCCTATTATGCCACCGCCCGGCTGTGGGACGACGGCATCATCGAGCCGCAGGACACGCGCGACGTGCTCGGCCTGTGCCTGGCACTCGCCGCCGCCGAGCCGCGCAGCCCCGGTCCCTCCCCCGTCTATCGCATGTGAAGCCGGAAGGCGCGCCCCATGTTCTCCTCCGTCCTGATCGCCAATCGCGGCGAGATCGCCTGCCGGATCATCCGTACCTGCCGCCGGCTCGGGTTGCGCACGATCGCCGTTCATTCCGCGGCCGATAGGGGCGCGCCGCATGTCCGGCTTGCCGACGAGCGCCATGACATCGGCCCGGCGGAAGCCACGCGAAGCTATCTCGACGCCGAGGCGATCATCGCGGCGGCGCTGGCCCATGGCGCCGAAGCGATCCATCCGGGCTACGGCTTCCTCGCCGAAAAGACCGTCCTGCCCGATCTCTGCGCCCGCCACGGCCTGATCTGGATCGGCCCGCGGCGCGAGGTCATCGCGCAGATGGGCTCCAAGATCGAGGCCAAGCGCATCGCGCGCGAGGCCGGTGTCCTGACGGTGCCGGGCTATGACGGGGCCGAGCAGGGCGTAGGCCTTCTTGCCGCCGAGGCGGAAGCGATCGGCTTCCCGGTGCTGATCAAGGCTTCGGCGGGCGGCGGCGGCAAAGGCATGCGCCGGGTCGAGAGCGCCGGCGACTTTGCCGCAACCCTCGATCTGGTGCGGCGCGAGGCCAAGGCTTCCTTCGGCGATGATCGTGTCCTCTTGGAGAAATACATTACAAGGCCGCGGCACCTCGAAGTGCAGATCGCCGGCGACAAGCACGGCAACCTCGTGCATCTCTTCGAGCGCGAATGCTCGATCCAGCGCCATTTCCAGAAGATCATCGAAGAGGCGCCGGCCGCCCATCTCGCCCCGCAGACGCGCGAGAAACTCTATGACGCCGCCCTGCGGCTCGGCCGGGCGACCATCTATGATTCGCTTGGCACCGTCGAATTCATCCTTGATGCGGCGGGCGGAAGCGAACCTTATTTCCTCGAAGTCAACACCCGCCTCCAGGTCGAGCATCCGGTGACCGAAGCCGTGACCGGGATCGACCTCGTCGAGCTGCAAATGCGCATCGCCGCCGGCGAGACCCTGCCGCTTCGGCAGGCGGAGATCGGGATGCGGGGGGCGGCAATCGAGGCGCGCGTCAATGCCGAGGACCCGGCCGCCGCCTTCCGGCCCGAACTCGGCCGCATCACCTTGTACCGCGAGCCCGAGGACCAGGATGTGCGGATCGACAGCGGCATTCAAGCCGGCAGCACGGTCACGCCCTATTATGATTCCCTGCTGGCGAAAGTGATCGCCTCCGGCCCCGACCGCGCGAGCGCCGTGCGCCGGCTCACGGCCGCGCTCGAGCGCTACGTCATCCTCGGCGTCGGCACGAACATCGCCTTTCTGCGCGCCCTGGTGGCCCATCCGGCCTTCGCTTCGCAGGCGCTGACCACCCGCTATATCGACGAGGTGTTTCCCGGCGGCTGGCCGGTGCCGGCGATCGAGCCCTGGTATTTCGTCGCCGCCGCGGCCGCCACATTGCTCCCGGCCGGATCGGCGGAGACGGCACCCGCGCCCGGCGATGCCTGGCAGCGGCTGGCCGGCTTTCGCGTGCTCGGCCGTGGCGGCGCACCCGGCCGGGCGCCCTTCGAGGTCGCGGCCGCCACGGGAGAGACGCAGACGGTCTTCCTCACCGCCCGCGCCCGTGGATTGCAGGCCGAAATCGCGGGCGAGCATTACGAGATCACTCGCGGCGCGGCGGGCGAGATGATCGTCCATGCCGGCCCATCGAGCCGCATCGTTCCCTTTGCGGCGGCGGGCGGCGAGGTCGATCTTTTCGCCGCCGGGCGATCGCTCCGCTTCACCGCCCTGCCCCGGGTTGAGGCGCTGGCCGCGGCGGCTCGCCCGGGACAGTCCAACGCGGCCGATATTGTCACCGCCATGCCCGGGCTCGTCACCGAAGTAACGGTGTCGGTCGGCCAGAAGGTCCGGCGGAACGAGATATTGGTGGTGTTGGAGGCGATGAAGCTTGTCCATTCGCTCACCGCCGCCGCCGACGGCATCGTGCGCGCGGTGCATTGCGAGCCGGGACAGACGGTCGCGGGCGGGACGCGGCTGGTCGAGATCGAGCCCGCCTGAAGCGGTCGGGATGGCGACTTACACCCCGGCGTGATGCGGTGGCGTGCCCTCGTCATCGACGCGGTGGCAGGCCACCAGATGGCCGTCTGCCACGGCGCGCAGCGGCGGGTCGCTCTGCCGGCAGGCATCGATGGCAAAGGGACAGCGGCCGGCGAAGCGGCAGCCCGGCGGCAGGTTGATCGGGCTCGGCGGATCGCCTTCGAGCCGCATGCGGCCGAGGCCGGCGCCGGGAATGGCGGACAGAAGTGCGGCGCTATAGGGGTGCAGCGGGCGGCGGAAGAAGGACGCCCGGGCGGCGCGCTCGACGATGCGCCCGAGATAAAGAACGGCGATCTCGTCGCACATGTGCCGCACCACGCCCAGATCGTGCGAGATGAAGACATAGGTCAGGCCGAGGGTCTGTTGCAGGCGCGTCAGCAGATTGAGGATCTGCGCCTGAATGGCGACATCGAGCGCCGAGACCGGCTCGTCGCACACGACAAGATCGGGCCGGCTCGCGATGGCGCGGGCGATGCCGATGCGCTGGCGCTGCCCGCCGGAGAACTGGTGGGGAAACAGCGCCTGCTGCTCGGGCCTGAGCCCCACCGCGCGGAACAGGGCGGCGACCTCGCGCTCGCGCTCGGCGGGCGAGCCGATGCCCATCAGATCGAGCGGCTCGCGGACGATGGCGCCGGCGCGCTGGCGCGGGTTCAGCGAGGAGAACGGATCCTGGAAGACGAACTGCACCCGCCGCCGCATCTGCCGCAGGGCCTCGCCGCCAAGGGCGCTGATGCGCACGCCGTCGAGATCGATCGTGCCGGCGGTGATCGGCACCAGGCGCAAGATGGCGAGCGCCGCCGTCGTCTTGCCCGAGCCGCTCTCGCCGACGATGCCGAGCGTGCGCCCGCGTGCCACCTCGAAGCTGATGCCGTCCACCGCATGAACGGTGGCCGCGGCCGCGAAGGGACGCCGTCTGGCGGCCGCGAAATGGACCTTGAGATCATCCACCTTGAGCAGCGGCGCCGCCGGCTTCTCGTCCGCCGTCATCGGCCAAGCTCCGTAGCCAGCCAGCAGGCGCTGGCGCGCCCGGCCGACAATTCCAGCAGCGGCGGCGCCTTGGCATGACATTCCGCTGTCGCCCGCGCGCAACGCGGCGCGAAGGCGCAGCCCGGCGGCATGCGCAGAAGCGAGGGCACGATGCCGGGGATCTCCGGCAAGATCCGCCGCTCGCCGCCCAAGAGAAGCTGCTGCGGGGCGCAGGCGACCAGCGCCGCCGTATAGGGATGGGCCGGGCGGCGCAGCACTTCTTCGGCGCTGCCCTCCTCCACTCGTCTGCCGGCATAAAGGACAATGACCCGATCGGCCGCTTCGGCGACGATGCCGATATCGTGGGTGATCAGCAGGATCGCGGTGCCGAAGCGCCGCTGCACATCCTTGAGCAGATCCATGATCTGCGCCTGCACCGTCACGTCCAGCGCCGTCGTCGGCTCGTCGGCGATCAGGATCGCGGGCCGACAGGCGAGCGCCATCGCGATCATCACCCGCTGGCGCATGCCGCCCGACATCTGGTGCGGATAATCGTCGACGCGGCGCTCGGGCGCGGGAATGCCCACGGCCTGGAGCATTTCGATCGCCGCCGCCCGCGCGTCCCGGCGGCCGAGCCCTTCATGCAGGCGCAGGGTTTCGGCGATCTGCTCGCCGACGCTGAACACCGGGTTGAGCGAACTCATCGGCTCCTGGAAGACCATGGAGATCCGCTTGCCGCGGATCTGCCGCAGCCGCCGGTGGCTGGCGCCCACCAGCTCCTCGCCGGAAAGCTTGATGCTGCCACCACCCACCACCCGCAGCGGCTCCGGCACCAGGCCCATGATCGCCAGCGCCGTCATGCTCTTGCCGCTGCCCGATTCGCCGACGATGCAGAGCGTCTCGCCCTCTTCCAGCACCAGATCGAGGTCGCGCACGACCATGATTGCGCCCATCGCGGTATCGAACCCGACGTTCAGATGCTCGATCTGCAACAGGGGCGCGGCGCTCATCGCCGGCGCAGCCGCGGATTGAGCGCGTCGTTCAGCCCGTCGCCGATCAGGCTGATGCTGAGAACGGCGGCGAAGATGGCGGCGCCCGGGATCGTCGTCGGCCACCAGGCGTCGAGCATCACCTGCTTGTTCTGGCCGATCATCATGCCCCAGCTCATGACATTGGGATCGCCGAGGCCGAGAAAGCTCAATCCGCTCTCGAACAGGATGGCGACGCCGACGCTGAGCGCTGCGGCCACCACCAGCGGCGGCAGGGCGTTCGGCAGGATCACCCGCCAGATCAGCCGGCGGTCCCGCGCGCCGACGGCGCGGCCGGCGAGGACATAATCCAGGCTGCGGATCTTCAGGAACTCGGCTCGCGTCAGGCGGGCGACATTGGTCCAGCTCACCACGCCGATGGAGAGCGTGATGGTGGTAAGCGTGGGCGAGAACAGCGTCACCAGCACCATCGCCAGCAGGAGGGGGGGAAGGACCTGGAAGAATTCCGTGACGCGCATCAGCACCCGGTCGGCCCAGCCGCCGTAGAATCCGGCCAGGGCGCCGATGCTGATCCCGATCGCCATGGTGATGATCGCCGCGAAGCCCCCGACCGTGAGGCTGGCCCGGCCGCCGTGGATGATGCCGGCGAGCATGTCGCGGCCGAGATAGTCGCTGCCGAACAGCAACCCGCCCTCGCCCGGCGGCGTCAGCGGCGCGCCGACGATATCGAATGGATCGACCGGATAAAGATAGGGGCCGATGATCGTCATCACCACGATGCCGGCCAGGATCGCCAGGCCCACGAGCGCCAGGGGATTGCCGGCGAACATGCGCCAGGCCTCGCGCAGGGGACGCGCCGCGGCACTCCCTGCCGCGATTTCATCGCTGCCGGGCGGCTCCGGCATTCCCGCCGGCCCGGTGGCCTGCCAGCCGCTTCCCGCGTCGAGTAATGTCATGCCGAAGTCCTGATCCGGGGATCGATCAGCCGATAGGCGAGATCGGTCAGCAGATTGCCGATGATGACGATCACCGCGGAGAACAGCAGGATGCCGAGCAGCGTCGGCGAATCGCGGCGCAGGATCGAGCCATAGGCCAGCCGGCCCATTCCCGGCCAATCGAATACCGTCTCGACCAGCACCGCGCCGGCGAAAACGCGGCCAAGGTCGAGGCCCGCGACCGTCACCACCGGCAGGATCGCGTTTCTGAGCGCGTGCTTATAGACCACGACATTTTCCGAAAGCCCCTTGGCCCGCGCCGCCCGGATATAGTCGGCACCGAGCACGTCCAGCATGCTGGCGCGGGCCAGGCGGCTATATTGCGCGAGATAGACGATGCCAAGCGAGGTTGCCGGCAGCACGAGATGATGGGCGATATCGATCGCCCTTCCGATCCAGCCGCCGCCGGTCCGCGCCGGATCCATCATTCCCTCCACCGGGAAGATCGGAACGGCCGCGGCGAAGAGCAGGATCAGCAGGATGCCGGTCCAGAAGACGGGCGCCGAATAGCCGACGAGCGAGAGGATCGTCACCCCGTGGCTGAGCGCCCCGCGCGGCCGGCGGGCGGAGAAGACGCCGAGCAGGGTACCGAAGATGATCGCGGCGATGAGGCCGCTGAACACCAGGAGCACGGTGGCGAGCGCACGCTGCGCCACGAGCTGGGCCACCGGCGCGTTGAAATAGTAGGACTGGCCGAGATCGCCCCGCAGCACATGGCTGACATAGATCCAGAGCTGTTCGAGGAAGGGCTTGTCCAGCCCGTAGGCGTGGCGGATCTCCGCCAGGATCTTGGCGTTGGCCCCGCCCATCTCGCCGGCGATGACCTGCGCCGGATCGCCCGGCGCCAGATGGATCAGGGCGAAGTTGAAGACGATGACGGCCGCGATGAGCAGGATCGCATTGCACAGGCGTTGAAGGATGGCATTCGCCAATCGCATCGCAATCGTGCCTCCGCGGGTCTCGCGCCAGGGGATGGTTCCGGACCGATGGAATCCTTGCTGAAATTACGCCCTAGGCATGGCTTTCCTTCCAGTAGAGATCGTCCATCGGCGACAGCGCGCCCCAGATCGTCGTCGGCAGGTTGCCCAGCCGCCGGTCATAGACCGAGTTATAGGGAACGATGTTGATCCAGGCGATCGGCGCATCGTCGACGACGATCTTCTGGAATTGGGCATAGAGCGCCTTGCGCTTCTGCTCGTCGAGCGTGACGGCCGCCTCGTCGAGCAACTGATCGACCTGCGGGTTGCGATAGTTCTGCGTGTTCGACCAGATGACACCCTTGCGGATGTTGCTGGTCAGGTAGGTGCGGTGGACGCCGACCACCGGATCGCCCCAGTTGAACACCTGGTCCATGGTCATGTCGAAATCCCAATTGGAGATCCGCTGCGCCCAGGTCGGAAAATCCGGCGCCGAGCGAACCTGCACGTCGATGCCGACCTTCTTGAGCTGGGGCTTCAGATACTCGGCGATATTCTGCTGCTCTTCCGGGCCGCCGATGGGGAGATAATCGACCGTGAGCGAGAAGCGCTTGCCACGGGCATCGGGCTTCAGCCCGGCCTCGTCCAGCAGCGCATTGGCCCGCTTAAGATCGAAGGCGTAAGGGTCCACCGCGGCGGAATAGAACGGGCTGCTCGGCACGATCGGGCCGGTGGCTTCCTGCGCGAAGCCCAGCAGCAGCTTCTTGGTGATGAAGTCGCGGTCGATCGCGTGATAGATCGCCTTGCGCACGCGCTTGTCGTCGAGCGGCTTGCGCAACAGGTTGAAGGCCAGCCAGTTGATCGGCCCAAAGCCCTGATAGCCCTGGGCGGTCACCCCGAGGGTCTTCTTCTTGGCCAGCCGGGTGAGGTCGCGGGTCGATACCGCGAAGGGGAGGAAGTTCGTCTCGCCCTGCTCCAGGCCGACCACGATGGCGCTCGGATCGGAAATGATGCGGTAGATGATGCGGTCGAGCTTCGGCCGCCCCGGCAGGAAGAACCGGTCGTATTTTTCCAGCGTGATATGATCGCCCGGCTTGTATTCGACGAACTTGAAGGGTCCCGAACCGATCGGCGCCAGATTGGCCGGGTTGGTCTTGATATCGTGGCCGTTGTCGAAAACATGCTTGGGCAGGATGGGGCAGAGCGGCGGCGACATGCAGATCAGCAAGGCCGGATGCGGCTGCGTCAGGCGGATCACCGCCGTCGCCGGGTCCGGCGTATCCACCTGCTTCACCGGGGCGAACATGGTCTTGAACGGGTGATTGTCCCGGATGGTGAGGATCGAATAGGCGACATCGGCCGAGGTGATCGGCTGGCCGTCGTGGAAGGTCGCGCCCTTGACCAGGTGCAGCGTCAGCGACATGCCGTCGGGCGCAAGCTCCCAGCGCTCGGCCAGGTAGGGATGCGGCCGCCATTGATCATCGAAGCGCAAGGGGCTGGCGAAGATCTGCGCCGCCGGCATGCCGGTGGCAATCCCCGACTGCACCGCGGAGTTAAAATGGCGCGGCGAGCCCGCGGCGGCCGCAACGACCAGGGTGCCGCCGGCCGGCGCCGCGGCGGCCGCCGCTTCGTTCGGCCAGCCGATGGCGGGCGCCGCCATGGCGCAGGCGGAAATCTCGATAAACTGCCGCCGTGTCAGCCCATCCAACATGCCGAACCCTCCTTGCGTTTCCCAGATCCACCCCGGGCCAGAATGCGAGCCCCGGGGCCAGCCCTGTAGCACCAGTGCCGTCTATTCGGTTGCGCCAGATTCCGGCCGGCCTGATTCCGGCCAAAAAGCCGTTGCAGCCCCGGCCCGATGCCCGCGGCGCGGCACCAGGGCGGCGGCAAGGCGCGCGGCAAGCGCCGTTGGGCGCAGAGAATCCCGCAGGCCGATGAAGACGATCTGCGAGCGGCCCGAAGGCTCGGATCGTGGATGCGGCGCGAGGCTCCAGCGCCGTCCTGCGAGCTGGAGCAGCATGGCCTGCGCGGGATCCCCGGCCAGGAAGACCGTCCCTTTCGCCCGCAAAACCCCGCCGCCGAGCCGATCCAGAAGCTGCGCCAGCGGCTGCGGCGCGAACGGCCGATCGGCCTCGAAGCACCAGGAGAGGAATTGCGCCGCGTGATCGGCCGGCGCCGACAGGCGGTTCGGCGCCGCCGGCGCCGGCAGGCCCGCCGCCGGTTCCAGCAGGATGGCCGCCGGCACCCGGGCCCCGGTGGTGGTCACGAGCGGAAGATCGGGCCAAAGACGGCGCAGTTCGTCCAGGACCAGCCGGCCGGCCTCGGCGCTCGGCAGGTCCATCTTGTTCAGCACGATCATATCGGCGCCGTCGATCTGGCGCCGGACGGTATCGCCGATATGGCGATCGACCAGCTGCCCGCGGATGCGCTCGGCATCGACCAGCACGATGATGCCGTCGAGCGCCAAAGCCGGATCGAGCCGGGCGAGATCCGCGACCCGGGCCGGATCGGCGACGCCGCTCGCCTCGACCAGGATATGATCGAGGGGCACGCGGCGGCGCTGCAACCCGTCGAGCGCGGCGATCAAACTATCGCCGATGCTGCAACACAGGCAGCCGTTGGTCAGCGCGATCGTCTCGCCGTCGTGGCCGGCAATCAAGGCGGCATCGATATTGACCGCGCCAAAATCATTGACCAGCACGGCGAGGCGCCGGCCGCACCCTTCGGCCAGAAGCTGGTTGATCAGCGTCGTCTTGCCCGCGCCGAGAAAGCCGCCGATGACCGACAGCGGCGTCATGTCGGGGCGCTGGGCGATGCGAAGAAGCGGCCGCCGAGCACGGTGCCGAAAATGCCGATATCCTTGAGTTCTGCTTCCGGCACCGCGAGCGGATCGGCGTCGAGCACGGTGAAATCGGCGAATTTCCCGGTCTCGATACTGCCGATCTCGCCGTCCATCTTCAGCGTATAGGCGGCGCCGAGCGTGATCGCGCGCAGCGCATCGGCAACGCCGATCCGCTCGCCTTCGCCCAGCCGCCGGCCCGAGGCGGTGAGACGGTTCACCGCGCACCAGGCGGTGAACAGCGGGCCGATCGGGGTGATCGGCGCGTCGGAATGGATGGCGAAAGCGACGCCGCAGCGCATCGCGCTCGCCACCGCATCCATCCGCTCCGCCCGGTCGGGGCCCATCGTCTCGGCATAATGGGCGTCGCCCCAGTAATAGATGTGGTTGCTGAACAGGTTGGCCGCGACGCCCAGCGCGGCCATGCGGCGGAACTGCGCGGCATCGGCCATCTGGCAATGCTGCAACGTGTGCCGATGGTCACGGCGCGGCGCCTCGGCCAGCACCGCCTCGATCGCGTCCAGCGCCACTTCGGACGCCTCGTCGCCGTTCACATGGATATGCACCTGGAATCCGGCCTTGTGGAAGGGCAGCAGGATCCCCTTCAATTCCTCCGGCGCGATGTTCCAGATGCCGTTGGGCCGGCCGTTGTAATAGCCGGGCCATTTGAGCCGGCCGGTGAAACCCTGTATGGACCCATCGGCGATCAGCTTCACCAGGCCGAAGCGCAGCTTGTCGGTATTGCCGGCACGAAGCCTCTCCAGCTTGGCGACGCCGTCCTCCTGGATGCCGTAGCCGCGGAAGGCCGGCACGAGGCGGACGGGAAATTCCGGCTCCGCCGTCACCGCCCGGTAGGTTGCGACCGTCTTCTCCGACAGATCGCTGTGCAGATCGGTCACCGTCGTCACGCCGGCGAGCTGCGCGACCTGGGCATAGCGGCGCAGAACGGCGGGAGAATTTCCGGCCGCCATCACATCCTCGCCGAGCGCGCGGTAGGCCATGAACTTGGCCGCCATCTCCAACAGCTCTCCCGTCGGCCGGCCGTCGTCGACCTTCACCACGCCATGCACATTGGTGCTGGCGTCGATGCCGGCGCGGCGCAGCAGCTCGCTATTGGCGTTCATCACATGGAAGCTCGCATGGATGATCGCGACGGCGCGGCCGGACGAGACCCGGTCGAGATCGGCCGCCACCATGCGCCGGCCGGGAAGAAAGATCGGGTCGAAGCCCCAGCCGATCAGCGGCCGGTCCGGATCGGTCAGGGCGGCTTCCGTCGTCTTCAGCCGGGCGATGACCTCGTCCAGGCTTTTCAGCCCTTTCCAGATCCGGCCGTCGGGGCCGCGCCGGTCATAGAAGCCGAGATAGACATGCTGCCAGACGAATCCTTCGAGGACATGGGCGTGCCCCTCTACAAGGCCCGGCATCAGCACCTTGTCGGCGAAGCGTGTATCCAGGCGATGCGGGCCCCAGCCCGAAAGCTGGTCCCGCTCCCCCACGCCCAGGATGCGCCCGTCGCGCACGGCGACATGGGTCGCCACCGGACGGTTGGGATCCATGGTCAGGATCTTGCGGGCGGCAAAGATGGTCGTTTCCGGCCCCACGACGCGGCGCCCTTACGAATAGCTGGACAGGGTCCGGCGCAGGATATCGCACATCTCGTCGATATGCTGGCCGGCGACGACGAAGGGCGGCGCCAGCATCAGCGCATCGCCCGTGACCTTAAGATGCAGGCCGGCGTCGAACAGGCGTTTCTGCACCTCGTGGCCGCGCTGCCCCGGCTGCCGGTCGGGTGCCAGATCAATCCCCGCCAGCATGCCATAGCCGCGGATGTCGGTCACGACGGGGAGGTCGGCGAGCGCGAAGATCGAATCGAGGAAATAGGCCGACATCTGCGCCGCGCGCTCGAACAAAGCCTCGTCGCGATAGATGTCGAGCGCGGCCAGCGCCGCGGCGCAGGCGGCCGGGTGCGCGGAAAACGTATAGCCGTGGAAGAACTCGACGCCACCGGCGGCCGCGGCATCGACGATCGTGTCGTGGACCCGCCGATGGGCGGCGATCGCGCCCATCGGCTGAGCGCCGTTGGTGATCGCCTTGGCCATGGTCATCAGGTCCGGCGTCACCCCGAAACTCTGCGCGGCGAAGGCCTTGCCGGTGCGGCCGAAACCGCAGATCACCTCGTCGAACACCAGCAGGATGCCGTAATGGTCGCAGATCTCGCGCAGGCGGTCGAGATAGCCCTTGGGCGGCACCAGGACGCCGGTCGAGCCGGCGATCGGCTCGACGAAAACGGCCGCGATACTGTCGCCGCCGAAAGTGGCGGCAATCCGCTCGAGATCGTCCGCCAGGGCGACGCCCTGGTCGGGCTGGCCCCTGGTGAAGCGGCTTTCGGGCAGCAGCGTGTGGCGCATATGGACGACACCGGGCGCGCCCGCGCTGAAGGTCTGCCGGTTCTTCGCCATGCCGCTCAGGGCGACGCCGCCGAAATTCACGCCGTGATAGGCCCGCTCGCGCGAGACGAACAGGGTACGTTGCGCCTCGCCCCGCGCGCGATGATAGGCAAGGCACATCTTCATCGCGGTATCGACCGCTTCCGAGCCGGAATTGGCGAAGAAGATACGGTCGAGGCCCGGCGGCGCCAGTTCCGCAACCCGCGCCGCCAGCTCGAAGGATTTGGGATGGCCGCGCATGAAGCTCGGCGCGTAATCAAGCTCCAGGAGCTGGCGGTGAACCGCCTCGGCGATCTCGCGCCGGCCATGCCCGGCCGGCGTGGTGAAGAGGCCGGAGACGCCGTCCAGCAGCTTCTCGCCGGCATCGTTCCAGAAATAGACGCCTTCGCCGCGGGTGATGATCTTCGGCTCGGCCTTGAAATCCCGGTTCGCCGTGAAGGGCATCCAATGCTGCGCCAGACCGGCCGTCTGCCGCGCGCTCGACTTTTGCCTGACCTCGGCCCCTGCCATGGCGCAACCGCCCGCGGCCAGACCAATGCCCCCTCACTGGACCAGCCGGCGTCCTTTCGCGGTAGGGCCAGATCTCTCCTTTCGATGGTGACACGCGGCGCTCTTTGCGGAACCTGTTGACCGGGGTGCGGCGGGGATGAAACGATGGGCCGGTGATGAAACAGACGGCGGCCAGATCCGATCGCGCGATGTGGGCGCGGCTGTTCGCGCTGGCGCCCAGCCGCGGCCGACCGCTCCAGACGCAGATTCGCGAGATGCTGGTCGGCGCCATCCTCGATGGCTGGCTGCCCCGCGGCAGCCCCGTCCCCTCGGGCCGCGATCTGGCCGATCAGCTCGGCGTCTCCCGCAATACGGTGGTGCTCGCCTATCAGCAGCTCGTCGACGAAGGCTTCCTGCTTTCGCGCGAGCGGAGCGGCTATTATGTCTGCGACGGCGCGGTGCCGGGTTGCGCACCGGCCGGGGCCGATACCGATAACGCTGCCGGAAACGGCCCCGATTGGGCGCGGCGCTTCGCGGTCCGGGCCTCGGGCCAGCGCAACATCTGCAAGCCGCTCAATTGGCAGAACTATCCCTATCCCTTCCTCTATGGCCAGTTCGACCCGACCCTGTTCCCGATCGCCGACTGGCGCGAATGCTGCCGCCAGGCTCTGAGCGTGCTGGAAGTGCGCGACTGGGCGCCCGACGGGGTGGACGGCGATGATCCGCTGCTGATCGAGCAGCTGCGCACGCGGGTCCTGCCGCGCCGCGGCGTCTGGGCCGGAGCGGCCGAAATCATGGTCACCGTCGGCGCGCAGCAGGCGCTGTTCCTGCTCGCCCGCCTGCTCGGGCAGGAGAGAAGCGTGGTGGGCATCGAGGATCCGGGCTATCCGGATGCCCGCAACATCTTCGCCATCCAGACGCCCGAGGTCCGTCCGCTGGCGATCGACGATCAGGGCCTGGTGCCGTCCGCCGCGGCGGCCGGCTGCGACTATATCTATCTCACGCCCAGCCACCAGTGTCCGACGACGGTGACGATGCCGCTGGCGCGGCGGCGCGCGCTGCTCGAACTGGCCGCCCGGCACGATATCGTGCTCATCGAGGATGATTACGAAAGCGAGACCAACTATCTCGACTGCCCGACCCCGGCGCTCAAAAGCCTGGATCGGGACCAGCGGGTTCTCTATATCGGCAGCCTGTCCAAGACGCTGGCGCCCGGCCTGCGCCTGGGCTATATCGTCGGCCCGGCGGCGCTGATCCACGAGGCCCGCGCGCTGCGCCGCCTCATGCTGCGCCATCCGCCGGCCAACAATCAGCGCATCGTCGCCCTGTTCCTGTCGCTCGGCCATCACGAGGCGCTGCTGCGGCGGCTGGCGCATGTGCTCAAGGACCGCGCCGCGGAAGTGCGCCGCGCGCTCGCCCGCCATCTGCCCGACCTGACGATAGCGCCGAGTTCCGGCGGCTCCAGCCTGTGGCTGCGCGGACCCGAGACGCTCGATTGCCAGGCGCTCGCCGCAAGCGCCCGCGAAAGAGGCGTGCTGATCGAGCCGGGCGAGGTGTTCTTCAATGCCGCCCGGCCGCCGCGCAATTTCTTTCGCCTCGGCTTCTCCTCGATCGCCGCCGTCCGAATCGAACCGGGCATCGCCGAACTCGCCGCGCTGATCCACCGCTAGAGCCTGCTCCGCAAAAGTGGACAGTACTTTTGCGACTAGAACAGGCTCAAAATGTTGACCTGGCGCGAATTCTAATCGACCGGCTGATTCCATCCGGTCGGAAAGCGCGCTGGAATTTTTGTCGCGCCGGGCCGCGCTAATCGTGAAAGGCGCTAGACGCCGAGATAGCGTTGCTGCACGTCCGGTTCGGCGGCGAGCTGCATTGATGATCCGGTCCAGACGATGCGGCCCTTCTCGATGATCGCATGGCGATCGGCGATGCGCAGCAGCGCATCGATGTTCTTGTCCACCACCAGGATGGCCTGCCCCGCCGCCTTCAAGGTCTCCAGGCAGCGCCAGATCTCGTCGCGCATGAGCGGCGCCAGACCCTCCGTCGCCTCGTCCAGGAGAAGAAGCCGCGGGTTGGTGACGAGCGCGCGGCCGATCGCCAGCATCTGCTGCTCGCCGCCGGAAAGCTGAAACCCCATATTGCCGCTCCGCTCGGCCAGGCGCGGAAACAGATCGAAGATGCGGCGCGGCGTCCAGGGCGCGGGCGCCTGGGCGGGAGCGGCGAAAGCGACGGCCAGATTTTCCCGCACGGTCAGGTTGGGAAAGACCTGCCGCCCCTCCGGCACGATGGCGATGCCCGCGCGCGCGATCCGGAAGGCGGCGAGGCCGCGCAACTCGCGCGACAGGAACCGCACCGACCCGCGCGCGGCGCGCTTCAGCCCCATGATGGAGCGCAAGGTCGTGGTCTTCCCCATGCCGTTGCGTCCCATCAGCGTCACCACCTCGCCCGCGGCAACAACGAGATCGACGCCGAACAGCACCTGGCTCTGATCGTAGAAGGTCGCAAGATCCCTCACTTCGAGCAGCGGCGCGGTCACGGGCGTGCCTCCCGATCGCCGAGATAGGCCCGCTTCACCGCGGCATCGCCGCGGATTTCCTCCGCGCTCCCCGAGGCGATGATGCGGCCATTGACCATGACCGAGATGCGGTCGGCAAGCGCATAGACCGCCTCCATGTCGTGCTCGACGAGAAGGATGGCGAGACTGCCCTTGAATTCCCGCAGAAGCGCCACGAGCCGCCGGCTCTCCTCGGGCGCCATGCCCGCCATCGGCTCGTCGAGCAGCAGCATCCGGGGCTTGGTCACGATCGCGAGCGCGATCTCCAACTGCCGATGCTCGCCATGGCTGAGATGGCCGGCGATGACATCCGCGCGCGCGGCAAGCCCGACCTGGCCGAGCGCCTCGCGCGCCGGCTCGCGCAACCTTGCATCGCGCCGGGCGGAACGCCAGAACCCGAAGGAATGGCCGGAATGAACCTGCACCGCCAGGGCGACATTGTCGAGCGTCGTCAGTTCGGGAAAAAGGGAGGTGATCTGGAACGAGCGCGCGAGGCCGAGGCGCGCACGGCGATAGGCCGGCAGGCGGGTGACGTCGCGCCCCTCGAACAGGACGCGGCCGGCATCGGGCCGGCTCTCGCCGGTAAGCTGGCCGATGAGGGTGCTCTTGCCGGCGCCGTTCGGCCCGATGAGCGCATGCGTCTCGCCGGGCCCGATCTCGATCGACAGGTGATCGGTCGCGACAATCCCGCCATAGCGCTTCACCAGCCCGCGCGCGGCGAGCAGCGGCTCAGACACGGTTGGCACCCGGCCGCGGCGTCAGAAGGCCCATGAGGCCGTGGCGTGCGAAAAGAACGACGAGGATGAGGATGGGGCCCAGGATCGCCTGCCAATGTTCGGTGACGGCACCGAGCCCCTGCTCCAGCAGCAGATAGGCGATCGCGCCGAGCACGGGGCCGCACACGCTCGACATGCCACCCATGATCGCCATGATCAGGAGATCGCCCGAGCGCGTCCAATGCATATAATCCGGGCTGACGAACTGCGTCAGGTCGGCCAGCAGGCCGCCCGCCACCGTGCACAGGGCACCCGAGATGACGAAGGCCGCAAGCTTGTAGCGATAGGTCGGCAGGCCGATCGAGCGCATGCGCCGCTCGTTGGCGCGCGTGCCGGCCAGTGCCATGCCGAAGCGGGCATGGATGATGCGATGGATGAGAAGAAGGCTGAGCGCCAGCACCGCCCAGACGAAATAATAAAAGACGGTATCGTTGCCAAGATCGAGCCAGGCGCCGAAGTCGCTGCGGCCGCGGAAGGTGAAGCCGTCGACGCCGCCATAAGGCTTGAGGCCGACGCCGACATAGTAGAAGAACTGGGCGAAGGCCAGGGTGATCATGATGAAATAGAGGCCGCTGGTCCTCAAGCAGATGGCGCCGATGACGAGTGCGGCGGCGGCACCCACGGCGAGCAGCAGCGCGAATTGCACATAGCCGTTGGTGATCCCGGCATCCATCAGCATGCCGACGGCATAGGCGCCGAGGCCGAGGAAGGCGGCATGGCCGAAACTCACCATGCCGCCATAGCCCAGGGCGAGGTTGAGGCTGGCCGCCGCCATGCCGAAAACCGTCGCGCGCGCGATCGTCTGGGCGAAATAACCGTTGCCGGCGGCTTCGGCGACCGGCGGCACCAGCGCCAGC
>CALCYJ010000342.1 GCA_937905845.1 uncultured Rhodospirillales bacterium
ACCAGCGTGCAGGCGAGAGTGGAATTTACATCTCCGACCACAACGATCCAGTCCGGTGGCGCTTCGGTGCAGATCGTTTCATAAGCGATCATCACTCCGCCGGTTTGCTGCGCGTGACTGCCGCTCCCGACCCCAAGATGATGATCAGGTTTCGGCAAATTAAGATCTTGGAAAAAAGCATCGGACATCGAGAAATCGTAATGCTGACCTGTATGTACGAGCAAAGGTCGACACCATTTCTCCCGCTTTAACTGATGATATAGCGGGGCAATCTTCATAAAATTCGGCCGGGCCGCAGCGATCAGATGGACGACGACAGGGCGTTTCCCCACGTCACTCATATCCAAATCACTCATGAAGTTCTCCAGCTATATCCCGCCCTTTGCCAGCCGGGGAGCGCCGATGGCAACGCGGAAACTCCACCGTTCCCGACAGCGGTACGGGGGCCTTACACTTTGACCAGATGAGCCTGATACCCCGCGAAGTCCTTCATCGCGTTTCTACTGTCAAAGACAAGTTTTGCATGTTGCGCCAACAATTTATAATCGACGCAATCATGATCCGTACAGATCAGCGCGGCGTCATAGCGCGCAATCTCGGCACCAGACCAGGGAATTGATTTCATTCCGGCCAGTGTCATATGCTCCCGGGTCGGTGGGACTTCGGGTACATAGGGGTCATAATAGGACACGCGAGCACCGCGGGCACGCAGCAGATCCATGATCTTAAGTGCCGGACTTTCCCGCGTATCATCAATGTTCTTTTTGTAGGCCACGCCCAACAAAAGAATATCAGCGCCATTGAGGCCACGGCCACTATGCTGGTCGAGCACGTCGCCCACGCGGCGCACGATATGTTCCGGCATGGCGGTATTGACTTGGCCGGCAAGTTCGATAAAGCGTGTCGCAATATCGAATTCTCGCGCTTTCCAGGTCAAATAGAACGGATCAATCGGAATGCAGTGGCCACCCAGGCCCGGCCCGGGATAAAACGCCATAAAGCCGAAGGGCTTTGTTTTGGCGGCATCGATAACTTCCCAGACATCGATTCCCATTTTTTCGTAGATCAGCTTCAGTTCGTTCACCAGAGCGATATTCACGGAACGAAAAATATTCTCCGTCAACTTCACAGCCTCGGCGGTATCGGCGCTGGAAACGGAAATGACACGCGTAATCTTCTCGTAGACGGCGAGCGCCAACTCGCGTGATACGGGATCGTCGGCGCCGACGATCTTCGGAATGGTCGAGGTATTGAATTGCGGATTACCGGGATCTTCCCGTTCCGGCGAAAACGCGATGTAGAAGTCCTTACCGGCAACCAGACCGCTCCGCTCCAGGATCGGCCTCATTACTTCTCGTGTCGTTCCGGGATAGGTCGTGGATTCAAGACAGACTAGCTGACCTTGCCGAAGAAAAGGCGTCACAGCTTCCGTCGTGCTGACGATATAGCTGAGGTCGGGCTCGTAGTGCCGTGACAACGGCGTCGGCACGCAAATGATAATGACGTCTACCGTTGAAATCAGCGAATAATCCGACGAGGCGACAAAGCCGCCGCCCGCGTTCATCCGACTTATATCATCGGGAGTGATATGACGGATATAGGACCCGCCGGCATTGAGGATGCGCGCCTTTTGTTCATCAATGTCGAAACCCCGAACGGGAAAGCCTTGTTGCCGGAACGCCCGTGCCAGCGGCAGACCCACATAACCAAGCCCAATGATGCCAACTACCGCTGCCTTAGCCTCGATCTTCTGGCGCAATACGTCGGCGAGGTGAAGCGTGTCTATGTCCTGGGTCACGATCGGCTAATCCATCTTCCAAATGACGATTTGCAGAGGCGATGCGGCAGGTGTTTCGATGCTCGGGCCACGGCATCAACAGTGGGAAGTGGCACCGACGAATCGTGAGTGGCGGCAGCAACGGCATACGGGCGGATAAACGAAGGGGCGACAGTTGCCAGAATATTTTGGGCGAAGGAGAGGAATTGAACGAAGCACGGGGATGCTACCGATCTCGCCTGATTCTTCCTTCCGCACTGTAATATCCCTCCGTCAGAGCAGTCACCACTTCACCTGCCGAATGTCGACGGCCCTTGTGGCCTTCCCTCAACTGTCGAGAATATTCCGCGGGCACGGTCGGCATCTCCTCGCAACCTTGCAATCCAAGCAAGACGCAAAGAACAGCCTCCGTGCGACCCGAAAGGCATCGCGGAATGCCCGCGGCAGGCCGATCGCGTGCCCATCCTCATGCCCTGGAGGTCATCCCCATCGCCCCAGATGAGCTACAAGAACTCGCCATCACGATAGTCATGTGACCCTTAAAGGGCCATTAAAATTCCGGCGCGCTGCCCCGCGCTGCCCTATCCGGCTTTTTTGATGGGCGAAGACGGGTTCGATGCCGTCCCGTCCGCTGACTTCAAGACTCGACCGCGCTTCGGCGTCCAACGGGCATCCCGGTCCTTCTGCGCCAGCTTGTGCGGCTTAGTCCGGCTGCCGACCCATAACGGCATCCAGGCCCGACCGTCTGTCCGCTCGCTCAGCGATAGGCCAGGCGATACCAGAGATTGCCGATCATCTCATGCAGGGCATAGGCGCTGCGCTGGAGCCCCTGGGCGGTGGGCGCCAGGGATTCGAGCCAGCCCGGGCGGCTGATATAGAAGCCGGTCGGCGCCGGGATCAGCGTGAGGCCAAGGCCGCGGAAGGCGATGAGCGCGCGCGGCATATGCCAGGCGTCGGTGACGAGCAGAATGCGGTCGATTCCGGCCGGTTTCAGAATCCTGGCGCTGAAGAGAGCATTCTCCCGCGTATTGCGCGAGGCGGCTTCCACCCACCGCACCGGGATATGAAATTCGGTTTCGAGGATCTGCCGCATGATTTCGGCGATCGGCGGACCCTTGGGGTCGATGATGCCGCCGGTCACCAGGACCGGCAGGTTGCTCCGGCGGGCGAGAAAGGCACCATAACGCAGCCGTTCCAAGGTCAGCGGCCCGACCGTGTCGCCGCCATATTCGGGCGCCGCGTCGCGCATGTCGCCGCTTAAGATGACGATGGCGGTATCCGAACGGCCGGCGCCGGCATGGGCGGCGATCACCGGCACGACCTGGCCGCTGTCCAACACCCGCATCAGCAGGCTGCTCACCAGCGCCGTGCTGAAGGCGTAAAGCAGCACGAAACCGAGCAGGCAGAGCCCCCCGCCGAGGTATGGCGCCCGGCGACGGATCACGACTCCGACCAGCATCAGCGCCAGCAGGGATGCCGGCGGCAGCAGGATCAGATTGGCGATGTGGGCGAGTTCGGTCACGGGATTTCCGCTGTTCCGTGCGGGCTCGGGTTTTCGCCGCGGCGGCCCTCCATCCTATTCCTCGGTACTGGCGGCGGCCGCAGGCTTCCGTCGTGTCTCGCGCCAGGCGTCGAGCCGGTGGTAAGCCGCTCCAAACCCGTCTTCGAGAACGAATTTAAGCCGCGGCCGGCGCAGCGACAGCCACAGCATGTCCGGACCGCGCTCGCCCAGGCTGGTTTTGTAGCGGTTGTCGCCGGCCATGAAATCGTAGGAACGGCGCCCGGCGGCCAGATGATGTTCGGCACAGAGATAGTGGCTCACCAGCCCGGGCTTGAGTTTGGCATCCTCTTCATAGGCGAAGCCCGAGAGATAGGCGCCGACCCAGCCGCGGTAGATGAAATTATAGAGATAGCCCACGGCCTGTTCGCCGGCCGCGATGCGCACGACTTCGACGGCGCCCTCGGCAAGGCTCGCCCGGATCACGGCTTCATGGACGCGCGGCAGGAACGTGGCGCCGAAGGCCCCACTCTTGCCGCGGGCGAGCCAGGTCTTCTGATGCAATTCGGCCAGGCCCGCCATGAAGCTCTCGGCTTCCGCCACGTCCCGCGCCGGCGTAACGGAAAGCTTTCCGCGCTTTTCATAGAGACGGAGCGAGCGGCGGAGCTGGTAGCGCGTGTTGCTGGAGAGATGGTCGAGATAGGATTTGCCCGAGGCGCGGATGGCGGCAAGATCGACGGCGGCCGAGGGGCGGCGATCGCGGATATGCAGTTTCAGGCCGGCATTTTCGGCCAGGGGGAGGAAATCCTCCGTCACGCCGCCGAGATATAGCTCGTCCCAGGTGCCGCCCGGGTTCGCCGCCAGGATGGCCGCAAGGCAGCGCGACGCGAGGTCCGGGCCGAAGCGCCGGTCGTGCAGGATGCCGTTGAATTCGATGGTGAGGATGTCGCAGGCGGGATTGCCGGTCCCCTGCAGGCAGAGCAGTTCGCTGGTGATGAAACGGTGGCGGCGGTCGCGATGGCGGCAGAGCAGCGCCAGCGCCACCACCTGCCCGCCCGTTTCGGCCCTGAGCAGATAGGCCGGCCGGTCGATCTGCGCGAGCCAGGGACCGATCCAGTGCCAGGAGAGGTAGAAGGAACCCTCGCTGCGCTCCGCCAGATCCTGCCACAATGGCGCCAGCACCGCCGCGGCCGGTGCCGGGCCGATGGCAATCGCCAGGTCGCTCGGCACCGCCTGGCCCGGAACATCGGTGCCGCGCGAGGAGGCGGAAGCAGGCGCGGAATGGCTGGGCATGAGACCTGTCGCTGCCTGGGATTAAGGGCTTCTACGGCCGGCCGCAACGGGGGCCGCACGCCGCACCATAGGCGGAAACGGTTACTGAATCATCATACTTTGTGGCATAACAAGTGGGCTGGGCAGGCCCACCGGATCGGGCCTTTATTGCATAGCGGATGAGTGGAGCCGGGCGATGCTGAGCCAAGGAGCCCTTCCCGGCGGCGACGCCGGGACCATGCTGGAGACGGCGGCGAAGGTGACGCTGGCGGCGCTGCCTGCCGACTTTCCCCCGACCCTCGTCATCGTCGTCGATACCGAGGAAGAATTCGACTGGTCCAAGCCCTTCGCCCGCGAGAACAATGCCACCACCGCCATCGCGGAACAGGGACGGGCGCAGGAAATCTACGCCCGCTTCGGCGTCGTCCCGCTCTATGTCATCGACTATCCGGTCGCTACCACTGGGCCGGCCTGGCGCACGCTCGCGGGCTTTCACGCCCAGGGCCTGTGCGACATCGGTGCGCATCTGCACCCCTGGGTCAATCCACCGTTCGAAGAGGCGGTGACGACGCATAATTCCTATCCCGGCAACCTGCCGCCCGAGCTTGAAGCCCGCAAGCTCGAAACGCTCACCGAAGCGATTTCGGCGAATTTCGGCGCGCGCCCGACCGCCTACAAGGCCGGGCGCTACGGGCTCGGACCGGCGACCTCGGCGCTGCTCGAACGGCTCGGCTATCAGATCGATCTCAGCCTGGTGCCCCATAGCGATTTCGGCGCCGACGGCGGTCCCGATTTCCGCCGCTGCGCCGACCGGCCCTATTGGTTCGGCCGCCGTGGCGATCTGCTGGAGATCCCGCTGTCGCGCGGCTTTGCCGGGCTTGCCGCCCCCCTTGGCCGCCGCCTGTTCCCGCTGTTTGACATGGCGGCCCTGCGCCGGCTCCATGCCGGCGGTATCGCGGCGCGGCTGCGGCTGCTGGAACGCATCACGCTCACGCCCGAAGGGGTTTTTGCGACGGAACACCGGCGCCTGACCCGCAGCCTGCTCGCCCAGGGTCATCGGATCTTCAGCCTGACCTATCATTCCTCCTCGCTCGGCATCGGCGGTTCGCCCTATGTGCGCAGCACCGAGGAACGGGATCGCTTTCTCGCATCGATCGAGCATTATCTCGCCTTCTTCCGCGACGAGATCGGCGGCCGTTTCGGCACGCCCGCAGCGATCTACCGCGACCTGACGGCGCTTCGCCTCCAGCAGGCAGCGGCATGAGCGCCGGACGGGTGCCGCACGCCGAGCGCTTCCACGAGCTTGATCTCTTGCGCGGCGTGGCGGCTTTATGGGTCGTGGCGTTCCATTATCTTCGCGAATACCACGTGCTCTATGGCGACCCGAACGCAGGCTTTCCGCATTTCCCCGACGGAATCGGCGGGGTGAAGCTGTTCTTCCTGATCAGCGGCTTCGTCATTTTCATGACGCTCGAACGCAGCGCCACGGGACGCGAGTTCGTGGTCTCGCGCGTCTCCCGCCTCTATCCCGCCTATTGGACGGCGGTCCTCATCACCTTCACCGTCGGCTATCTATGGCCGCTGCCCGACCAGACGGGCTACAGCCTGTCCCAGTTGGCCGTCAACCTCAGCATGTTACAGGCCTATTTCTATGTGCCGGCGGTGGACGGGGCCTATTGGAGCCTGGCGGTCGAACTTTCCTTCTATGTCGTGATGCTGGCGCTTTTCGAGCTTGGCCTGCTGAAGCACATCCGCATCGTGAGCTTCATCTGGATCGCGCTCGACGTGACGATCATGCTGTTCCGCCAGCATCATATCGACATCGTTCCCTACCGGCTCGGCATGCTGCTGTCGGTGCCCTATGCCAACCTGTTCGTCGCCGGCATCGCCTTCTACGATGTCCGCCGCCGGGGCTGGAACCGCGGCGCCGTTCTGATACTGGCAGCCTCTCTTGCGGCGCAGGCCGCGATCGCGGGCGTCGGCGACGCGGGCCTGGTGGCGCTGTTCTTCCTGGCCTTCGCATTGGCGCTGAGCGGCCGCCTTACCGTCTTCTGCCGCTCGCCCCTCCTGTGGCTCGGCACCATCTCCTATTCGCTCTATCTCACGCATCAGATGCTGGGCTATCGGGTGATCATGAGCCTCAAGAGCCTGGGCGTGTCGCATCTGACGGCTTCCGCCATAGCCACGGTCGGCGCCCTGGCGCTCGCCAGCCTGATCACGCTCCTGGTCGAGCGGCCGGCGCAGCGGGCGCTCCGCCGCCTTCTGCTCAAGCGGCGGCCGAAAGCGGTGGAGGCCGCTCAGCCGGCGGTGGAGAAGATCCGCTCGTAGGCGGCGAGCATTGCCACGGCGGAAAAATGCGCCGTGACATGGGCGCGGTTGCGCTGGCCAAG